>JAISSQ010000054.1 GCA_031273045.1 Puniceicoccales bacterium
ATTACCGCGCGAGCAGGTAGTCGTTGAAGATGTTTTCGAGGTATTCCTGACGGCCGCTGACGCGCTTCGGCTCGCCGGATTTCTTCGCGTAGTCGGTGAGTTCTTCGAGTGAACTTTTCTTGGCGAGGACTTTCTTGCCGAGGTCGGTTTTCCACGAGGCGTAGCGCTCGTCAACGAAGGCGGAGAGCGCCTTGTCGGAGCGCAGGGCGTCGGCGATGAGGAGGCCTTTGGCGAAGGCGTCAATGCCGCCGATGTGGGCGTAGAAGAGGTCGAGGGTCTCGCCGGAGCCGCGCCGGCACTTGGCGTCGAAGTTGAAGCCGCCGCTGCCGAGGCCGCCGGCGTCGAGGACGACGAGCATCGCTTTCGCGGTGGTGTAGATGTCCACGGGGAACTGGTCGGTGTCCCAGCCGAGCAGGGTGTCGCCGGCGTTGGCGTCAATGCTGCCGAGTTTTTTGTCGGCGGCGGCGACGGTGAGTTCGTGCTCGAAGGTGTGACCGGCGAGGGTGGCGTGGTTGGCTTCGATGTTGAGTTTGAAGTCCTTGTCGAGACCGTAGGTTTTGAGGAATCCGATGACGGTTGCGGCGTCGAAATCGTATTGGTGCTTCGTGGGTTCCTTGGGCTTCGGCTCGATGAGGAACTGGCCGGTGAAGCCGATTTTCTTTTTGTAGTCCACGGCGAGTTGGAGGAGGCGGGCGAGTTGCTCCTGCTCCTGTTTGAGGCGCGTGTTGAGGAGGGTTTCGTAGCCCTCGCGGCCGCCCCAGAAAACGTAGTTCTCGCCTTTGAGCGCGGCGGTGGCGTCGAGCGCGGCCTTGATTTGCGCGGCGGCGTAGGCGAAGACCTGCAGGTCGGGATTGGTGCCGGCGCCGTGCGTGTAGCGCGGGTTGCCGAACAGGTTCGCGGTGCCCCAGAGCAGTTTCACGCCGGTGTCCTTCTGGTATTTCGCGGCCTCCTTGACGACGCCCTGCAAAATCTTCTCCGACTCGGCGACGCTCTTGCCTTCGGGGGCGATGTCGCGGTCGTGGAAGCAGTAGTATTCGAGGCCGAGTTTCTGGACGAACTCGAAGTTCGCGGCGAGCGCCTGCGAGGCGACTTTGAGCGGCGAGCCGGCGTTCCAGCGGCGTTCCCACGCGGCGGGGCCGAACATGTCAACGCCGGCGGCCTTGTAGGTGTGCCAGTAGGCGATGGCGAAGCGGAAGTGCTCCTTCATCGTTTTGCCGGCGACGACTTTCTCCGCGTCATACCATTTGTAGGCGAGCGGGTTTTTGCTGTCGGGTCCCTCGTAGGGGACGGTCTTTTTGACTTCTGGGAAGTAGATTGCCATGGGTGTTTTTGCTAACGGTGTTGTGTGAGTGTGTGAGTCGGTGAGAGTGCCGCCGCGTGTCTCGCTTGGGCGGCGCGAAAGAAACGGCACCGCGCGAAACGGCGCAAACGGAAAAAGGGCGGGGCAGGGGCGAACCGGCGCGCACCGGCGGTGCCACCGGTGGCGCGCCGGTGGCGGGGAACCGGCGGCGGCGGGCGGCGGTCTTGGCGGCGATGCTTTCTCCCCGTCTGCTCCTCTCCCTGCTCGCCGTTGCCGGCGGCGCGTTTGCGGCTTCCGCGACGTCCGCGCCGGCAGCGATTCTCGAAATCAAAAACGAGCACATTCGCGCCACGCTCGATGACGCCACCGGCGAACTCACGTTGCGGAAAACCGGCACCGGCAGCAGTGCCGGCAGCAGTGCCGGCGGTGCCGTGAGCACCGGCGGCACCGGCGGCGAGAAGGTGTTCGCCTCGGCAAAGTTCGCGCTGCCGGTGGCACTTTCTTCCGCCGGCACCGGCAACACGCTCGGCACCGGCGACGGCTACACGCTGCGGCTCGTTGCCGGCGAACCGTTCCTGCGGGTGACGCGCTCGGCGCGCGCGGCGGGCGGGAGCGTCGTCAACGCAAACGGCAATCACCGCGTCGCATATCCGGCGTTCACGCTCGCCGACGCCGCGTGGGACGTTGCGCACGGCACCGGCGGGCCGCGTCCGCTCGCGAAAAACGCCGGCAGTTACCAGTGGACGGCGATCGTGAACGCGAAGAGCCGCGAGGGCGTCGTCGCCGGTTGGCTGACCGTCGAGAAGGGCAGCGGCGCGGTGCTCGCCAAGGTCGCCGGCAACGGCAAACCAAAGGGCGACGCCGCCGGCACTGCCGGCACCGTCGGCACCGCCGGCGTGATTTTGCCGCACCTCGATTACGGTGCTTGCGACCCTGCCGCCGGCGGCACCGCGCCGCTCGAAACGCTGCTCATCGGCTACTTCGCCGACGCGCGGTTCGGATTGGAACGCTACGCCGACGCCGTCGCCGCCGAGCTGCGCATCAAACTGCCGCCGATGCCGACGGTGCACTGCACGTGGTATGTGGACGCCGCGAGCACCGAGAAAAAACTCCGCCCGCGAACCGACTTCGCCGCCGCCGCGCTCGCGCCGTTCGGGATGGACGTCATCCAGATTGACGACGGTTGGCAGCGCGGCACCGGCGGCGGGAACGGTCCGAAAAAGGTGTTCGGCGATTTCGACACGCGCGGTCCCTACCCGTCGGGAATGGCACCGGTGGCGCAGCACATCCGCGACAAAAAGTTCACCGCCGGCATCTGGCTCATCCCGTTCTCCGGCACCGCCAACGACCCGTTCTTCGCCGACAAGCAAGACCTCTTCATCAAAAAACGCCCCGACAAAAAAGCCGCCGCCGCCGCCGCCCAGCCCTACACCATTTTCTGGGCGGGAACTTGCCTCGACATGACGCGCCCCGCCGCGCGCGACTACCTCGCCGCAATCATCCGCCGCCTCACCAACGAGTGGGGCTACCGCTACCTCAAACTCGACGGCCTGTGCAGCGGCCTCGGCGTCAACCTCAACTACGTCTGCGACTCGTGGCGCGAGGACGAGTTCGGGCGCGCCATCCTCGCCGACCCCGCCAAGACGCAGACCGAGGCCTACCGCAGCGGGCTGCGCCTCGTCCGCGAAAACGCCGCGCCGGGCACCTTCATCCTCGGCTGCTGCGCCCCGCAAAACATGCGCAGCGCCGCCGGTGCCTACGGATTGGTTGACGCGATGCGCATCGGCCCCGACAACGGCGCCGCGTGGAACGCGCTGCTCTCCGGACCGCGCTACGGCGCGTGGTCGTGGTTCCTGCACGGCCGCGTCTGGTGGAACGACCCCGACCCGCTCTACGTCCGCGCCACGCTGCCGCTCGCGCAGGCGCGGGCGATCTGCACCTACGTCACCCTCGCCGGCTTTATGAACAGCAGCAGCGAGGAATACGCGAAACTGCCCGCCGAGCGGCTCGACCTGCTGCGCCGCACAATGCCCTCGCACACGTCGCCGGCGCGACCCGTTGACGTCTTCGAGGAAAGCGCGCCCGCCGTCTGGCACGTCGCCGGCAACGACGGCGCGACCACGCTCGCCGGCCTCTACAACTGGGGCGCGTGGACGAAGACCATCGCCCGCCCGTTGACCGACTTCGCCCTCGACCCCGCCGCGCCGACGGTCGCGTTCGACTTCTGGGAAAACCGCCTCCTGCCTGTCTTCACCGGCGAACTGCGCCGCGCCCTCCCCGCCCGCTCTTGCGCCAACCTCGCCCTGCGCCAACTCCGCCCGCACCCGCAACTCATCAGCACCTCGCGCCACATCACACAGGGACTCGTGGACACGCGCGACGTCCGCTGGGACGCCGCAAAAAGAACGTTGAGCGGCACCACAACCGTCGTCGCCGGCGACCCGTGCGAATTGCGCATTCTCACGCTCACCACCGGTGGAGACGGCGGCGACGGCACCGGCACCGACGGCACCGGCGGTGTTCGCGAGTGGAGCGCGAGCGCGGCCGAAGCAAAACTCGATGGCGGTCGAACGATTTTGAAGACCGCCGGCAGTGCTTCCGCCGGTCTCTTCCGCCTGACGCTCCCCGCTGAAAAAAGCGGCGACGTCCAATGGCAAATCACCTTCGCCACCGGCACCGCCGCCGCCGCCGCATCCCTCGCCGCGCTCGCCGACGCCGACACCGCCGCGCAATCCGCCGCCACCGCCGGTGCCGCCGCCGCCGCGAAACGCCGCGACCCCGGCCCCGTCCCGCCCGCGCCCCGCGTCTATCTCGACCAACTCAACCCCGCCGCCGTCCACAGCGGCTACGGCAAGTTCTGCGTTAACAAAAACCAAAGCGGACGCCCCCTCCAACTCGGCAAACAAAAGTTCGCGCACGGCATCCTGCTCCACGCCGCCGGCGAAGCCGCCTACGCCGTCCCCGCCGGTAGCACGCGCTTCGTCGCCATCGCCGGCATCGAGGAAAGCAAACGCGAGAACGCCGCCAGTTCGCTGCGCGTCCGCATCGCCTACGAAAACCCCGTCGGCGACCGCCACGACCTCGCTGCCACGCCCGTCCTGATGTTCGACCAAACCGAACGCTGGCACCTCGACGTCGCCCTGCCCGCCGACGCCGTCCGCCTCATTGTCATCAGCGACGACGCCGGCGACGGCAACAACAGCGACCACGCCGTCCTCGCCACCGCCGGCTTCCTGTGACCGCCGGCTTCTTCAAAAAACCGTAAAATCAAAAAAGAAAAGTTTCGGCTGTAACCGCAGAAAACCGAAAAACGCTGTTGACTTTCGGTTGCAACCGAAACATTTTTCATTCCATCAACCTTCCCGATGCTCAAACGCGAAACCTATCTCTCCCAAATCCGCCCGTTTATGGGCACTGACCTAATCAAAGTGCTCACCGGAATACGACGCAGCGGCAAATCCGTTATGCTCGAACTCATCTGCGAAGAGTTGCGCGCCGCCGGCATCCGCCCCGAACGTTTTCTCTATCTCAACTTCGAAGAAGTTAGCGGACAACGTTGGCTCGACGGCGAGGCGCTTCACGCACACGTCCTCGAACTCGCCGGCGAACCGCAGGACGGCGTCAGCGGAACAAAGCAGGAAATCTCGCCGGAAAAACGTTTCGTGCTACTTCTCGACGAAGTCCAGCACCTGCCCCGTTGGGAGTATTATTTGAACTCGCTTCGTGTGCACAAGAACTTGGACATTTACGTAACCGGCTCGAATTCAAAACTGCTCTCCGGTGAATTAGCAACGTTGCTCACGGGGCGTTTCGTCTCGTTTGAAATTCACCCGTTCTCTTTTCGCGAATTCTGCGAACTCGAACGTTCGCGCGGCGAAACAAAACCGCTTCCCGAACTTTTTAATGATTATGCCCGCCTCGGCGGAATGCCATTCGTCTCGCAACTCAAACTCGCCTATCCCGATGCCATGAAATACTTGGCGGACATCTACAGCACAATCCTCTTCAAAGACATCGCGCAACGGCACAACATTCGCGACTTGGTCCTGCTGGAACGCGTTGTGAAATACACACTTGCGAACATTGGGAAAACATTCTCTTCACTCTCTATCTCCAAGTATCTGAAAAGCGAAAAAATCAACGTCTCGCCAGAAACCATATTGAACTATCTTCGCGCTTGCGAGGAGGCATTTTTGTTCCACAAAGTGCGACGCAACGACTTGCTCGGCAAACGATTGCTCACAACAAACGAAAAATACTACGTTAGCGACCACGGACTACGCGAAGCGGTGTTTTTCGACAACGCAAACAATATGGAAATCGTTTTGGAGAACATTATTTACACAGAGTTGCGCCGGCGCGGATACGAAATCACCGTCGGAAAAATCGGAGAACGCGAGATTGACTTTGTCGCACAAAAATCAGGCGCAAAAATCTACATCCAAGCCGCCTTCTACATCATTGAGGAAAACACTAAACAACGCGAATTCGGCGCATTGGAAAACATCCCCGACAACTACCCAAAATACGTCGTCAGTTTGAACGACTTCAACTACCAATCAAACGGCATAAAACACCTCAACATCCGCGACTTTCTGCTCACCGAAGATTTCTAACTTTCAGTTTCAAACGATACTTTCTTGTTCCCCGCTTTTGATGGCGTTTGTAATCCTTGTCGAATTTTCCGGTCTCGCCCGATTTGGTCAGGCGGGCTTTGACGGCTTGGAAAAACGCCACTTCTTCGCGGATTTTCAGGGCGTCAGGTTGCGGCATTGCTAACGAGAACGCTTTGTAGAGGCCGTGAACTTCGCGTTTCAAGCGGGCTTCGCCGTCTTCCACTCTGCCGAGAATAAACTCTTCGGCATC
>JAISSQ010000121.1 GCA_031273045.1 Puniceicoccales bacterium
GCGAGTTTTTCCGGCGAGGACGCGACGATGATTTGGTATCCGCCCTGAATGAAATTGGGCGCGCCGGTGGCGGTCTTCCAACTGAAGCGCGGCGGATTGAGCACCGGCGTCGTGCCCGCTGCCGGCGAGGATGCGCCCGCCGGTGCCGCGCCCGCCGGCGCGTGGATTTCGAGACCGAGCGGGTTTTGCTCGTGCTCGCAGGTGAGGTCGTAAAGGCGCGCGCCGGCGGCGGCTCTTTTTTCGACACTGCCGGCAGCGGTGCCGTTCGCGGTCGCAACGCCGGCACCACCGGCGGCGAGCGCAAATGCCACGGCGGCGCCCACTGCGAGCGCGCGAAATTTTGGGAAGCGGAGGCGAAGCATGAGTTTTTTTCGGGGGTTCGGGTTCTCGTCAGAGGAAGGAAACTTTGAACACAAAGATTTTCAGCAGGACGAAGCCCGCCGGTGCCGTCAGCAGCAGCGAGTCGAGCAAGTCGAACGCGCCGCCGATGCCGGGGATGGTCGCGCCGGAGTCCTTCACGCCCGCCTTGCGTTTGAAGACGGACTCCACGAGGTCGGACGCGATGCCGAGCGCGGAGAGCGGCAACGCCAGCAACGCGCCGGTGAGCGGCGTGAAGTGGCGCGCCAGAACGGGGTCGAAGCCGAGTTGCGCGCGGCAGTGTCCGAAGAGCCACGCCAGCGCGCCGCCGGTGACGGCTGAAAACAGCAGCGCGCCCGCGCAGCCCTCCCACGTTTTCGCGGGGCTGATGGACGGCGCGAGTTTATGCCGGCCGAGCGAGCAGCCGACGACGAGGCCGCCGCAGTCGCCGAACTTCACCACCGCCACGAGCCAGAGCACCAACAGTAGCCCGCTCGCGTCGCCGGTGAGCGTCAGCCCGCCGCGCCAGCGTTCCGCCGCGAGTTCGGACAGCGGTGCCATCGAGCAGGGCACGAGCAGAAAGGTCAGCGCGGTCGGCCAGCGCGTGAAAATCGCGATGAGTTTTTCGCGGTCCGCGAAGAGCAGGACGAGCGTCACCGCGCCGATGAGCAGCCCCGGAACGGCGATGCCCAACCCGCGTTCCGCTCCGGGCGTGTAGCCGGTGAGGAAGCCACCGCCGCTGCCGGCGGGCGCGAGCAATCCCCACGCCAGCAGCGCGAGCGTCAGCACTCCCAGCGCGACGCCCATCGGCGCGCGGCGCGCGACCCCGCCGGCACCGCACCCGCCCAGAATCTGGAAGAACTCCCAATGCGCCGCCCCCGTGACGAAGAGCAGGATGGCGAGCCCCGCCCAGACCTTTCCGAGGACGAGCGCGGCGGCGATAACGCCCCAGATGACAACGAACGAGAGCAGGCGGGATTTCATGCGGGCACAAAGAATGTCAGGTGACCCGCGCCGCGCAAACATCCTGACTGCCGTTGCTACGTTCCCGTCCTGGCGGAATTCGCCGGCGTTGCCGCACGGGGCCTGACATGCCGCGAACCCTGCCCGCCGCCGCCGCGCTTGGCAAACACGATTTCCCCGCTTGACGCCGCCGCCGGCAGCGGCTTTCATGCGCCCCACTTCGAGGGGTGGTAGCTCAGTTGGTTAGAGCGCCTGCCTGTCACGCAGGAGGTCGCGAGTTCGAGTCTCGTCCATCCCGCCACTTGAAAAGACCGGCAAGACCGGTGCGAAACATAACAGAGAGACCTTCTCGGAAACGGGGAGGTCTTTTTGTTTCCGCTCCGCGCCCCGCCGCCCCACACTGCCGCCGTCCCACAATGGCTTCCCCGCTTTCAGAGAACGTCCGCGCGACGCTGCTGTATCTGGCGAACGTCCTGCTTTGGTTGTGCGGGCTGGCGGCGCTGGGCATGGCGGTCTGGCTCTTCGGCTGGCCGGTTTCGGAGCACTGGCACGAGCCGCTCGCGCAGGCGGCGCGCCTCGTCCTGCTGCTCTTCGCGTTGCAGGCGGCGCTGCGGGCCGGCGCGAGCCGCGAACCCTCGCGCTACCTGTGGCGGCACAAGTTGGAGACGTTTTTCGCGCTCGTGGCGGTCGCCGAACTGCTGGCGGGCGTCTTTTACGGCGGCGCGCACGGCATCGCCGGCGCCTTCGCCAGCGGCGTGAAATCGCGCGGTCTCGTTCTCGGCGTCATTTCGCTGACCCTGCTGACCGTCCTCGTTCCCTCGCTGCTGCGCGGGCTGCGCAAGAGCACCTTCCTGTCGTCGCGCAACCTCTCGCCCGGTCTGGTCATGCTGGGCAGTTTCGCCCTGCTCGCGCTCGCCGGAACGCTCGCCCTGCTGACCCCGAACGCCACGCCCGCCGGCGCCCCGAAACTCTCCCTGCCGGACGCCATCTTCACGGCGACCAGCGCGGCGAGCGTGACCGGTCTGACCGTCATCGAGACCGGACGCGACCTCTCGCTCGTCGGGCAGTGCGTCGTGCTCGGCCTCGCCCAACTTGGCGGTCTTGGCGTGATGACGCTCACCTACTTCTTCGCCTACTTCATCACCGGCGGCGTCACCCTGCGCAACCGCTTCGCCCTGCAGGAACTGCTCAGCGAGGACAACCTCGGACAGGTCGGCGCGGTGCTCCTGACCATCGTCGGCTTCACGCTGTGCTGCGAGGTCGCCGGCGCCGTCCTGCTGTGTGCCGCGCTCGACGGCGCGACGCTGCCGGCGGAGGCGCACGGCACGGTCTTCTTCGCCGTCTTCCACTCCGTGATGGCGTTCTGCAACGCCGGCTTCTCGACCCTCGGCGGCAGCACCGGACTCGGCGCGCTGACCGTCCGCCCCGCCGCCCTGCTCATCATCGGCACGCTCGTCCTCGCCGGCGGCGTCGGCTTCCCCGTCGTGAAAAACTGCTGGCAGGCGCTCCTCGGACGGGCGGGGCGCGCGCTCGGACTGCGCGCCGGCAACGGCCCGCGCCTGAACACGAACACCCGCCTCGTCCTGTGGACAACGCTCGCGTTGAGCGTCGGCGGCGCGCTCGCGCTGCTGGCGATTGACGCCCTGCCCTCCGGCGCGGGGAATTTTTCCGGCACCGGTGCCGGCGGCGGCACCACCGGCGGCTCCGCCACGCCGCGCTGGGCGGGCGCGGTCTTCGACGCCTTCGCGGGGCGCACCGCCGGTTTCACGTTCAACAACGCCGCCGGCACGTCCGCCGCCGCCGCGCTCGTGCTGATGCCGCTGATGTTCGTCGGCGGCGGTCCGTCGGGCACCGCCGGTGGCATCAAGACGACCACCTTCGCCGTCGCCGCCCTCGCGTTGCGTCGCGTTCTGCTCGGCCGGCGCGACATCGAGGCGTTCGGCCGCCGCTTGGAGGAAGGCGTCGCGCACCGCGCGCTGGCGGCGCTCTTCGCCGCGCTGGGCTTCATCCTGCTCGTGACGCTCGTGCTGTGCGTTCTGGAGCCGGCGCGCGACCCGTTCGACCTCGCCTTCGCCGCCGTGAGCGCGGTGAGCACGTGCGGGCTGACGCGCGGCACGCCGCCGGCGCAGTTCGGAGCGCCGGCGAAACTCGTCCTCGCGGCGGCGATGCTCGTCGGCCGCGCGGGCGTCCTCACCGCGTTGCTCGCGCTCGTCCCCCGCCCCGCCCCGCCCTCGTTCCGCCTGCCGGAAACGAGCGTGGTGATTAACTGACGGGGCGCGTTTTGCCGCCGCCGGTGAAGAGCAGGCGCAGGCCGTTCAGGCAGACGATGAAGGTCGAACCCTCGTGGGCGACGACGCCGAGCGAGAGCGGCAGTTCCACGCCGAAGGTCATGACCGCCATGACCGCGATGGTGCCCAGCGAAATCGCGAGGTTGAGGCGGATGACGCGCCGCGCGCGCCCGCTCAACGCCCGCGCGTCCAGAATGCGCTCCAAGCGGTCGTGCATCAGGACGACGTCGCACTGTTCGAGGGCGGCGTCGGAGCCGCGCGCGCCCATGCCGATTGCCACGGCGGCGGCGGCGAGGCAGGGGGCGTCGTTCACGCCGTCGCCGACCATTGCGACGCGCTGCCCCTGCTCGCCGAGCGAGCGGATGGCTGCGACTTTCTGCGCGGGGGTGAGGCCGGCGCGGACTTCGCCGACGCCCAGCGTTTTCCCGATGCTCTCGGCGGCGCCGGCGCGGTCGCCGGTGAGCATGAGGGTTCGGACGCCGGCGGCGCGCAGGGCGGCGAGCACCGGCGCGGCCTTCTCGCGGGGCTGGTCGCGCAGCAGGAAACGAGCGAGCAGCGGTTCCGCGCCGGCGGTGCCGGTTCCGGCGAGCGGTCTGGCGATGAGCCAGACCTCGGTCTGACCGTCGGGCGCGGCGGGAAGCGCGTCCGCCCACTCGGCGAGCGGGGTGCCGTCGAAAAGTTCGCGCCGGCCGAGGACGCATTCGAGACCGTCGGCGACGCCCTTGACGCCGAATCCGCTGAGGTTCTCGAAGCGTCCGATGATTGGCGCCGGCGGTTGCTGCGCCGCCGGTGATGCTCCCGCGCCTTCCCCCGCGCCCACCGCTACCGCCGCCTTTTCCTTTTCGGCGGCGGCGCGGACGATGGCTTTGGCGATGGGGTGCGAGGCGCCCGCTTCGAGGGCGGCGGCGAGGCGCAGGGCATCGGCGGCGCGCCCCGCCGGCAGCGCGAGCACGTCCTCGACGGCGAGTTCGCCGGTGGTGAGCGTGCCGGTTTTGTCGAAGGCGAAGACGCCGACGGCGGCGAGTTTTTCGACCGCCGCGCCGCCTCGGAACAGGATGCCGCGCCGCGCGCCCCACGCGATTGCGGCGAGGATTGCCGACGGGATGGACAGCACGAGGGCGCACGGGCACAGGACGACGAGGAGCGTCATCGCGCGGTAGAACGCCGAGAGGTTTTCGGCACCGGTGCCGGTGCCGGTGCCGGCAGCGCCGTGCGCGTGACCGGCGTGAGCCGCCGCCGGTGCCGCCGCGTCCGCCGCTCCGTTGAAGAACGGCGGCAGGTCGCAGCCGAGCCACCAGTAGAGGAACGCGCCGGCGACGAGGATGAGCACCGGCAGCGTGTAGTAGCGTCCGAACGTGTCCGTGAACCGCTGGCTGGGCGCCTTGCGCGCCTGCGCCTCCTGAATGAGGCGGATGATTTTCTGGCGCGAACTCTCGGCGGCGGGGCGCAGCGCGCGCACGCGCACCGCCCCCCAGAGGTTGAGCGTGCCGCCGAAAACCTCGTCGCCCGCCTTCTTGGGCGCCGGCAACGCCTCGCCGGTGAGCGAGGACTCGTCCGCCGCGCTCTCGCCGCTCTCGACGGTCGCGTCCACGGGAAAGATGTCGCCCGGACGCGCCAGCAGCAGGTCGCCCGCGCGGATGTCCTCGACGGCGGTGACGGTCTCGGCGCCGTCGGCGTCGAGCAGTGTCGCGGTCTTTGGCTGGTCCTTGAAGAGGGAGTCGATTGCGCGGCGTGTCCGGTGGGCGACGAACGCCTCCAACGCCTCGGAGGTCATGAAGAGGAAGAGCAGCAGGACGGCCTCGCCCCACGCGCCGATGACGGCGGCGCCGACCGCTCCGAGCAGCATCAGGAAGTGGATGGTGACTTTGCCGCGCGGCAGGTCGCGGATGGAGTCGAGCAGGGCGTCCCAACCGCCGGCCACCATCGCGAGCGTGTAGCACGCCACCGGCGCCCAGTCAGGGACGGCGAAGAGACCGTGGCGCAGGAGCGTTCCGGCGACTCCGAGCACGCCGCTCGCCAGCGCGGAAAGGGCGAGGATTTTCCAGTTTTCGCCGCCCTCCTCCTTGTCGCCGCCGCAGCAGGAGCCCCCTCCGTGCGCGCGCGGGGCGGGCGAATCTTTCTGACAGCACGACATGGGCGCGGAGCGAAAGACGCCCCCGTCGAAAGTCAACCCGCAATCCGCTCAATGCAATCTGGCGCCGGCGGCGGCGCGGCGGCACTCTCGCGCATCAATGGCGACCACCGGCAACGACACTTCCCCGCCCCGCGCGTGGCTCCTCGGCGTCTGCGGAATGGGAATGGGGCCGCTGGCGATTTTCCTGCGCGGAGAGGGCTGGGAAGTCGCCGGTTGGGACGACGCGCCGGCGCAACCAATGTCCGACTTCCTGCGCGACGCCGGCGTCGTTTTCGCGAACGACTTCGTCTTCGACGCCGCGCGGCCGCCGGCACTCGTCGCCCATTCGAGCGCGGTGAAAGAAGGGCACCCGCTGCGCGAACGCGCCGCCGCCGCCGGCGCACGGCTCATCCGGCGCGGGGAGTTGCTCGCCGAGCGCGTCGCCGCCGGCGGTCGCCATTTCATCGCCGTGTGCGGCAGCCACGGCAAGACGACCACCTGCGGAATGCTCGCGCAGGCATTGCCGGCGGCGGGCGTTGACGCCGGCTACGTCCTCGGCGGCGTCTATCGCGACCCGCTGCTACCGCCGGCGAAGGTCGGCGCGTCGCCGTGGGTCGTCGCCGAGGTTGACGAGAGCGACGGCACCATCTCGCGCTTCTCTCCGGAAATCACGCTCGCCGTGAATCTCGATTGGGACCACCCCGACTACTACCGCACCGAGCGCGATTTGGAGGAGGTCTTTGCCGCGCTGTTCCGGCGCACCACCGGCGCGATTTTCATCCCCGAAAACAGCGACCGCCTGCGCCGGCTCGCCGCCGGCGAGGGCGTGACGGCGCAGGTGTTCGCGGTGCCGGTGACCGCTGCCGGCGACGACGGCGTCCCCGATTTCAACGAGCAAAACGCCGCGCTCGCGCTGGCGGTGACGCGCTTCGTCGCCGGCGGCGTCGGCGAGCCGCCGCTCGGCGAGTTCTCCGGCATCCGCCGGCGGCAGGACACGCTCTTCGCCGCGCCGCACCTGCGCATCCTCGCCGACTACGCGCATCACCCGACGGAAATCGGCGCACTCCTGCGGCACCTCTCACAAACTCCCCGCTCGCCGCTCTCCGCTCCCCGCTCCCGCCTCATCGCCGTCTTCCAACCGCACCGGCACACGCGGACGCGCCAATACGCCCGCGAGTTTGCGGAGGTGCTGAAACTCGCCGACGAGGTGCTGTTGCTGCCGGTGTATTCGGCGGGCGAAAGCCCCGTCGCCGGCGGCACAACTTCGAGCGTTTTCGACGCCGCCGGCGGCGACCCGCGCTTCCGCCTCGTCGCCGGCGAAGCCGAACTCCGCGCCGCACTCTCTCCCCGCTCCCCGCTCCCCGCTCCCGACGCCCCAACAACAACAACAATCGCCTTCATCGGCGCCGGCGACATTGACCGCATGGCGGCGCGATTCGCGAACGACTGCCGGTGGGACGCGCTGCGCCGCAACGCGCCGTTCGGGGCGCGGACAACGCTGGGCGTCGGCGGCACCGCCGCGTTCTACGCCGAGCCGGAGGGCGTTGACGAACTGCGCTCACTCGTCGCCGACGCCCGCCGGCGGGGCGTGCGCGTCTTCGTGATGGGCAAGGGCGCGAACCTCGTTGTCCCCGACGCCGGTTTCGACGGGCTGCTCATCCGGCTCGTGAAACCGTTTTGGCGGCGCGTGCGCATCCGCCCCGACACCGCCGCACAACCTCCCCGCTCCCCAACCCGCATCACCGCCGGTGGTGGCGCGGAACTCGCCGCGATTGCCCGCGCTGCCGCCGACGCCGGTCTCGACGGTTTCACGTTTCTCGACGGCATTCCGGGAACGCTCGGCGGCGCATTGCGCATGAACGCCGGCGCAAACGGCGCGGCGATTTTCGAGCGCGTCGCGGAAGTCGTCTGGCTCGCTCCCGACGGCACGCTGCGCCGCGACCCGCGCGAACGTTTCGACGCCCGCTACCGCGAATGTCCGACGCTCGCCGGCACTGCCGGTGACGCTGCCGGCGGCGGAATTGTCATCGCCGCGACGCTTGTCGCCGCCGGCACCGCCGCGCCGGACGCCCTCCACGCCGCCGCCCGCGCCGCGAAGGAACGCCGGCGCGCCACGCAGCCGTTGGAGTTTCGCAGCGCCGGCAGCGTTTTTAAAAACCCCGCCGGCGACAGTGCCGGCCGCCTCATCGAGCAATGCGGGCTGAAAGGACTGCGGCGCGGCGGCGCGGTCGTTTCCGAGAAACACGCGAACTTCATTGTCATCGCCGACCCTGCCGTTGCCTCCGCCGGCGACTACCTCGCGCTCACCGAGGAAGTCCGGCGCACCGTCCGCGAGAAGACCGGCGTTTCGCTGGAATTGGAAGTGGCGGTGGTGGGCGGATAGCACCACCGGCGCGGCACCGGCGGTGCGGCACCGGCACCGGCGTTCACCGTTCGCGGCGGATGATGAGCGAGGTGTTGATTCCGCCGAAGGCGAAGTTGTTGCTCATGAAATACTCGATGTCGAGCGAGGCACCGTCGCCGGTGGTGTAGTCGAGTTGGGCGCAGCGCGGGTCCACGTTTTCGAGGTTGATTGTCGGGGCGAACCAGCCCTCGCGCGCCATTTCGAGCGTGAGCCACGCCTCGACCGCGCCGCACGCGCCGAGCGTGTGTCCGAAGTAACTCTTCAGCGAGGCGATGGGGACGGCGTTGCCGAGAACGTCGGCGGTGGCGTGGCTTTCGGCGATGTCGCCGCGGTCGGTTGCGGTGCCGTGCGCGCTGACGAATCCGATGGCACCGGCGGGCAGTCCGCTTTGTTCGAGCGCGGCGGCGATGCACACGCGCATTTGCTCGCGATTGGGCTGGGTGATGTGGGCGGCGTCGCAGTTGGTGGCGAAGGCGACGATTTCGCCGAGGATTGGCGCGCCGCGCGCCTTGGCGTGCTCGTATTCTTCGAGGATGAGGGTTCCGGCGCCCTCGCCGATGACGAGCCCGTCGCGGTCGCGGTCGAACGGTCGCGGGGTCGTCGCCGGCGCGTCGTTTCGCTGGCTGGTGGCATAGACGGTGTCGAAGACGACGGCTTCGCTGACGCAGAGTTCCTCGCCGCCGCCGGCAATCATGACGGTTTGCAGCCCGTGCTTGATTGCCTCGTAGGAGTAGCCGATTGCCTGACTGCCGGAGGTGCACGCGCTGGACGTTGGGATGAGCCGTCCGCGCACGCCGAAGAAGAGGCCGGTGTTCACGGCGGCGGTGTGGGGCATCATGCGCACGTAGGTGGTGGCGGTGATGCTGTGGGTGCGCTTTTCGTTGAGCAGGATGCCGAAGTCGCGCACGGCGGCGGTGCTGCCGGTGGACGAGCCGTAGGCGATGCCGGTGGCACCGCCGGTGAGGACGGGGTCGCCGATGAGGCCGGCGCGTTGCAGGGCGAGTTCGGTGGCGACGGTGCTCATCTGCGAGACGCGCCCCATGCCGCGCAACTGCACGCGCGTGTAGTGCGGCGGCGGCGCGAACTCCGGTATCGGCGCGGCGAGGCGCGTGTTCAGCCCCTCGATTTCGCCCCACTCCTCCATGCGGACGACGGCGTTGCGACGCTCGCGCAGGCGGGGCTTCACCTCCGCCCACGTGTTGCCGAAGGCGGTGACGCCGGCCATGCCGGTTATGGCGACGCGGCGCCCGCTCATAGCATGCCTCCGTTGATTGAGATGACTTGGCGCGTGATGTAGGCGGCGGCGTCGGAAACGAGGAACGCGACGAGCGCGGCGACCTCCTCCGGCGCGCCGGCGCGTCCGGCGGGGATGAGTTTCATGGCTTGTGAGAAAACTTCGGGTTCGAGCGTCGCCGCAAGTCCGGTGTCAATCAGACCCGGAGCGACGCAGTTGACGGTGATGTTGCGGCGCGCCAACTCGACGGCGAGCGCCTTGACCGCGCCGATGAGACCGGCTTTCGCCGCGCTGTAATTGACCTGCCCGCGGTTGCCGGCGAGGCCGGAGACGGACGAGAGGGCGACGATGCGACCGCCGCGCCGCGCCGCGAGCATCGGCGTCACGCACGGTCGCAGCACGGTGTGGAACGAGTCGAGGTCGGTGCGCAGAACGTCGTCCCAGTCGTCGCCGGTGAGGGCGGGAAAGGCGGCGTCGCGGGTGATTCCGGCGTTGAGCACGACGCCGTAGTAGGCGCCGTTGGCGGCGATGTCCGCTTCGAGGGCGCGCTCGCACGCCGCGCGGTCGCGCACGTCGAACCGGAGCGTCCGGCACGGCGCGGGGAAGCCCGCGAGCGTCCGCTCCGCGCCGGCGGCGTCGGTGTTGTAGTGCGCGACGACGGTGAAGCCGTCGCCGGCGAGGCGTCGCGCAATCGCCGCGCCAATTCCCTTGCTTGCACCGGTGACGAGGATGGTGCGCGAGGGCGGGGCGGGCGGCGCCGGCGGCGGCGGGGAATTTCGGGGTTCGGGAGGCATTGGCGTGGTTGGCGGCGAGTTGGTTGGCGGCGGTGCCGGCGGGTTGGCGGGTCAGCGGGTCAGCGTTGGAGGAGTTCGTCGAGGTGTTCCCAAGTCGTCTGGTAGGTCGTCAGCGTGCCGGCGGCGACCTCCGCGCCGTCCTGAAAAATGCGGGCGTCGAAACTGCCGACGCCGTTTTGCTCGACGAGTTTCCGCGCCTCGACGCGCAAGCGCGCCCCGTAGGCGAAGGACGGCTTCGCGCTGCGCAACTGCCGGCAGCCGAGCAGCATGCCCGACTGCGCCGGACGCCCCGCCATCTTGTCGTGCCAGCCCGCCCAAACGCCGATGCTCTGCGCGATGATTTCCATGAGCGCGACCGAGGAGAGCGCGCCATCCGCGTCAAGAAACGGCGCGAAAGCGTCGTCCACGACCGTCTCGCAAGTGACGCTTTCGGCGTCAATCCCGCACAACGTCCGCACCCAGAGCATCGGGGGCGCGTGCGGGAGAAACGGAGCAGCGTTCGCGGGGAGTTCCATGTTTTGGGCGGCAAAATAGGCGTCACCGGCAGTGCGAACAAACCAAAACTAAAAAGAGAAGTGGCGGCTACGCCGCATCTCCACCGAGCCGACTTGAAAGTCGGCGCTCCACATGTAATGGAGTGGCGGCTGCGCCGCATCTCCACCAAGCCGACTTGAAAGTCGGCGCTCCATGTGTGTGAGCGCGCTCCCCGTTGCGGGGAGCGCGTCCGGATGCGTTACTTCTTGCCGATTTTCTTGCCGAGATACCACGAGCCGGGCTGCGGGATGACCGGCACCGGTGCGGGCGTGTCACGGGTGATTCCTTCGCCGCCGTTGGGGACGAGCGAGAAGTTGCTGGCGAGGGCGGCATCCCATTTCAGGCGGCGGCCGGAGTAGGCGGCCTCGCGGCCGATGATGGCGTCGAACGTGGACTCGGCGACGACCTTGCCCTCGTTGAGCGGCTCGCCGGCGACGATGCTCTTCAAGAGGTCAACGTGCTCGTTCACATAGGCGTTGTGGTGCCCAGTGTAGTTCTTGTTCTCCCTCGCCCACGACTTGAAGTCGAAGAGGGTCTTGCCGTCGTGGTCCCTGATGTGCCCAGCACCCGGGGACGCCACGCCTTTTTCGCCGACGATTTTCTCGCTGACGGCATCGTCGGTGCGCGGCCAATGGCGGCAGAAGGAGAGCGTGCGCACGTCGCCCGGGAAGGTGAATTCGACGGCGAAGTGGTCCCAGATGTCGCCGGCGGTGTTGCGGACTTGGCGGCCGCCCATCGCGTAGGCGCCGGTCGGGTGCGTGTTGAACGCCCAGTTCATGACGTCGAGGTTGTGCAGGTGCTGCTCGACGATGTTGTCGCCGGAGAGCCAGTCGTAGTGATACCAGTTGTTGGCTTGGTTCTCGATTTCTGTCCACTTCGGGTTCGGGTTGCGGAACCAGATTCCGCCGCCGTTCCAATAAACTTGGGCACCGGTGAGTTTGCCGATGATGCCGTCGTGGATGCGCTTCATCGTCTCGACATAGACGCGCTGGTGGCGGCGCTGGGTGCCGGCGACGATGGCGAGTTTCTTCTCCTTCGCGAGGGCGGCGGCGGCGATGACGGTGTTGATGCCGGCGGCGTCGGTCGCGAACGGTTTCTCGGCGAAGATGTTCACGCCCTTCTGGACGGCGTAGGCGATGTGCAGCGGGCGGAAGCCGGGAGGCGTCGCCAGAATCACGATATCAATGCCGGAATTGATGACGCCCTTGTAGTTGTCGAAGCCGTTGAAGACGCGCTCGGCGGGGATTTTGTTGCGCTTCGCGATGCCGTTGGTGGCGTGCGGGAAAACGTCGCCGACGGCGTAAATCTCGACCGGAATGCCGGTGTGCTTCGAGGCGTTGAGGATGTCGCCGGCGGCACCTTGACCGCGGCCGCCGCAGCCGACGACGCCGACTTTCAGCGTCTTCTGACCGGATTGCGCGAAGGCGTTCACCGGCAGCGAGGACAGCAGGGTCAGACCGCCAACGGCGGCGCAGCCCGACAGGAAGTTGCGGCGGGAGTTGCCGCCGAGGGAGATGATGGGATTGCTCATGGTGTTTGTGAAACGTGTGTGAGGGAGTGGAAGAGACACACCGGCGACGAAGTGGTTCCGCCGGCAGTGGCACCGGCGGTGCTGCCGGTGCCGGCACCGGTGCCGGCGGTGGTGCTCACGACTTCATTCCGCGCGTGTCGAACTCAATGCGGTTCGTGTCGTTGACGACCTCGTCCCACGTGACGGCGCGGGTGCAACGGGCTTCGCCGGCGGCGCTGGCAAGGATGGAAATCAGGTTGCTGCGGGCACTGATGGCGACGGTCGGGTTCGCGCAGTCGCCGGCAGCGATTGCGGCGTGGAACGCGGCGATGTTTCCCTCGGCACCGGTGGTGTAGAGATTCGTCACTTTGCCGCCGCGATAGAATTGAGCGCCGTCACCGCGAACGAGCACCTGTTTGAAGTAGTCGCTTTCGAGGACGCCCTTCGTGCAAAAGAGGCGCATCGAAATGCCGTCGGGGCGCGTGCCGAAATCGCGGTGCTGGTGCGAGGCGAAGGTGACGCCCACGTTGTTCGGATAAAGAAAGTGCAGCGTGTAGTGGTCGTTCTGGTCGCCGGCGAGGCGGACGCGCCGGTCGGCGGTGCCGAATGCCTGCACCGGCGGCGTGTTGTTGAACGCCCAATGCATCACGTCGAGCGCGTGAATGTTCTGCTCGACGATGATTTCGCCGCCGAGCGCGCGGTGCACCACCCATTGCCGGAGCATGTCTTCGGCGGAAAGTTTCCCGCGCCGCCCGCCGGCGTGCATGTCGGTGTGATAAAAACACTCGCCGAAGACGCGCTCGCCGATGGCACCGGTGTTCACGCGACGCATCGCCTCGATGTAAAACGGATTTGCGCGGGTCTGAAAATCGACGAGGAATACGCGCCCGCTCGCGGTGGCTGCGGCACCGGCGCGCTCAATCGCGTGGCAACCGGGAACGTCAACGGCAACGGGCTTCGCCTGATAAACGTGAACGCCGGCGGCAACGGCGTTCGCCGCAAGCGTCGGGTGAAACCACGGAACAGCGATGATGGCGACGGCGTCGGGCTTGGTGTCGAGCAGACGCTTGTGCCCGTCCAGACCGCTGAACGCCCGCTCGGCGGGAATTCCGAAGCGGCGGGCGAACCGCGCGGCGCGGTCAGGAAAATAATCGGCGGCACCGACAAACTCGTAGCCGCCGTGCTTCTGAAACAGCGGTGCAATCCACGTCGCCCGCCCGCCGCAACCAATGAACCCGATGCGAACTTTGCGACCGCCGGCACCGGCGGCGGCGGCACCGGCAGATGCGTTGCCGGCGGCGAGGGCGCGTCCACCGAGCGTGAACAGACCGGCACCGGCGGCACCGACGGCGAGGGATGAGGAGAAATGTTGCAAAAACGAGAGACGATTCATGACACCGGTGCAGACACGCCCGCACCGGAAACGTTGCGCACCGCCGGCGCGCCCCGCGTTTCCGGTGCTTCCGGTCACGCCGCCGGCAGCAAATCCGGCGTCGCGAAAAGTTTGATTTTGGGATTTTCGCGGGCGAAGTAATTCGCGTTCCAATCATTTTGAAAAAGCAGAACGAGACGCTCGCGGGCGTCGTAAACCAATTTCGCGCCGCCGAGAAACAGCCCGTCGAACGCCTCGCGCGCGACGCTCGGATGCACCCAGCGGGCGACCGTCCACGGCGC
>JAISSQ010000209.1 GCA_031273045.1 Puniceicoccales bacterium
CATTCGACGTCACCGGCGGCAAACGACGCGACGAGTTCCTCGCTGGTCTCGCCGATGAACGCGATGATTTTCACCGGCACGCCCGCCGCGCGCAGCCGCTCAATCGTGAGTTCAGGATAGCGTCCCTTGCCGGCAAGAACGACGACGGGACGCGCCGGCGAGTAGTCACCGGGCAGGAAGCGCGAAAGCGAATGCATTGCGGCGCAGGGAAAATGCGGGCGCGCCGGCACTCAATTTTTTTCCACTTGCGTGGCACCGGCGGCACCTTAAAACCACGCCCTCGCCGGCGCCTCTCGCGCAGCGAAACGCAACCCACAATCTCCTTTCTTCCTGAATGCCCATCCCGCAGCAACACGGAGCCAACCGCCCGTTCCACTCGGCACCTTCGACCTCCGGCCCCGCCCGGCGCGGTCCCTATCCTTTCCACGGACGCAGTGACGGCTCGCGGGACGGACGCGACCGGCGGCGTGACCGCGACGGCGGGCATTTCGGCGGGCCGCGCCGCAACGAGCGCATCCGCGCCTCCGAGGTGCGCGTCATTGACCCCGACGGCGGGCAGGCGGGCGTCATGACCGCCACAAGCGCGCTGCTCCGCGCCCGCGAATTCGGCTTGGACTTGGTCGAAATCGCGCCCAACGCGCGGCCGCCGGTGTGCCGCATCGTGGACTTCGGAAAATACCAATACGAGGAGGCGAAACGGCAGAAGCGCCAGAAGAGCAGCGCCGCGCGCATGAAGGAGGTCAAACTGCGCCCGCGCTGCGACCAGCACGACCTCATGATTAAGGTGCGGCGCGCCGAAAACTTCCTCTTCAACGGACACAAAATCAAACTCACGCTCTCGTTCCGCTCGCGCGAAATGGAGCACCCCGAAGTGGGGTTTGAACTCGTCAAGGAGTGCCTCGCTCAACTCGCCCACGTCGGCACGCCCGACCATCCGCCGCGGCTCATGGGACGCTCCATCAACACCATTCTGACACCGGTGGCGCAGGGAAAACGGAAACTCATCCACAACAAGACCCCGCAACCGATTCCCGACGACGACGATGAGGACGAGGACGACGAGGATTTGGGCGGGGACGAAGGAGAAGCGGAAAATGCTGCGTGAGGGGGAAATTCCGCGCCGCACCGGCAGTGCCGCTCCCGCGCTCTCCGCGCTTCTCGCAGCGTTCGCGCTCTGCGCAGCGTTCGCGCTCTGCGCCGTGCCGCTGTTGACGCCGCCGGCGGCGTTCGGCGCGCCGTCGTCAAACGCGAAGGACGACAAAAAGGTCGCGCCGAAAAACGACAAAAAACCGGACGCAAAGCCGGACTCCAAAGCCGGCGCGAAGGTCGCGAAAAGCGCTGCCGGCGGCGCGAAACGCGCGACGCTCGCGGCGGCGACGGTCAACCTCAACCTCACCCTCGCGCGCTGGGGCGCGAAACGCGAATTCGTCCGCGACAAGGAGACCGTCCGCTGGCGCTACCGCTCGTTCACCATCGAGGCGCGCAAGGACAAGGCCTACCTCGACATCCACGGGCTGCGCGTCTTCATCAGCGCGCCGGTGCGCGAAAAACACGGCTCCTATTTCATCACGCGCTCCGACTACGACGACACGCTCGCCCCGCTCTTCTACCCCGCCGCCACAGCCAAGACCGCCGCGCGCCGCGTCCGGCGCGTCCTGCTCGACCCGGGGCACGGCGGCAAAATGCCGGGCACCGAAAACAAGGCGCTCGGTCTCGAGGAAAAGACCCTCACGCTCGACACCGCCAAGCGCGTCAAAACGCTTCTCGAAAAAAAAGGCATCATCGTCTCGCTCACGCGCGAAACCGACACCCACCTCGAACTCGCCGAACGCGCCGCCCTCGCCAAGGTGCGCGGAGCCGATCTGTTCGTGAGCATCCACTACAACTCCGGCCCCGCCTCCGCCGACGGCGTCGAAACCTACGTTCTCACCCCCGTTGGACAGTATTCCACGAACGACGCGCGCCGCGCCGCCGCCGGCGCGCTCACCTCCGTCGAAAGCGGACATAAGCAGAACACGTGGAACCTCGTCCTCGCCTACAACTTGCAGACGCACCTCGTGAAGAAACTCGGCGCGAACGACCGCGGCGTCCGGCGCGCGCGCTTCGGCATGCTGAAAGACCCCGCGTGTCCGGCGGCACTGGTCGAGTGCGGCTTCATCTCGAACACGGCGGAAGGGAAGAAAATCGCCACCGGCGAACACCGCGAAAAAATCGCGCAGGCAATCGTCGCCGGAATCACCGCCTACAAAGGCGTCATTGACGGCGTCCTCGACGCCGCCGAACGCCGCGCCCACCGTGGCACCGCCGCCCCTCGAAAACCCTGACCGCCGGCACTACCGCGCGCGGCGGGTCGGGAGACCCGCGCTCCCAGCACCACCGGCACTGCGTTCCCCACCGCCCCACGCCAAGCCGCTACACACATGAAGCGCCACTGGGAGCGCCGACTGGGAGCGCCGACTTTCAAGTCGGCTCGCCTGCTCCATGCGGCGTAGCCGCCATTCTTTTTTTTAGGAAAGCAAGGCGGCTGCGCCGCACCATCGCCGAGCCGACTTGAAAGTCGGCGCTCCATGTGTATGGCGCTCCATGTGTATGGCGCTCCATGTGTATGGCGCTCCATGTGTGTGGCGGCTTGGCGTGTGGCGGCGAGGTGCGCGATTCCGGAAGCACGGTGCCGGGAGCGCAGGTCTCCGACCCGCAAGACGCGCGCGCCGTCTCCGCCCCCGCACGGCGACCTGCGCAACCTCGCCGTCCTCGCCCGCTGCTACAACGGCCTCCCGTTCGAATACGTGAAGCGGTAGCGG
>JAISSQ010000024.1 GCA_031273045.1 Puniceicoccales bacterium
CCCCCGCCCCTGCCCGCGTTGCGCCGTCCGCCGACGCCGTTGCCGCCGACCGCGCGCGAAACATTCGCCTCCCGAAAAACGACATCCATTACCGCAAAACGCGCGGCTACGTCGAAGACGAACCCGTCCCCGAATACGTCCACGCCTCCGCCGCCGCTCACGAACGTTTCCGCGACATCAAATTCGCCGTCCGCATCCACTGGGGCGTCTATGCCCTCAAAGAAAACAACCGCGCCTCGTGGAACTACATCTTCAAAATGCGCAAAAAGGGAAAAGCCGAATACGACCAACTCTACAAAACGTGGAACCCGACCGGTTTCGACGCCGACGAGTGGTGCCGATTCTTCGCCGGCGCCGGCATTCGCTGCGTCGCGTTCACCACAAAACACCACGACGGCTTCTCAATGTTCCACACGAAAACCCGCGTCAAAAAACGCGCAAACTACATCGCCAAAAAAGAGCCGTTCATCGAGGACTGCGACCTCGCCTATTCCATTGAGGAGACGCCTTTCAAACGCGACGTCACCCGCGAAATCTGCGACGCCGCCCGCCGCCACGGTCTCATGATTGACCTCTATTTCTCGCACCCCGATTGGTATGACGCCGACTTCCGCCCCTACGCCCACCACCCGCTCGACACACCGGCGTTCCGCGCCGGCAAAGGCGACTTCGGCGGAGAAAAATTCGGGAAAGGCCGCAACGTCTTCTCCTACCCCGCACCGGAACGCACCGCCGCCGACACCGCCCGCCTCGTCGCCCGTCACCGCGAACAACTCCGCGAACTCCTCACCAACTACGGCAAGATTGACATGATTTGCCTCGACCAATGGCTCGGCTCCGACATCTGGCCGCAGACCCGCGAAACACTCCTCCAACTCCGCGCCCTCCAACCCGACGTCATGTTCCGCTGCCGCGGCATCGGCAACTACGGCGACTACTACACGCCGGAGGGCTTCGTCCCGGGCGCAAAAGAAAACACCAACATGCCTTGGATGACCATCTACGCCCTCGGCCGCTACTGGGACTACGAACCCGACACCGCCCGCTACAAAGGCACCGCTTGGATTGTCCGAAACATCGTGGACTGCGCCGCGAAAGGAGGCAGTTTCATGGTCGGCATCGGCCCCGACGCCAACGGCAAGTTCCACCCCGAAGCCATCCGCCAAATCAACGCCGCCGGCGCGTGGCTGCGCGTCAACGGCGAAGCCATTTACAACACCACCGCCCGAAAAAATTGGAAGGAAGGCGACGACAAGGATTGGAAACCCAAAGAACGCAACGGCGACGCCGACCCCGCCGGCACCGCCATCCGCTACACCCAAACCAAAGACGGCAAAACCGCCTACGCCTTCTTCCGCAAATGGCCGGCCGACGGCGTGTTGACCCTGCGCACAATCACCCCCCGCGCCGGCACCACCGTCACCCTCCTCGGCACCGCCGGCACCGCGCTAAAATGGGAAACCGTTAACGAAACCACCCGCATCACGCTCCCCGCCGCCCTGCTCGACCCCGCCAAACGCCCCTGCGCCGACGTCTGGTGCCTGCGCATTGAGCAGTGACCCTGCCACCACTTTTTAAGAGCAAGGCGGCTATCGCCGCACCATCACCGAGCCGACTTGAAAGTCGGCGCTCCATGTGCGGCGCTCCATGTGCGGTGCTCCATGTGTGGCGCTCCATGTGTGTATCGGCTTGGCGTGGGGCGGATGGGAGCGCGGTCGTGGGAACGCAGGTCTCTGACCCGCCGCCGCCCAGCCCCGTAGGGGCGGCATAGCATAGGCAGGGGTGAAGTCGCGCCGCGACGGAACCCCTGTAATAGCGCAAACAAAACCGTGAACCGCGAAGCGGTGGCATACTGTGTCGAGGGCATTAGCCCTCGATGCTATATGCCACCGCTTCGCGGTTCGTCGTTGGAGGGGGATGTTCCCGTAACAGGGGCTAACGCCCCTGCCTATGTTATGCCGCCCCTACGGGGCTGGCGCGCAGTCGTGGTGACGCCGCCAGTGCGCCCAGCCCCGAAGGGTGCTCAAAAGGTCAGGGTTTTGACGTGGTATTCGCCGCCGAGGACGAGCCATTCGGCTTCGCCGCCGAGCAGGTGCGCCGGCAGCAGTCCGCTGAAGAAGACCACTTTCGCGAGCGGCACGCGCACTTCCCAGACGCGCGAGCCGAATTCCCACGCCACCTCGCTGTCCGATGAGAACGAGGACAGGTTGTTGAAGAAAACCGTCGGCGCGCCACCACCGGTGCCATCCCCGCCGCCACCGGCACCGTTCCCGCCTTCTCTTCCCTCGCCGCCACCGGTGCCGCCGGTACCGCCGCCGCCGCCGCCGCGCAGTTCGTATTCGTCGGCGTCATGCGTGCCTCGGTAGAGCGTCACCCAGCGTTCGCTGTCGCCGAAGTGCCGCCGCAACTCGTCCTGACAGAACGTGAAGAGCAGGTCGAGTTGCATGGAGACGCCCAGCATGCGTTCGGCGCCGCGCATGCGGTCGAGCCAGTAGCGTTCGCGGGCGGCGGCGGTGTCGGCGGGGGCACCGCCGGTGAGACGTCCGTTGTGGAAGGTCGCGCGCAGTCCGAAGCGGTTTTCGACCCAGCCCTTCAGGACGGCACCGGCGCGGCTGTTGCTGTCCGCGCTCCAAGCGTGGAGCAGTTGCACATAACTATGGCGCAACGCGGCGCGCGCCGAGCCGTCGTAGTCCGCCCACTCGTGGAGCCGGAACTTGACCGACACGTAGTCGTGGAAAATTCGGCCGCGCTCGGCGGCGTCACCGGCGGCGTCGAGCAGGGCGAAAAGGCGGGCGTCGGCGGTGCGGACGCCTTCGATTTCGAGCGGTTGCGGGTCGTTTTGGAATTCAACCGACGCGAGCCGCCACGGGGGCACGTTGCAGCGGCTGAACAGGGACGGTGGCACGGCGTCGTCACCGGCACCGGCGGCGGCACCACCGGTGGCGGGCAATCGGGGTATTCGATTTTCGGACATGATTGACGGGTTTTGACATGATTTTTGGAGCGGTGGTTGGCAAGGGAATTGCCAAAATCGGTGTTGCCCTTCGGCGTTGTTGCGCCAAGGTTGCGCGCATGTCTCGCCAGAATCGCAGGGAGGAAATGCGCCCGCGCCGGCGCGCCAGCGGGCTGCCGGTTTTTTGCGTCTTCGCGCTCGTGTCCGTGCTCGCGGCGAGCACTGCCGGCGGGCAGGTGCCGTCGCCGTTTGAGGCGTTGCCGACCTCGCCCGACGCGCTGGGTAAATTGCCGTTGCCGGTGCCAAAAAAACTTCCCGAAGTGCCGGCACCCCCCAAGGACGGCACGAAGGGCGGGAAAGCGGCGGCGGCGGCTGACCCCGTGAAAAACATCGAGAAAATCGTCGCGCCGGTGGTGGCGAAAGTCGCGGACAATCCGTTTCTGAAAATCTGCTGGGAGCGCAAAACCGACGCCGGCGAAGTCGAATACATCGCATTTTCGCCGGACGGAGTTGTCTGGGAGTGGCGCGCAACGCCGCCGCTCGTGCGCACGGGGACGTGGAAGGAATTCGCCGGTCCGTTGCTGAAAACCTCCGCCGGAACGTGGAAAATCGCCACAAACGGCGCGGCAATCACGAAAATCGCCAACACCGCCAATTCCAAAGACGTCGAGGTGGAAACGTTCTACCTGCCGGCACCGGCACCGTCGCCGGAAGTCGCCGGAACGCATTGGGTTGGCGCGGCGGACAAGAAGCGGACGCTCGATTTTCACGCCAGCGGGCGGGTCTCGCGCGAGGACAAAAAATTCTCCGGCGCGTTTTACAACCTCGGCGGCGGTCTCTACGGCGTCCTCGAAAATTGCAAAAAACGCGCGCTCTACAAAATCTCCGACGACTGGCAGAAAATTGAGCAGCGTTGGGGCGAAAAAGAGCAAAGTTTCTGGCTGCGCGAGCGCGACGGTTATGTGGCGGAGACGCCGGAAGTGGCGGCACCGGCTGTGCCGGCTGTGCCGGCGGTGCCGAACGCGAACGCTTCCGGCGCGGCGACCGGCGCACCGGCGGCGGCACCGGCGGTGCCGGCGGTGCCAAAAATTAGGCACGCACTTGTCGGGACAAAGTGGAAATTTACGGTCGGCGGCAAGACCCCTGCGCGAAATGCCATCGGTAGCGCGGCAAAAACGCCGGTCGTGAACACTCTGGAATTCTTGGACAACGGCACGTTAGTGCACACCACCGGTGGCAGAAAAATCACGGCAAAATGGAAGATTATGCGCGAAAACGCTGTCCTTTGCACCGATAATTTCACCATCTACTCGCTTTCCGACAACAGGAAAACCTTGCGCCAAGTGACCGACGGGCGCGAGTCCTTCTGGGAGGAACTGCCGGCGGACGAGGCGGCGATGCTCGCGGCGGTGGCGGCGGAAAAGAAAAAACCGACAGCGCAAACCGCCGCAAATCAACCCGCGAAGACCGGAAAATCGGCAAAACCGGCGGCGAAAAAGAGCGCATACCAGCCGCCTTACGGGGCGAAAATCGTTCGCCCAAGTCGCGGCATTGAACCGTCGCCGCTCGACTTAACTGTATGGCGTAGCAACCACTTGTCCCCCAAACAAGTTGCCGAATACATTCGCATACCGGCGTCGAAAGTGGTCGCGAACCCGAATGCGGACAAGTTCCCCGGCGCGGTGGACAAGGAGGCACCGCGCTTGGTAAAATCAGTGAATTATTCGTCGCGCGACAGCGGCATGCACTGCACGGGACTTTACGCGCCGGCGGGCGAATTGATTACCATTCGCGTGGACCCGAACCGGTTGAAATTCGTGAAATCCGTGCGAATTGGCTGTCACACGGACGACCTGACGCGCAAAGTGCCGTGGAAACGCTTTCCGCGCATCGTGCGCGATTTTGAAATCAAGGAGGAAATAACATTTGTCTCAAATGCCTTTGGCGGATTGATTTACATCACCACCACCGGTGGCGGGAAAGACCTCGATTTTATCTCGGTGACGGTCACCGGCGCGGTCGAAGCCCCGTATTTTCGCATCAACAAAACCTCCGCGCTCGATTGGGAACGCTCGCGGGCGTCGCCGGCACCGTGGGGCGACATCGAGGCGCGCGGAATTCGCGTCACGGTGCCGTCGAGCCACCTGCGCACGCTGAAAAATCCGAACGAGTTGTTGCGCGTCTGGGAACGGATTGTCATGGAAGCCGACTGGCTCGCCGCCGCCGGCAGTCGAAGCGAATGGGTCGTAACGGACATTGACATCATCATCGGCGACCTGCACTCCGGTTTCCCCGTCATGGCGAAACTCGGTTCTTCCGCCGGTGCAGTGAGTTACGACGATTTAACGCGCAACGGCAACTGGGGCTTCTTCCACGAATTCGGGCACAACCGGCAAAAGAAGGAATGGACGTTCGAGGGTTACGGGGAGGTCACGTGCAACCTTTTCGCGCTCTACTGCATGGAGAAAATCGCTGGGAAACCGGTGACTTCGCGCCTACAACCCAAGACGAAAGAGAGTGCCGCCGAAGCGGTCGGGAAAGGCGTCGTGGCGATGTTGCCGTCGCCCTCGACGGCGTCCACCACCGGTGCCACCGGCAGTGGCGCAAAAGACGAAAAATCGCGAAAAAATGCGCGCTTCCGCCAATTTTACGCCGAAACCGTTGGGAAATACTTTTCCAAGGAGGGCACCACCTCGCTCAATAAGTTGTTAGAAAAAGCCATCAACGCTCACGGCGGGGACGGGGACAAACTTTCGATTTACATTCCGGTCATCCGCGATTTTGGCTGGCTGCCGTTGCGAAACACGTTTGCGGATTACCAAAAAGAACCGGCGACGGACCCCGACATCATCCGATTGCGCCGGCGCGACCAGCGGTTTTTCGGCGACCGCATTGACGTCACGTCCTACGACGACATGTGCAAGGAGACCTTCGTGCGCGTCTGGTCGAAGCATTGCCGCGCCAACCTCGCGCCTTACTTCGAGCGGATGGGGTTCCCCGTCAGCGGCATGACGATGGTTTTGTGCAAGAAATGGCGTCCCTACATGCCCAAGGAAGCCCTCGACGAAGACGAGGCACCGACGCCATGAGGCGGCACCGGTGCTATCACAACTTCGTGGAGGGGAGGGCGTTCCGTCAAATCACCCAATCCGTTGAGTCGTATTGGATGCCGGCGATTTGTTCGAGGATTTTGGCGACGCATTCGTCAACGGAGAGCAGGTCGGTGCGGAGTTCGAGTTCCGCTTTGTCGGGTTTTTCGTAGGGGGCGCTGATGCCGGTGAAGTCCTTGATTTCGCCGGCGATGGCTTTTGCGTAGAGGCCTTTGGGGTCGCGTTCGGCGCAGACGTTGAGGGGGGCGTTGATGAAGACCTCGATGAAGCGGCCGTGTTCGACGCGCTCGCGGACGGCGTTGCGGGAGGCGTTGCTGGGCGAGATGAGGGAGAGGATGAGGATGGTGCCGGCATCGGCGAAGTGGCGGGCGAGTTCGCCGGCGCGGCGGATGTTTTCGGCGCGGTCTTTTTCGGAGAAGCCGAGGTCGTGGCTGAGGCCGAGGCGGAGGTTGTCGCCGTCGAGCCAATAAACTTGTCGTCCTTGGTTGAAGAGTTGGCGTTCGAGTTCGGCGGCGATGGTGCTTTTGCCGGAGCCGGAGAGGCCGGTGAGCCAGACGACGGCGCCGGGGTGTCCGTTGCGGGCTTCGCGGTGGCGTTTGTCAATTTTGCCGGTGGTGGGGTGGAGGTCGGCGCGGAGGCGGGCGGCCTCGGTTTTGTCAACGAGGATGACGCCGCCGCCGGCGATTTGGCGGTTGTCGAGGATGACGAAGCGGCCGAGCGGGGCGGCGTGTTCGCCGGAGTCGAAGGCGAGGGGTTTGGCGGCGCGCAGTTCGATGTCGGCGACTTCGTGGCGGCCGACTTGGAGTTGGCGGGCGGTGGTGCCGGCGGCGGCGTTGAGGGCGCCGGCGGCGGCGGTGGAGGTGGTGACGCTGTCGAGCGTGGCGGCGTCAATGACGCGCTTGATTTGCGTGATGGTGCAGGTGGTCTCTTGGGTGGCGAGGCGGAGTTTGTAGGTGCGCTGCGAGAGGAGGGGGTCTTTGCCGAGCCAGAAGATGCGGGCGTTGAGGGTCTGGGCGACGTAGGGCGGGGTGTCGGCGTGGTGCGCGACGGCTCCGCGTTCGACGAAGATTTGCTCGCCAAGAGTGATGCCAATGGAGTCACCGGCGGTGGCTTCGATATCGGCGCAACCTTGAACCTCTTCTCGGCAGAGCGTCCACCGTTCGATGCCGGCGACGGTGGCGGTTTTGTTTCCGGGGGAGAAGGTGATTTTGTCGCCGACGGCGATTTTGCCGCTTTCGAGGCGGCCGGCGAAGACGCGGCGGTCGTCCCACCGGTAAACGTCTTGGAGCGGGAGGCGGAGGGGTTGGTCGTCGGGCAGGGTTTCGTCTTTGAAACTGTCGAGGGCTTCGACGACTGTCGGACCGGTCCACCACGGCATTTTTTCGGTTTCGCGGCGGGTGATGTTTCCGCCGTGGCGGGCGGTGATTGGGATGAAGTGCTCCGGCGTGAGGCCGAGGGTGGCGAGGAACGCGGTGTATTCGGCGACGATGTCGTAGAAGCGTTTCTCGGAGTAGTCGGCGAGGTCCATTTTGTTGACGAGGACGGCGAGTTGTTTGACGCCGAGGAGGGACAGAAGGAAGGCGTGGCGGCGGGTCTGGTCTTGGATGCCTTCGCGGGCGTCAATGAGGAGCAGGGCGGCGGAGGCGGAGGCGGCGCCGGTGACCATATTTTTGAGGAATTCGCGGTGTCCGGGGGCGTCAATGATGGCGTAGTCGCGGCGCGGCGTGGCGAAGTGAATGCGCGTGGTGTCAATGGTGATGTTTTGCTCCTGTTCTTCGAGGAGGGCGTCGAGCAGGAAGGCGTATTCAAAGTCCATATTCTCGGCGGCGCAGGCGCGCTGGACTTGGGCGAGTTTGCCGTCGGGCAGGGAGTCGGTGTCGGCAAGAAGACGTCCGACAAAGGTGGACTTGCCGTGGTCAACGTGCCCGACAACGACGAGGTGGAAGCGGGGCGGCTCGACGGCGGCGGCGGCGGTGGTGCTGGTGGTGGCACCGCCGGTGGTGCTGTGAACAGCGCCGCTGCGACTTGTTTCGCGTTCTTGGTCGCGCGGGAAAACGGCGGGGACGAGCGGCGATGCTTCGTAGATTGCGGGAATGGTTTCGAGGACGGCGGAAGTGGGAGCGGACATAGGATGCGGAAAGTTTGTGAGTTTTGGGTGGCTATTTATGCATTCGGAAAGTTCATAAATTACTAATTACTAATTACTAATTTAAGAAATCCGAGATGTTTAAATGGAAGATGTAAGAGGTGGTTAAAAAGTGTTAAAAAGGTGTTCGGAGTGTTTCAGGAAGTTGTTAAGAAAAGGGGGGCATTAGTAATTAGTAATTAGTAATTGGCTTGCCTTACATAAACCCTTTGGCGCGCAGTTTTTGCATTGCGTTGCGTTCGGCGTGGTCTTGGGCGCGGCCGGCGCGTTCGCTGGTTTTCGTGTGCCGGAGTTCCTCGATGATGTCGTCAACGGTGGCGGCGTTCGAGGCGACGGGGTGCGTGATTGGCCAGCAGCCAAGCGAGCGGAAGCGTTTGCCATCGCGCGCGAAATAGAGGCGCGGGACGGGGATGTTTTCGCGTTTGATGTAGAGCCAGATGTCGAGTTCCGTCCAATCAAGAAGCGGTTGGACGCGAACGTGGCCGCCGTCGCCGACGCTCGACGTGAACTGGTTCCAGAACTCCGGCGGTTGGTCTTTGTAGTCCCACTCGAACTCGGCGTTTCGGGGCGAGAAGTAACGCTCCTTGGCGCGGGTCGAGTCCTCGTCGCGCCGAATGCCGGTGATGAGGGCGTCCCACTTGAACTCGGTGATGGCGCGCTGCAAGGCGACGGTTTTGAGTTCGTGGGTGACGGTCAGCGGGTCGTTGTTCTTGTAGTTGATGCCGGCGGCGAGGGCGTCGTCGTTCTTGCGCACGATGAGTTCGAGGTTGTGGAACTTTTGCGCCCACTCGCGAAATTGATACATTTCGGGGAACTCAAACGAGGTGTCAATGTGCAGCAACGGGAACGGCACCTTGCCGACAAACGCCTTGCGCGCCAGCCAGATAAGGACGTTCGAGTCCTTGCCCATTGACCACGGCATCGCGAGGTTCTTGAAGTAATGATACGCCTCGCGAAAGATGTAGATGGATTGGTTTTCGAGTTGTGTGAGATGGTCCATTGTGTGTGTGTGTGTTGTGAGTTTAAGGTTTGGTGGTTGTTGAGGATTGTTTGAGAAAAGTGTGGATGCCGCATTCGGTCTTGTTGAAACCCGTCCAACGGCCGGCGCGCTCGTCGGCATCGCAGGCACCGGAAGGGCGCGTGCAGACCGAGCAACCGATGCTGCGGTAGCCGGCGTCGTGCAGCGGATTGTAAGGCAGGTCGTTCGCGCGGATGTGCGCCCAGACCTGATTGCGCGACCAGTCCGCAAGCGGGTTGAGTTTCCACAACACGCGACCGCCGGCGCGCTCGTTGCGCTCCAAAATGCCGGTGACGGCGCGGCTCGCCGCTTGCTCGCGCCGAACGCCCGTGAGCCAGCAGTCGAGCGACGCCAATTTGTCCGAAAGCGGCATCACCTTGCGTAGTTGACAGCACAGGTCGGGGTCGCGCTCCCACAGCGCCGCGCCGTATTCCGCGGCCTGCGCGTCCAGCGACAAGCGCGGCCGCACGCTCTCGATTTCAATCCCGAAACGCGCTTCGAGCGCGGCCTTCAGCGCAAGCGTTTCGGGGAAGAGCAAACCGGTGTCCAACGTGAACACCGCGAGTTTCAACCCCGCCTCCGCCGCAAGGTGCAACGCCACAATCCCCGCGCCCTGAAAACTCGTCCCAATCGCCGCGCGCCCGCCAAACGTCTCCGCCGCCCAACGCAACCGCTCCGCCGCCGTGTAGCGCTCCAGCCGCGCCGCCGCATCATCTGGCACGCCGCCGGCAATGACGGGGAGCGGAGAGCAGGGAGCGGGGAGCGGGGAGGAAGTGCCGCCGGTGGCGGTGCCGGCGGTGCCGGTGCCAGCGGAAGGGACGGTGGTATTCATTCAGTCGCGCGTGGTGGAGAAGCCCGTCTGTTGCGGGCGAGTGCCGCGCAAACTGCATAGTTCAGTAAGGAACGCAAGTTTTATTTTGCAGGGACGAAAACGCCGGCCCCCAAAGCCCCGAAGGGGCGGCAGAGACCGCACGCACCGGCACCGGCTCCGGCATCGGTTCTGACACCACCGCCGGTTCCGGCGCCGCCGCCGCCGGTAGTGCCACCGGCCCCCAAAGCCCCGAAGGGGCGACATAACATAGGCAGGGGTGAAGTCGCGAAGCGACGGAACCCCTGTAATAGCGCAAACAAAACCGTGAACCGCGAAGCGGTGGCATACAGTAACGAGGGCATGAGCCCTCGGTGCTATATGCCACCGCTTCGCGGTTCGTTGTTGGAGAGGGATATTCCCATAACAGGGGCTGACGCCCCTGCCTATGTTATGCCGCCCCTTCGGGGCTGGGGCTACTCCGCCGCCGGTGCCGCCCGTTGCGCGAGGGACTGGGCGACGAACGCGCTTTTCTGGGCGGGGGTCTTGGCGTGGCGTCCGAGTTCGTCGCGGAAGAACACCGGCTTGATGAGCGCGAACAAGACGACGAGTTTGACCGCAACGAGCACCCAGAGCGTTCGGCCGAGGGTCATGGCGCGGAAGCCGTCCGCGAAGAGATGGATGAATGCGAGCGGGGTCATCGGGGCGATTTCGCTGTTGACACGCCGGAGGCGGTGCGGTTCGCTCCCGCCCACGTTTTCATTCGCCGCCGGTGGCTTGACGCCCTCGGCGCGAAGGCGTCCGAAGGTCGGACCGGGAAAGCGCCGAACCCGTCACCACTTCACCTCAACCGAACCGAAACACCAACCTCAACCCGTCGTCACCGGTGCCGCGCCGCCGTAAACCCGCAAGGGCTTTCGTCGCCGCCGCCGCCGGTCAAACCACAGTTTCACACACTCACACAACAAGCATTTCCAATACAACTATGAGCGACAAGACACTCGAACAACGCGTCAAAGACATCGTCGTCAGCCAACTCAACGTGAATGAGGAGCAGGTCACGCCCGCCGCCTCGTTCATGGGCGACCTCGGAGCCGACTCCCTCGACACCGTCGAGTTGGTGATGGCCTTTGAGGAAGAGTTCAAAAGCGAAATCAAAGGTGAAATTCCCGAAACGGATGCGGAAAAACTGCAAACGGTCGGGCAGGTCATCGAATACATCCGCGCCAAGCAGGAAGCCGCCAAACAGGAAGCCGCCAAGCAGTAGGGACGCCGCCGGTGCGCCGGTCTCCGCCGCGAGCGGTTTCGCCCGCCGGCAATCGCGCCGCCGCCCGACACAGCGCCAAAAAGCGTCCGCCGGACGCCGCCGGTGCTGGCGGAATGGCGAACGGTTGCCGAAGGAGCGTTCCGCGCGCCCCGCGGGTGCCGCCACTTCGACCGCGCCCCTGCCTCCCGCAAGGGAAGACAGTTCACACAACCGCCGCCGTCCGCCCAGCGCGGACGCGGTGTCCGCCCCGAAGAAGGGGCAGTTTTTCCCGTTTTTTAACAGTCAATTCCGCCACCGGCAGCGCGCCCTTCGACCGCGTTCCTGCCACGGCGCGACGCGCGGAGGACGCATCATTCTTCACTCTTGCAGGATTTCCTTCCCACCGCCGGCGGCTCTCCGCCTTATTTGACGATTTTCCCCGTTTCACCATTTTCACACTCACCCGCAATCACCGCTCACCCTCAACCACTCCACCGCGTGCAAACACAAGCAGAGAATACCACCACCACCGGCAACGCCGGTTGTCCAGCCGCCGCCGCAAACGCCGCCGCCGCGCCCCGCGTCCGCGTCGTCGTCACCGGCATCGGCGTCGTCTCCCCCGTCGGCAATGACGCCGCGACGTTCTGGGCAAACCTCACCGCCGGCGTCAACGGCGTTGACCGCGTCACCCACTTCGACCCCGCCGACTTCAAGTCGCAGGTCGGCGCCGAAGTGAAGGACTTCGACCCCGCCGCATTCATGGACCCCAAGGACGCGAAGCGCAACGACCGCTTCGTGCAGTTCGCCGTCGCCGCCAGCAAAATGGCGTTCGCGGACGCCGGCCTCACCATCGGACAAATCCCGCCCGAACGCCTCGGCGTCATCATCGGCAGCGGCATCGGCGGCATCGGCAGCATTGAGCAACAAAGTTTCCGCCTCTTTGAAGGCGGCCCGCGCAAAGTGTCGCCGTTCATGATAACGAACATCATCACGAACATGGCCGCCGGCGTCGTCGGCATCGAATTGCAAGCGCGGGCGACGAACTTCTGCGTCGTCTCCGCCTGCGCCAGCGGCTCGCACTCGCTCGGCGAAGCCCTCGAACACCTGCGCGCGGGCGACGCCGACGTGTTCGTCGCCGGCGGCACCGAAGCCGCAATCGTCCGCCTCGGCTATGCCGGCTTCTGCGCCATGAACGCCATGAGCACCGAGTTCAACAACGACCCCAAACACGCCTCGCGCCCGTTCGACGCGCGGCGCGACGGCTTCGTCATGGGCGAAGGCGCCGGCATCCTCGTCCTCGAAACCCTTGAACACGCCCAAAAGCGCGGCGCCCGCATCTACGCCGAGTTCGCCGGCTACGGCGCCACGTGCGACGCCCACCACATCACCGCCCCCGACCCCGAAGGCAAAGGCGTCAGCGCCGCCATTGCCGACGCCCTGCGCGACGCCGCCCTCTCGCCCGCCGACGTTGACTACATCAACGCCCACGGCACCTCCACCCCCTACAACGACAAGTTCGAGACCCTCGCCATCAAACAAGCCCTCGGCGAAGAGAACGCCCGCCGCGTCGCCGTCAGTTCCACCAAATCCATGACCGGCCACCTGCTCGGCGCCGCCGGCGGCATCGAAGCCGCCGCCGCCGTCCTCTCCATCCGCGACGGACTCATCCCGCCCACCATCAACTACGAAACCCCCGACCCCGAGTGCGACCTCGACTACGTCCCGAACAC
>JAISSQ010000143.1 GCA_031273045.1 Puniceicoccales bacterium
GACTTTCAAGTCGGCTCGGAGGAGATGCGGCGCAGCCGCCATTCTAAAAAAGAAAAGCAAGGCGGCTTTAAGGGAAGCAAGGCGGCTATCGCCGCACCATCGGCGAGCCGCATTGAAACTCGGCGCTACATGTTGTGGCGCTCCATGTATGTGGTGCGCCATGTGTGTGGCGGCTTGGCGGGTGGCGTAATGGGAGCGCCGACTTTCAAGTCGGCTTGGGGGAGATGCGGCGTAGCCGCCACTTTTTTAAGAGAAGCAAGGCGGCTTTAGGGGAAGCAAGGCGGCTATCGCCGCACCATCGCCGAGCCGACTTGAAAGTCGGCGCTCCATGTGTGGCGCTCCATGTGTGGCGCTCCATGTGTGGCGCTCCATGTATGCGGCGCTCCATGTATGTGGCGGCTTGGCGGGTGGCGGTAGGAGCGCGGGTCTCCGACCCGCATTGCTGACCGCAAGCCAAGCCCCGAAGGGGCGACATAGCATAGGCAGGGGTGAAGTCGCGAAGCGACGGAACCCCTGTAATAGCGCAAACAAAACCGTGAACCGCGAAGCGGTGGCATACAGTGTCGAGGGCATTAGCCCTCGTTGCTATATGCCACCGCTTCGCGGTTCGCATTGTGGTTGGGGAACGACGAAAACAGGGGCTCACGCCCCTGCCTATGCTATGTCGCCCCTACGGGGCTGGGCGGCGGGGGCTGCGGGAGAAAGTTTTTGCTGACTTTTGGGCGGGAGCAGACATTTTGCCGCGCAATCCCGACGTAGTTTTTTCCCGCCCCAACTCAACCCTCCACCCAACAAACATCCGCCTCGCCACTCCGCCGCTTTCCCAGCACCGCCAAACCCACCCTCCAACAAACATCCGCCTCGCCGTTCCGCCGCCATGCCCAAGCCCCCAGCACTCGCCTTTTAGCCCTTATCCCGCGTCTTCAACCTTCAACCTTCATCCTTTCTCCTGCCCTTATCCCTTTTCCCCCTGCACACCCCCCTTTACTCATGAAACAACATCCCGTTCTGTCTTTTGCTCACGATGAAAATGGCGCGCCGCGCGGCGTCGCCGGCAACAGTGCCGCCGGCGGCGGCAACGCTTTTCCCGTTGTCGCCGGCAGCGGCGGTGGCGTCGGCGGTGGCGCGGCGGGCGCGGGGCGCGGTTCGCGGCGCGGTCGGTTGCGGCGGCTGTTGAGCGCGGCGGCGACGCTCGGCGCGTTGCTGGCACCGGCGGCGGCACCGTCGGTCTTCACGCAGGACGGCGCGGAGGGCGGCTTGTCGCTGGCGACCACGGCGCGGGCGGCGACGACGACGGTCTCGGACCCCGTGACCCTCGACGGCACTCCCATCACGGTCGCGACCGGCGACGAGTTGACCTACTCCGGCGTGGTGTCGGGCACGGCTTTGACGAAGGAGGGCGGTGGCACACTGATTTTGACGAACACGAACACGTTCACCGGCGACGTCACGATTAACGAGGGCGTGGTGCAGGTGTCCGCGCCGGGCAACGTCAACAACAGTGGCAGCCACAATCTTGCGATTAACGCCGGTGGCACGTTCCGCCTCGTCACCGGCACTGAGGCGGCGCGCGTCACATTCACAATGCCGTTCACGGGCAGTAGCGACGGCATTCTCGAAGTCACCGGTCTGGGCGCGTTCAGTTGGGGTGGCGGCGAACTTGGCAAGGGCTTCACGAAGACCGGCGACGGTGGCGTGTATATCTCCGGAAGCGGCGTCGCCGCGACCGCTGGCGACATTACCGTCAACGGCGGCTGGGTCGCTTTTTCCGGCCAATACAAGGTTGCCGGTGGCAACCTGACCATCGGCCCCGGCGGTGGCATTCACATCACGAACGGACACGGTCGCTTCACCGGCTCGCCGAACATCATCTTTTCCGGCGACGCCTCCATCCCTGCCGAGCAGGGCGGCGTGTTCAACGTCGGCTACAACGAGACCATCAACTCGCTTACCGGTGAGACCGGTCTTATCACCAGTTGGGGCTTCTTTCATTTCGGTATTGGCTACGCTTCCGGTGGTGCCAGCGTAGGCATCCTGACCATCAAGCAGGGCGATTTCGGCGGCAACATTGACAACGGACAGGACTTTGATACGAACAACGAAGCGGACACCACCCCGTTCGGAATCATTAAGGCGAGCGACGGCTCCGCCACCGGTGGCACACTGACGTTGCGCGGTGTGAATACTTACAAGGGTGCCACGACGGTTCAGGCGGGCACGTTGCGTTTGGTGGGGACGGCGTCGTTTCCGTCGGGGAATACGTTGACGGTTGCGGGGGCGGCGACGTTGGCGTTGGTCGGGGGCGAGTTTCGTCCGACGGTGACTTTTGCCAGCGGGTCGTTTTTGACGATGGACGCGGCGACAATGGGCGCGGCGGACTTGTCGGGATTGGGCAAGTTGACCGTTGCCGGCGCGAGCGCGCTCACCGGCGACGTCAAGTTCAGCACGACCGCCGCGCTGCCGGTGGAGTTCCTCGTCAGCGACGGCGACGCCGTGCTGGATTTGTCGGGGGTCAACCCCGCCACGAATCTCGACACGGCGAAGTTCACGGTGAGTGCGCCCGGTTACGCGCTGTTTGCGGACACCTCGTTCGCGCTGAAGGGGCTGCCAGAAACCGCCGCCTCGAACCTCGGTCTGTCCACCGACCTCGCCCGCTATTTCAAACTCACCTACGACGCCGCGCAGACCGCCTTCGTGCCGGAGTTCAAGGGCGACGTCGTCACGTGGGTCGGCGGTGACGGCGATTGGGCGACGGATGCGAACTGGGACACCGGCGCGAAGCCCGTTGCCGGCAACATGGTGGTCATCGCCGGCAACGTGACCGTCAATAGCGGCAGTTCGACCTCCGCGCTCTACAACGACAACTCCGTCATCGTCGTCCGCGACGGCGCGTTCCTGAAGATTAACGGCGACAACAATCCCGACACCCCCTCCTACAAGTTCTACCTCATCAACGGCACGTTGGAGGCGAGCGGCACGTGGTCTTACACCGACATCGTCCTGTCCGGCGGCCGCATCGAAATTCCGTCCGGCTGGATGGATGGGGACACGCCGATTTGGGCACCGATAAAGTTGCACGGCGTCATTTCGACCACCGCCGACCAGACGCAGCCGAGTTACATCACCCAAGTCACCCTCAACTCCACCGCCTTCATTGCGCTCGGCGGGCACAGTGTCCGCACCGGTGTCTTCGACGTGGCGGACAGCCCGTTCGAGGTTGACCTCTACGTGGACATCGCGCTGCGCAACGGGCGCGACACCGGCAACACCATCTTCGCCGCGAATTTCACCAAGCAGGGCGAGGGCAATCTCGCGCTTTCCAAGGTGAGCAGTTTCACCGGTGCCACGACCGTTTCCGCCGGCACGCTGACCCTCGCGGTCGCCAACGCCCTTCCCGGAACGAGCGGCGTCACCGTCGCCGGTGGCGCGACCCTCGCCGCGAGCGCGACGCAGAGTTTCGGAACGCGCCCGCTGACGCTCGCGGACGGCGCGCGCGTGTTCCTTGACGCCCGCTACGCCGACGTGGCGTTCGCCGCCGGTGCCGGCACCCTCGGCGCGAACCTCGCCGTCGGCGTGAAGTTCGCCGGCACCACCACTGACGCGCACATCGCCTCGCTCGACCTCGCCGGCATTAACGCCGCGAACACCGCCGTCGCGCTGCGCGTGGACAACTTTTTGCCCGGCTCGAACACCTTCACGTTGACGGCGGACAACCTGACTCTGCCGCAGGTCTCGCTCACCGGCACCTTCGGGAACGTTTATCTAAACGACCTCGGCGGCGGCTCGTTCAACTTGCTGGCGTGGGAATCAATGAACGCTCGTCTGAACAACACTGCCGCCGGCACGGTTGTCTGGACGGATTACCGCAACGCCGACGGCTCGCTGAACACCGCCGCCGGTTGGGACAAGGAGGGTGCCAGCAAAGTCGCCGGCGGCGACACGTTCTACATCGCCGGCACCCTTGCCAGCCCACTCACCCTCGTCATCCCCGCCGGCAAGGAAATCGTCCTCAACGGCGGCAGCACGAACGGTGCTTACGGCATGCGCTTGGACAAGACCATCATCGGCGTGACCATCACCGGTGACGGCGTTTTCAACACCGGCATTGGCTACTCGGATGCCGAAGGCGATGCCGCCTACCTGCAATGGAAGCACACGGCGATTTACTTCGGGAGCGGCGCGGGGCGGGGCACCATTGACCCTTACAACATCACCCCCGAAGCCATCGTCGCGCTCGTCCCCGCGCTGACCATCCAGACCAAGATGACCGGTCGCGGCTACATTTCGACCACGGCAAACGGCATGCTGCTCACGGCGATTGAGGGCGACCTGTCCGAGTTCGAGGGATTCATCGCCGTCGCCGACAATGTCCTCGGCCGTCTCTCCGGTCCCATCGGCGAAGTCGGACCGCTCGCGCACTTCGACCTCAATGTGGAAGGACTGGGCGGCTACAATACGACGTGGGACGGCGTCTCCTACAGCGCCACCGAAGGTGCTTTCGGTCACTACAAGGCCGCCACTTCCGGCGTTCTCGCCATTACCCAACTCACCAAGGACCTGCTCTTCAAAGGCAAGGTGCACGGTCCCGGCGTTGTGATTTTTGACGGCGCGGGCTTCACCGACACCACCGGTCATTTCGGCACAACCGGCGCGACCTACGACGACGCCGTTCTGACGCTCGCCAGCGACGGCACCTTCCGCTCCACGCTCATCGCGCGCAGCGGCACCGTCGCGCTCGCCTCCGACGCCAACGCGCCCTCGGTGGACAACATCTACCCCGACTACAAGAACGACTTCCGTCTCGAAGGCACGGCGACGCTGCAGTTCACCGGTGCCGGTGAGACGATTACGCGCGATGTGACCCTCGCCGCCGACACCGTGAAAATCAAGGTCGGCACGAGCGACCCGCGCAACGACGCGCTTGCCGCCATCACGGTCAACTACGCCGGCACCTTCTTCAACGTCGCCAAGACCGGCAGCAACTACGTCGCCACGCAGGCGCACACCGCGCCGTCGGCGTTCACGAAGACCGGCAAGGGCACCCTGAACCTCACCGGTGCCGCCGGCGTCTCCGGCGTGACTGTCGCCGAGGGCACGCTGGGGGTCTCCGCCGCCGGCGCGTTCGCCGCCGGTGCGGACGTCTCTGTCAAAACCGGCGCGACACTGTGGCTGAACACGCCGACGGTTCCGGTGGGCGATTTCACCGCCGCCATCAACTCGACCATCGCCGCCGGCAGCGGCTCCGCGCTCACCATCTCGCTCAACGCCACCGGCGACGTGACCATCGCCGACGGCGTCACGTTCCTCTTCAACGCCGGTCCCGCCGGCACCGTTGTCACGCTCGACCTTGGCAACATCGCCGCCAACGACCTGCCGAACGCGTTCACGATAGACGCCACCGGCTTCGGCGAGGGCACCGGCACCTTCCTCTTGAAGGGCGCGAACCTGTCGAACAATTTCGGCGGCAAGGACCTCTCGCCCGCGCTTGCGGACTACTTCCTGCTCTGGGACAGCGCGCAGCACGGCTGGTATGTCGTCACGCAGAACAGCGCGACAATTGACGGCGGCGAGATTGTGACCGTCGGCGGTGCCGCCGACTGGAACCGCGTCAGCGCGCCCACGACTTCCTCGACGGTTGCTGTCGGCGACGACTTTTCCGCGCTCGGCGTTGTCATTCTCAACCGTGGCGCGACGCTCAATTTCGGTTCGGCGGCGATGACCGGCGACCGCGAGTTTGGCGCGCGCTTCGAGACCCCGACGCCGGAGGGAATGACCGCCGGCAACCCCGCGAAAATCGGCCTCGCCGCCGGCAGCGTGACGTTTACCGGCGTCGTTTCGCTTGGCGACACGCTCCAAATCGCCGGTGACCCTTCCTCGACGCTCGTGTTCACCGGTGGTGTGACGGGTGCGGGCACGTTGGACACCGGCAGTGTTTCGACGGTGAAGGTGCGCTTTGGCGGCGGCGTGTCGGACCTTTCCGGCGATTTGGCCGGCGCGGCGCAGTTGGAGGTGACCGGCGGCTCGCTGGCGTTGACGAAGGCGGCGACGAACTCGTTCACCGGCAGCGTCGCCGTCAGCGGCAGCGGCAAGTTGGTTTTGGGCGCGGAGAACGCGCTGGGGAACGCGGCGTCGCTGTCTGTCGCCACCGGTGGCACGCTCGCGTTGGGCGCGTCGCAGCAGTTTGCGTTTGGCGGCTCGTCGCCGCTCACCCTCGCCGACGGCGCGACGCTGCAAATCGGCTCGGCCGTCGGCCACGAAGGCGCGCAGAACATCGTCCTCACCGGCACCGTCACGTTTGCGGACACCGCGCTGGTTCTTTTCGCCGGTGGCGTTGGCGCGACCACGCTCGACTTCGGCTCGACCTTGGGCGCGTTGCCGGCGGGCGGCCTGCGCGTGAGCGTCGCGAACGGTTACGAACCGGATTGGGGCGCGGTGACCCTCGACAGCGATTTGTTCACCGGTGCCGCCGGGGAAATCGTCCCCGAAAACCTGCCCACGAATTTCTATTTCGTTTGGGACGCGGACGCGGCGCTCTACTTCCTCGATGACCAGAATCATTCCCTCCGCACGTGGAAAGTGCCCGGAACGAGTGGCACTTGGACGGATTACATCACGAACTGGGACAGGGTTATTGACAACTCCTTCGCCGGTAACCGCTACCAACTCACCGGCGGAACCGGAACGACCACCATCACCATTCCCGCCGGAAAAGTCATCACGGTTGACGCCACCGGCAGTGCCTCCAACGCCGGCATTTACGTCACGGGGCGCGCGTGGGTCATTGATGGCGAGGGCGTTCTCGACACCGGCGTCGGTCCCGACCGCACGAACGACGCCTCCGGTTGGAAGAACCCCTACGCCCACGCCGCAATCGTCACCACGAACACGCTCACGTCCGAAGCCGGCGCGTGGTTCCCGTCCGTCGCGCAGTCCACCGGTGCGGCAAACCTCACCATCCGCACCAAACTCGTTGGCAGCGGCAACATCGTCCCCGCCGGCAACGAGGGCGAATTCCACGTCTCGTTCGAGGGCGACATGTCCGAGTGGAGCGGCTACGCCGTCACGCGCACGAACACGATACTGCGCTTTGCCGGTGCCGTCACCGCCACCAACCCCGACGCCATAATCCTCCTGCAATTCTCCGGTTCCGATGTCACCAACATCAACCACTACGGGCACGACGGCGGAGGGCAACTCGTCGCCGGCTTCTGGGCGAACCAGCCCGGCAACTCTATCATCACGCACCTGACCAAGGACCTCACTTGGCAGGCGACGGTGCAGGGAACCGCCCTGATGTTCTACGACGGCGCGGGCTTTACCGACACCGCCGGTGCCTACGGCACCGCCGGCACCGTTTATCCCGACTCCATTCTCACGCTCGCCGGCGACGAGAACTGGCGCGTCTATCTCGTCACGCGCTCCGGCACTGTCGCCGCCGCGACCGACGCCAACCTGCCCACGAACACCGGCATTCGCGGCGGAAACCTTGATTTCCGCTTCGAGGGCACCTCGACCCTGCAATTCACCGGCGACGGCGAGACCATCACCCGCGAGGTGGACATCGCTGCCGACACCGTGAAAATCAAGGTCGGCACCGCCGACCCGCGCAACGACGCGCTCGACGCCATCACGGTCAACTACGCCGGCACCTTTGTTTACTACAACCAGTCGGGCAATGACTACGCCGACGAAGCGAAGCGACTTGCCCCCAAGGCCTTCACCAAGACCGGACGCGGCACGTTGAACCTGACCGCCGCGACGGGTGCGACCGGCATCACGGTTTCGGAGGGCACGCTGGGCTTGTCGCATGACAATGCCGCGAACGGCGCGACGGTGACGGTCAACGACGGCGCCGCGCTGTGGCTGAACACGCCTGATGCCGCGCTTGCCACGCTGAACCTCGCCACCGGCGCGGCGTTGGAGGTCGGACCGCGCGACAGCGCCGCCACCGGCACCGCGACCATCACCCTCTCCGCCGTCGGCACCGTCAACATCAGCGGCCCCGCGCTGACGCTGATTTTGAACACCGCCGCCGACCCCGATGCGCTGACCGTCCTCGACTTGGGGGGCGCGAACCTCGGCGCCGTCACCGCGCTCACCATCAAGGCGCCGGCGGTCTCGTTCGACACCGGTTCGTTCGCGCTCACCGGCGGCGGTCTGACCCTTGCCGCGCTCAACGCCGCCACGCTCGTTTTGCCGGAGGACATCGCCGGCGCGTTCACCGAGCCGCGCAGCAACTACTTCGTCTTCGTCGCCGAGGACACGTCGGGCATCGCCTTCTACGTCAACACCGGCGGCGTCATCACGAACGCCCTGATTGACCCGGACAGCGACAACGCGAAGCGCAACGTGCAAGTCAAGACCGGCGGCACCGGCAGCGCGCCCGGCTTCTCGCTTGGCGACGACGTGCACGTCGGCTCCTTTGGCGCGCGCACGGGCGACGCCGACCCCGCCATCGTGCTCAACACGGCGGGGCACACCCTTTACGCGAAGGAGATTTCGTTCGCCGCCGGCGCGGTTCTCACGCTGACCAATCTTTTCGGTGGCGCCGGCGCGACCGTCGGCTTGGTCGCCGAGGACACCGGTGCCGGTGCCGCCTCGCCGCTCACGGTGAAGTTCGCCGCCGGCAGCGAACTGTGGTTCGAGCGCAACTACACCGCCCCCGCCGGCTTCAACTTCACCGGCGCCGCCGGCGGAACCTATCTGCTCGGCACACGCGACGCCGGCGACTCCCTCGGCGACCCGACGAACGTCGTGCTCACGCTCACCGGCGACGCCGGCGCGTTCGGCGGACAACTCGCCGGCAACATCGCGCTCGACGGCGCCGCCGCCGCGCTGGAACTCACCGGCACCACGCCGTCGGTCAACCGCGCGCGCCTCGCCGCGAGCAACGGCGCGACCATCGCGTTCGGCGCGAACGCGAATTTCGCCGGAACGCTCGTCCTCGGCGACGGCGCGACCGCCGGCAGCACGGCGACCGACGCCGTTTTCGCCGCCGGCATCGCCGGCAACTCCGCCGCCGTCGTCAGCGCGCTGACCCTCGCCGGCAACATCGTGTTCGACATCGCCTCGCTGCCCGCCGGCGGCGTCACCACCGGCGCGAACACCCTGCTTTCGGCGGCGAGTTCCGCCGATTACGACGCGACCGCGCTCGCCGGCGTGAGCGTTCGCGGCTTGGCGAAGCACAGCATCCGCGGCTCGGTCGCGGCGGACGCCGCCGCCGGCGCCGTGAAATTGACCGTCACCGCCACGGGCGTCGCGTCGGGCAATTTTTATGGCGAATATGCGGACAGCACCGCCGTTTCCGGCGCGTCGCTCTACACGGCGGCGCACAACTGGGCCGGCTGGGTCGTCCCCGCCGCCGGCGCGCGCGTTGACTTCGACACGGCGAACACCGACGCGGCGAGCGCGTTGGTGGACATCACCGGTGCCGGCATCAACAACACGAACGACAACGACAACGGCTGGCACGTCACCGGCATCGCGGTGACCCTCGCCGCCGACCCCGCCGCCGCATCGCAGCCGGTGAACGTCCGCCGCATCACCGTCACCGGCACCGGTGCGTCGCTGACGTTCGGGGCGAACACGACCGCCGGCGGCGCGAACACCGCGCTGACCTATTACGCCGACGCCGCCGACGGAAACTCGCTGCGCTTCGCCGGCGCCGGAATCGGCTACAACACGATTTGGTGGGCGCACGACAGCACGAACGCCGCCACGAGCACGCTGCGCAATGGCTCGATTATCTTCGACGCCTCGCTGGGCAACCTCGCCACCGGCGCCATTCACACCTTCGGCGCCGGCGGTGACATCATTTACAACGCCGCTCCCGCCACCGCCGAAACGCTCGCGTCCCTCGGTTGGTATAGCGCCAACACCACCGCCGCCTCCACCATCGGCCTCTACGTCACCGACCCTGCCGCGACGCTGAACCTCTCGAAGTTGAACAACACGAAGACCGGCTACGGCATCGTGAAGGGCGGCGCGGGCGTGCTCGCGCTCACCGAGAGCGGCTCGTTTGGCGGCGCGTTCTTCACCGTCAACGAAGGCGTGCTCGAACTTTCGCGCAGCGCGGCGGACAGCGTCACCGGCGCCATCTCGGTCGTCCCCGACACCGGCGCGAAGGCGGTCGTCCGCTGGACGGCGGACAATCAGATTGGCGACACGACGGCGGTTTCGACTGTCGGCGGCGCGACCGCCGCGACCGCCGCCGTCCTCGATTTGAACGGGCGCGCGGACACCGTCGGCTCGCTCTCGCTCGGCGCCAACATCACGCAAATCGGCGTCGCCGCCGGTGCCACCGGAGGTGCTTTGACCGTTGCCGGTCAGGTCGCGCTGGCGACGCAGGCGCGCGTTGAAATCGCCGCCGGCAGCGCGGTGAACATCGCCGGCGGCGGCCGTCTCGCGCTTGGCGCGGGCGCGCAGGTCACCGGAGCCGGCGCGCTCGTCCTCGGCGCGGACGCCGACTCCGTCACCACGCTTGCCATCTCGGACTTTCTTGTCGCGGCGGACGTCAGCGGCACCGGCGCCGGCGCGACGCTTCTGAACGCCGCCGACGCGCCGACCTACTTCTCGAACCTCACGATTAACGGCTTGGTGAACTTCGACGGCTCGGCGCTGGGCGCGGACATCGTGCCGAACAAGGAATACATCGCGTTCGTCGCCGACGCGCTTGTCTATGGCGACGACGCGCGGTGGAACTTCGGGGACGAGTTCTCGTTCCGCACGATTGGCAGCACCACCGGTGGCGCGCTTGGCGCGCTCGTGTTCCGCCTCACCTCGGTGCCGGCGACCGTCTATTCGGTGAACCTGAACTTCGGCTCGCAGAACATCACCGACCCCGACGGCGCCGGCGCGGTGTCCGTCCCGCCGGAGGGCTGGAATCAAGGCAGCGACTTCAACGGCACGAACAAGAGCAACGTCCTCGTGAAGGGCTACAAGGCGGCGGGCATCGTCTCCGGCGCGGCGCGCGTGTTGAACGGCTCGCTGACGGCGAGTTGGACCTCCTCCTCCACCGGCACCAGCGGCAAGACCATCACCACCGGCAACGGCCAGTTGCTCAAGAGCGGCTTGGACGGCGGCAGCGGCAGCGCCTCGACCTCGGTCACCTTCAACAAAGGCGCGTTCGTTTCCGCGACGGCCTTCCTCGGCGCGGCGGACGCGACGACGAACCCGCACCCCGTCGGCGCCACCTTCGCCGGCTTCCGCCCCGTCACCGCCTACCTCTACACGCCGATTATCGGTCAAGGCGCCGACCTCACCCTCTTCCCGTGGCGCGTCAACGGCACGTGGTTCAACCCGATTACCCTCGACGCGAACAACAACGCCGCCCGCACGACGACCAACTGGAACAGCACCAACCTCTTCGGGCTTAACGACTCCGACTCGAATTGGAACAAGGAGAACGTCTCCACCTTCGAGGCCATCGCCTACGGCGGCGCCGGCGTCGGCAACACCGTCAAAATCGACCTCGCGTCGAACCGCGACCTGCTCCCGAAGGCACTGAACCTTGAGTTCCTGACCGACGCCGCGAAGAGCGCCTACGAGGACGACCTCGCCGGCATCCAACTCATCTACCAGACCTACGAAGGGCAGTTCGCGAAAATCGCCCCGACCGCCACCTCGCCGGTGACGTGGACCGACTCCACCGCCGCCACCCCCGTGTGGCTGATGTCCGAACTCGACGGCTCGTTCTCCGCCAGCGCCGTCGCCGACCTCTGGGAGGAGAGCGGCAACGCCGTCGCCCTCATTGACCGCAGCGCGGACCTCGTCATCGCCAACTCCATTTCGGCGAACGGCATTTGGACGCGCGACGACGGCAGCGGCAGCGTCGTGGTCACCATCACCGCCGAGCCGGGCGTGACCGCGCTGACGCTGAAAGGCCGGCAGGGTTCGACGATTCACACGGACGCCGGCACCACCTTGGCCATCAACGCGCCGCTCGCCGGCTTGCAGACGATTATCAACGAAGGCGCGCTCTCGCTGACCTCCTCGTTGCCGCTGGGCGCGGACGCCGCCGGCGCGGTCATCTACACCGGCACCGGCGCGCTGACCCTCGGCGCCGGCACCGCGCTGAACGTCTCCTTCTTCGACGCCCCGACCGAAATCCACGGCGCCGGCACAATCACAAGCGGCATCACCGGCACCTACACGTGGACGATTTACGAGGGCGATTTCGCCGGCGAAATCAACAAGACCACCGACACGAACTGGTATCTCCGCAAGGACGGCACCGGCACGCTGACCCTCGCCGGCGCCTCGCGCAGCACGTTCAACGCAAGTTCCATGACGTTCGGCACCGGCGCGTGGGCGAACGCCATCGCCGGCGTCGCCATCGTCGGCGGCCGTCTCGAAATCAACAGCGACGGCCTCGGCATCGGACAGAACGCCTTCGGCGACGCCACCGGCGGTCCGCTCGGTCCGAACGTGTTCGTCAACAGCGACACCAACCGCGACAACATCAGGAACGTCATCGGCTTGGACGAGGACGCCACGCTGGCGTTCACCGGTCACGGCGCGCACGTGCTCAACCGCGCCCTGTGGCGCGTCAACTACCCCATCGCCGGCACCGCCGCCACGTTCGAGGTGACGAACGCCGACGCCACCGTCCTCATCCCCTACGTCGTCGGCAACAACCTCGTGAAGACCGGCTTGGGCACGCTGATTTACGGCAACCCGAACGCGAGCGTCACCGCCGACGGCACCGGCGGCAACCTTGCCGGCGGCGCGATACAGAACGGCGCGACGACGAACGCCGGCGCCGGCTGGGGCGGCCTGATTGTGCGCGAAGGCACCGTCGTCCTCGCCCGCGCGACCGCGATGTTCACGTTCAGCGAGAGCACGCAGAAACTCTCGATTGAGGGCGGCACGCTGCGCATCGGCAGCGTCGCCGAAGGCGCGCCCGGCACGAACACCGTCGTCACCCCGCTGACCGGCGCGACCATCGTGAAGGCGAACCAGATTGCCGGGAACGGCGAGGGCGAGAACGACTCCGCGCAGACCTCCGGCCGCGTCTTCCTTGTCTCCGGCGCGCTCGACCTGAACGGCCGCTGGGAGCAGAGCCGCACAATCGCCATCACCGGCGGCGCCATCATTGACACCTCCGCCGGCGGCGGCGGCATGCTCGAAGTCACCGCGACCAAGACCGGCGCGGACGCCTTCCTGCTCCAAGACGCCGTCATCTCCTACGCCTTCCTCTTCAACGCCGGCATCGTGAACGTGGAGCACGGCTACTTCGACACCGACGGCGGCACCGACGGCTTCAAACTTGGGGCGACGAACCTGACCATCGGCGTCGGCGCCGGCGGCGGCACGATTGAGAAACTCAACGGTGGGGACGCGAACTACAACCTCAACATCGGCTCCGCCGACCCCGCCGGCAGCGGCGTGTTGTCGGCGGGAACGCTGACCACGACCGCCACGACGACTTATGCCGGAAAGGTGACGGTTTTCGGCGGCGCGACATTCGTCGGCAACGCCCACAACACCGCGATTTTCCAGAACGTCGTCCTCAACAGCACCGTTGACCCCATCACCGGTGAAATCACGAACCCCGCCGAGTTCGTTCTCTTCAACGGTGGCGACGGTCAGCGCACCGGCGTGAGCATCACCGGCACCGGCAACTTCACCGTTCGCGGCACGAACACGACGAACAACCCCACCAACGGCCCCACCACCCAGATTCTCGTCATCAAGACCGGCACCATTGCACTCGGTCGCGGTTCGGTCTTCACGATAGACGGCGGCATCTTCAACCACACGGACGCCAGCACGTCCGTTGATTTCTCGAACAACTACGCGACGCTGAACCTCACCGCCACCGGTCGCTACGACATTCGCGGCGGGAAGCCCGTTTTTGGTGGGCTGACCGGCGAGGGCGTCATCGTCTTCGGCGGTAGCGCGGCCGACGGAGCCGCCTCTCTCACCCTTGGCAACGGCACGCAACTTGGCGACGTGTTCACGTTCCACGGCGTCGTCTCCCGCACCTCCGCCACGTTCACCGGCACACTCGGCTCAACCAAGGAGTTCGACGTCTATAAAATCGGTCAGGGCACGCAGATAGTCCTTGGTGACGGCACCGGCGCGAACAACGCCGCCAATCCGGGCAGCGGATTCGCGCCGCGCGCGCTCTACATCAACGAAGGCGTGTTCCAGTTCGGCAATGACGACGGGGTGACCACCGCGTCCACCGCCGCCGCCGAGAACGGCGCGTTCTTCGTCGGCGCCGCCACGCTGGGCACGGTGAGCATCGCCGCCGCCGGCAAACTCGTCGTCGCGAACCCGACCTTGCAGGAAATCACCACCCTCATCACGAGCGCGACCGCCGGCACCGGCCTGTTCGAGAAGACCGGCGCGGGCGAGTTCATCATCCGCAGCGCCAGCACCGGTTTCACCGGCGACGTGACGGTGACCAAGGGCGCGCTCGTGTTCGCGGACAACGGCGCGACCATCGGCGCGTTCGGCGCCACCGCCGACTACATCGTCAAGCGCGGCGCCTCGCTCGTTTTCCGGCACGACGCGGATTACACATTCGCGCCGACGGGCACCGTCACCGGCGCCGGCGAAATCGTTCAGGACAGCGCGGGGCTGCTCACCATCGGGCGGGACATCCCGACCGGCAACGGCAGCAACTCCGGCGTCATCCTGCGCGCCAAGCAAGGCACCGTGACCGCCACGCCGGGCGTCTCCCTCGCGGGCGTCACCCTCAACAGCGGCACGACGCTGCTGGCGCAGGGTTCGAGTTTCGGGGCGATGACGCTCGGCAACTCCACCACCGCCGAGACGACCCTGCGCTTCAGCGCCGGCGAGAACCGCGCCACCAGCGCCGTCACGCGCGGAACTGTCAGCGTGGACGTCCTCCCCCTCATCGTCACCGCCGGTGACGTGGCGAACGGCGTGAGCGTCAAACTGCTCTCCACCCCCGCCAGCCCGATTGACATCTCGGCGTGGGAACTGACCACCCCGCTGCGCGACCCCGCCGCCGGCCTCGTCCACGGCGGCACCAACCACGACACCCGCCGCGAAGTGTGGCTCGACATGCCGGCGTTCACGCCCGACGCGCTTGTCTGGCGCGGCTACGAGAGCACCGACTGGAATTACTCCGGCTACGCCGCCAACATCGCCAACTGGGACAACGCCACCACCGGCGCGACGCGCGACGAGTTCTTCGCGTTCGACACCGTCGAGTTCGGCAACGCCGGCATCAGCGCCGGCAAGAACACCGTCAACCTCGTCGGCGACCTCGCCCCCTACGCCACCTACGTCACCAACACCACCGGCACCTACACCTTCGCCGGCACCGGCCGCGTCATCTACGGCGAACTCATCAAAACCGGCGCGGGAACGCTGCAAATCAACACCACCGGCAACGCCTTCACGACCGCCCGCCTGCAGGACGGCGTCGTCGGCATCGGAAGCGTGGATGCGTTCGACGCCGACACGCTCATCTCGTTCGAGGGCGGCACGCTCGCGCTGCCCACCGCCGTCACCGGTCAGACCGTTGTGAACGACGTCTATGTCGGCGCCGCCGGCGGCACCATCCGCGCCAACACCGCCGCGAACACCCCGCACCTTTTCTCCGGCACCTTCACCGGCGACGGCACGCTCACCATCACCAACGCGCTGAGCAACGCGAACAACTGGACGTGGCAGCACACCGGCACCGTCGGCGCCCCCGACTTCACCGGCACCATCCGTTTCGACGCCCTCGGCAAGTTCCTGCTCTCCGGCGACTGGTCGAACACCACCGCTGTTCTGGCCCGCACGGACGCCGCGAACTCCACCGGCGCCTACTCGTTCGAGACGGCGAACCTGACCATCAAGGAGGTTGATGTGCTCGGTCCCGCCTACCTCTACACCAGCGGCATGTTCGCCGTCGGCAAAATCACCGCCCCCGACCATGGCGGCGCCGCCGGCGCGCGCTGGGGACAGTTGCAGATTCGCGGCGGCAACAACGCCGCCTACTACTTCACCGGCGTTGACGGTGTGCTCGAAGTCAACGTCGCCGCGGACCGTTTCATTGTGTTCTCCGGCTCCGGTGCCTACGTGAAGGACAACCCCGTCACCGGTGCCGTCACCCTCGTCAAAACCGGTCCCGGACCGCTCGACATCCAGATGAGCGCCGGCTACTGGCAGGCCACCGGCGGCATTCAGGTCTTGGAAGGTGACGTGTGGGTCGCCGACGGCAGCAGCGGCACCTCGCAGGGCAACATCGGGTTGTTCAGCGCCGGCGCCCCCGTTTACGTCGCCAAGGGCGCGGGACTGTGGGTCACGCGCGACGAACTGCAGCCCGGCAGCGGCTCCGTCATCACCATTGAGGGCACGCTGAAGACCAGCGGTTGGGGCGGCGTCGGCAACCTCACGCTCGCCGGCGGCACGTGGCACATTGCCGGCGCGGACACGAACGCCGACTGGCCGTCCGCCGCCATCACCACCGGCGGCATCGTCAACGTCAAGGTGCGCTCCGACGGCGAGACGACCTCCTACATGACGCAGGAGGCGGGCAGCGGCTTCGCGCTCGGACAGGGCGCGAACACGAGCGTCACCTTCAACATCGAGCAGAACGCGCTGCTGGTCGTCTCCGGCATCCTGCGCAACGGCTGGGGCGGCGGCGGCGCCAACAACGGCTTCGTCAAGAGCGGCGACGGCACGATGCGCGTCACGAACACCAGCAACGCATTCACCGGCGCGGTCACGGTCACCGGCGGCGTGTTGGAATTTTCCGACAGGCGCGCCCTTGGCGATGCTTCGGGGCGGACGCTCGTCCTCTCCGGCGGCGGCGCCATCCGCTACACCGGCACACAGTCCTCGCTCAAAGGCGGGTCGAACGACACCAACGCCAACTTCGCCCGCACCATCTCCACCGGCATCGGCGGCGGTGTCATCGAGGTCGAGACCGGCGACCCCGACGACATGCTCGCGCTCAACGAGGTCTCCGGTGACATCACCAAGACCGGTTCCGGCACGCTCTACGTCGGCGGCACTGGCGGCTACGCCAGCGGCACACTCACGATTTTGGAAGGTTCCTACGTCGCCTCCTCCGCCTTCCACGGTTCCTCGGCGAGCATCGCCGCCGGAGCGACTTACTACGGCAAAAAGGACACCGGCGCCTTCGACAAATCGCCGGAACTGAACGTCTCCGGCACCTTCGACCTGCGCGGTCGTCCCTCCGGCACCATTGCCGTCCTGACCGGCGACGCCACCGGCAACATCACCAACACCGGCAACAACGCCACCGTCATCGGCTCCAGTTATGGCAATGGCGCGGACGCCGTCGTGACCGTCAACGCCGGCAACTACGCCGGCACCTTCGGCCTGAACAACGCCGACAACCGCCTGACCTCCCTCACCAAAGCCACTGCCGGCACGCTCGTTCTCTCCGGCGGCACGGCGGCGGCACCGTCGCTGCTGGGGACGTTGACGGTCTCCGGCGGCACACTGGAACTCGCACCGACGAGCGTGATTACGCTCACGAGCGGCGCGTCCGTGGTCTTCGGCGCTTCCGCCGCGCCGACGACGCTCAAGGCCTTCGGCGAAATCCGCCTCGTCAACACCGGCACCACGCTCGCCATCAACGACTACGGCACGTTCATCTCCGCCCCGACCACCAAGGTCACCGGTGCCGCCAACATCAGCGGCACCGGCGGCGTGGACTCCGCGCTCCTCCTGATGCTCGGCAACGCCAGCACCTTCGAGATGCACGGCGGCGAGTTCGACGCCATCGCCTTCCCGAAGGGCGACACCAGCAAGACCACGCTCGTCGCCGGCGCCACCGCCGCCGAAATCGTCAAAGTCGGCAAACTCGTCGAACGTCCGGGCGACGTCGCCATTGACGTCTCCGCGCTCCTCTCGTCCGGCACCGTCACCGCCGGTGCCGCCACGCCGTTCCTCGTCTTCAAGGACTTCATTGACGCCAACATTTCGCTCACCGCCACGACGTCGGTCATCCCGTCCGACTGGACTGTCACCGCCACCGGCGCGCGCTCCACGCCGACGCTCTCCATCATCGCGAACCCCGACGCTGCGACCGCCGCCGCCTACCCGAACGCTCTCGCCATCGCCTTCTCCGTCGCGCCCTACGACATCGAGTGGACGGTCGGGCAGAACACCACGTGGACGACCACCACCGGCGACCTCGAATGGGCGAACTTCAACGACGCCACGAACACCTACAACCCCAACGACGGCACGCACGGCAACTCGCCCGTCGAAGACCCGACCGACTTCTACGCCGGCGACCGCGTGTTCTTCCGAGGCGCCGGCGCCACCGCCGGACAAACCGTGACCGTCACCCTCACCGGAACCCTCGCCCCGGGCGCGATTTTCGTGAACAGCGACGCCCTCGCCTCCGGCAGCGTCAACTACACCTTCGCCGGCACCGGTAGCATCACCGGCGGCGCGCCGCTCGAAAAACGCGGCGCGGGAACACTGACCATTTCGATGGCGAACCCGAATTGGAAGGGCGCGGTGACGATTGACGACGGGCGCGTCATTGCCGCGACCGCCACCTCGCTCGGCAGCGGGCAGGTCACGCTCAACGGCGGCATCCTCCAACTCAACGCGCACAACTTCGCCTCGCCGATTGAGGTGCCGGCGGGCGTCACCGCCGCCCTCGACAACGGCGGCTGCGTTGATGACAAGGGGCGGGTCGTCTCCTCCCTCCTCACCGGCGGCGGCACGCTGCAACTGCTGCGCACCGGCACCGGCGGCAGTTCCATTTGGGCGTTTAACTTCACCCGCGCCGGCAACCCCGACTTCACCGGCACCATCGAACTGCTCGCCACCGGCAAACTGCAATTCGGCGGCGGCGGCGATTGGAGCGGCACGTCCGTCCTCATGTCCGGCGCTTATGTCGCCAACGAAAACTGCTTCGAGGTCCCGACCGACGGCACCAAGGTCAAGTCCGTCACCTACACGGGCGGCGGCCGCATCTATAACACGAAGCGCCTCGACGTCTCCCTCCTCACCCTCGGAAGCGGCGCCACCGGCGCGCTCACCATTGACCAAGCCGGCGGACTGACCTCCTCGTTCCCCTACGACGGCACCGACCCCGCCCTCGCCGGAAAATACGTCCTCACCATAGACAACCAGAGCGCGACACAGAGCATCACCCTCTCCGGCAGCGGCGGCATCGCCGACTCCGCCGGCACCAAGCCGCTTACGGTCGTGAAGACAGGGCAGGGCACCTTCACCTCCGCCTCCAACGACACCTACTCCGGCGGCCTCTGGATTCAGGGCGGCTCGTGGGTCTCCACCGGCGACAGCAAACCGTTCGCCCAGACCAGCGCGGTCGTCATCGAAAAAGGCGCGTCCCTCGTCCTCGCCGGTGACGGCGACATCGCGGACTTCGGCTCCGCGCTGTGGACGGCTGAGGTGCGCGGCACAATCGAAGTTCGCGGCGCGAGCAACGTTCAGGGTCAGTGGTTCCTGCCCGCCGTCACGCTCATCGGCGGCACGCTCTTCTCGAACGTCACGCCGGGTTCCCTCAACGGTTCCTACTACGGCGGCGGCCCCGTCGAGTTGACCAAGACCATCACCGTGAAGCCGCTCACGCAGGAGTGGATTGACGCCAACCCCGCGTTCTCCGCCGGAATGGTCGCCGGCACCGACGCCGCGCCGACCGTCTCGACGTTCACGATGACCAACGCCGTCAACACGCCCAACCACGCGGGCTTCTTGCTCGGCAACAGTGCCGTCTCGACCATCACGTTCGACGTTGAGGCGAAGGCGCAACTGCTCGTGAACGCCGCGCTGCGCGGCTCCTACCTCGGCTGGAGCACCGCCGAGGGTGCCGGAAACATCATCAAGACCGGTGCCGGCGAAATGATTCTCGCGCACGACGGCAACTCGTTCTCCGGCTCGCTCACCATCGCCGAGGGCACCTTCACCGTCGGCGACGGCACCAACGGCCTGCTCGGCGGCGCGACCGCCACCGGCGTCGCCAACACCGGCGGCTCCTACGCCGGCGCCATCAGCATCGCGCACGGAGCGACGCTGCGCTTCGACACCGGCACGAAGGCGCAGACCCTCACCGGCAACGTCAAGAGCGCCGCCGGCATCGGCGAGAGCGTCATCGAAAAAGTCAGCGGCGGCACGCTGACGTTCAGCACCGGAACGCTGGTGGTTGACCGCCTGATTGACCGCGGGGGCACCATCTCGCTCAACAACGCCGGCAGCACGCTCTCGCACATCGAGGTCTATGGCACCGGCGGCTCCGTCGTGTTCTCCTCCGACGCCAACTCCCAAATCGAGTTCCCCGTCGGCAAGGTGACGCTCATCGGCGACGCGCCGACCATCACCATTGCCGACAAGGGCAGCATCTACATCTCCGCCGCCAACACGTTCACGTCCGCCAAGCCGGTCACGTTCTACGTGGACGGCGGTCGAATCACCGCCTACGGCGCGCAAACGCTCGTCGCCGGCGTCGGTGCCGCCGGTTCGAAAATCATCGTTGGCAGCGGCGGTCTCAACCTGCGCCAGAACCACGGTTCGACCTTCAACCTCGCCGCCGCGCTGACCGTCACCCTCCCGATTCTCGAAGACCCGGCGTCCACCGGCGGCGGCGTCACCAAGGACGAACGCGCCGGCAACATCGTCATCCTCGCCGCCGAGAACACCTACACCGGCGACACCGTCGCGCTTGCCGGCGAACTGCGCGTCACCGGCTCCCTCGGCGCGCTCACCGGAACCCGCGAGCACACCTACGGCGGCGACTTCCTCATCGGCAATCCCGCCGCCAGCGGCGATTCCATCATCACCATCGCCCCCGCCGCCTACACGACGCAAATCCTCACCGGCGCCATCACCGCGACGCCCGCCACCAACGGCACCGCCATCTTCCAGAAACTCGGCTTGGGCGACCTCGTGCTGACGCAGAAACTCGTCCTCGCGAACGGCCCCGGCACCGCGAAGGCGGTCTTCGCCGAAGGCACCGTCTGGCTCGACGGCGGCATTGACGTCCCCGTGCTCGAAAGCGCGCCCGTCAACGCCGTCGCCGGCACCGGTCTCGGCGCGAAAATCCACCTCACGAACACCACCGCCGGCGCCAACACGGTCGGCGCGCTCGACCTCTCCGGCGCCAACACCGTCCTCTATGTCGCCGACGGCGCGACGCTCACCCTCAACGCCACGCTGCAGACCGTCCGCGCCGGTGCCGCGCTCGAAGTGGGCGTCGGCTCGACGCTCGCGCTGACGGCGGCGCTCGGCGCCATCGAACTCAACGACGGCCGCCTCGGCTACAACGACAGCCGCAACCTGCTGCCCTCGCCGTCGAACAGCGTCGAACTCGCCACCGGCGCCACCGGCACCATCACCGTCAGCGGCTCCGCGTCGGTCGTCACCGTCACCGGCGGCCTCACCGGCGCCGGCTCGTTGCTGAAGGACGGCGACGGCGCGCTGCTCGTCACCACCGTCCCCGCCTACACCGGCAGCACCACCGCCGCGCAGGGCTTGCTGAAGTTCACCAACGGCCTCGGCGCCGAGGACACCGTCACGAACGAGTGGAGCAACTCCGGCATGTTCTACCTCACGCCCGGCGCGACGCTCGAAATCGCCCAGAACACCGGTGCGCCCTTCGCCGCCGCCAGCGTCCAATACCTCCACGGAACCTTCGCCACGCACCTCGGCGACGGCGAGGCGCGGCTGCTCAAGTCCGGCGACGTTGACCTCGTGTTCTCCGCCGCCACCGCCGCCATCGGCATGCTCGATGTCACCAACGGAACCGTCACCTTCGCCCCCTACACGCACACGGTCGGGATGAGCACCGTCACCGAATACGGCACCTTCGAGGGCGCGTTCCGCGTCACCGGCACCGGCGTCGAAAACAGCGTCAAACTCATCGTTGACTATCCCGACGCCGACCACGCGCTGCCGGTGACGCTGCGCGGCGAGAGCGAACTCGCCAACGGCGGCGCGCTCATCGTCGCCAACTCCACGCAATTCCTCGCCGACCCCGACGCCGCCGAGGACGCCCCCGCGCCCACGCTCGTCCTGCGCAACACCGGCATCATCGAAGTCCGGCAGGGAACGCTCACGCTCGACGCCGCCGTTGGCGACGCCGCCGGCGCGACCGGCTTGCTCGTCAAGACCGGCGCCGGCGCGCTCGACCTGCTCCACGGCGCGACGCACACCGCCGGCACCGCCGTGCGCGAAGGCACAATCGTCTTCCACGCGAGCAACGCGCTCGGCACCGGCGGCGCCATCACCTTCGGAACCAGCGCGACCAACGGCGGCATCGCCGTCGGCGCGGACGTCACGGACGCCTCGCTTCGCCTCGACAACCCCGTCGCGTTCGGCGGCGCGGTGAACACCATCAGCGTCGGCGCCACCGCCGCCGGTGACGCGCAGGTCCTCACGCTCGCCGGCGCCATCACAAACGCCGCCGGCGCCGGCTACCTCGCCGGAGGCACGTTGGAGAAGACCGGCGCGGGCGTCCTCGTCCTCGCCAACACCGTGAACACGTTCAGCGGCAACATCACCGTCGTCGCCGGCGAGGTCCGCTTCGCCGCCGGCGGCGCGCTGGGCAGCACGACCGCCCCGCGCGTCATCGAGTTGCAGAACGGCGCGGTGCTTCACGCGGCGAACGCCGCCGGCTCGCCCGCGACCACCGGCAACTACCTCGACCTGCTGCTCACCGGCAGCGGCGAAGTGCGCACCGACAACCAACTCACCTTCTCCGGCGCCCTCACCGGAACCGGCGAACTCGTCAAGACCGGCGCCGGCACGCTCTCCCTCGTCAACAACAGCACGCTGTTCACCGGCGACATCACGCTGCGCGCGGGGCGCATCGAAATCGGCGGCGCGGCGCAACTCGGCGACACCACCGCCGCCGGCCGCGTCATCACGCTGGGCTGGCACGACGCCACCGCCGGCGACACGACGGGCGTCCTCGGCGTCTCGCTCAACGCGCCGGGCGCGCTCGGAACCCCGTTCGTCCCCGAAACGCCGGAGAGTTCCCCGGGTGCCGGTGACGGCGCGCCGGCGGTCGCCTCCACGCTCACGCTCGTCATCAGCGCGGACGCCTCCGGCGCCCCGCTGGGCGTCCTCGATGTCCGCGGCGCGAACGCGCTCACGCTCAACGCGAAGGTCGCCGGCGCCGCGCTCGTGAAGACCGGCGAAGGCACGCTCATCCTGACCAACCCGACCAACGCGCAGCAGGGCGTCGAAGTGCGCGACGGCTACGTCGAGACCGGCGACTACCGCACGCTCGGCGGCGCCGGCAACGGCGCGTCGCTCACCCTCGGCGCCACCGCCACCTCCGGCGGACTGCGCCTGACGAACGCCGCCCCGCTCGCCCTCGAAGGCGAGGGCAACTACTCCGGCGTCACCCTCTTCCGCATCGCCACCGGCGGCGGCGTCCTCGACCTCGCGGGCGACGACGTCTCGTTCGGCGGCACGTTCCTCGGCGTCGGCGACGCCGCTCCGGGTCTGCTCAACAAGACCGGCGCGGCGACCTTCCGGCTCACCGGCTCGCGCGCCGACTATTCTGGCGCCTTTGCCATTACCCAGGGAGCGCTCGCCCTCGAAAGCGCGCTGTCTTCCGGCAAGGGCGCCATCACCATTTTCGGCGGGGGCACGCTGCTGCTCGACAACGACGGCGGCACGCTCGCCAACCCGCTCGCCGGCGCCGGCACCGTGCGGTTCGCGCCCGACGCGCTCTCGGCGCAGAAGACGCTCACGCTCGCGCCCGCGCTCGCCGGCGGCGCCTCGCCCTCGTTCGGCGGCGCCTACGTGGTCGTCAACGACGGCACGCTCGTCACCACCATCCCCGCGCTCGGCTCCGGCAACTGGGCGCTCTACCTCGCGGACGCGGCGACGAACGGCTCCTTCGCCTCCTCCGGCGAAATCACCTCCGCGCACTTGGTCTTCCTCGGCGCCGTTCCCGGCGAAACGCCCGCCGCCGCCGGCGCGACCGACGCCAACTTCATCGTCGCGGCGGACAGCACACTCACGCTCAACACCGCCGTCAGCGGCTCCGCGCGCCTCGTCAAGACCGGCGCCGGCGCGCTCGAACTCTCCCGCGCGAACACCGGCCTCACCGGCGGCATCCTCGTCAGCGAGGGAACGCTCGCGTTCAACACCAACAACTCGCTCGGCGCCGCCGGCAACGTCGTGACGCTCGACGGCGCGGACGCCGTCCTGACCACCACCGGCACGAAGGGCATCACCCACGCGCTCAACATCGGCGCCGCCGGCGGCGAAATCAACCTCGCCAGCACCGTCACGCTGTGCCTCGAAAGCGCCACCGCCGGCAGCGGCTCCTTCCTCGGCAACGACACCGGCACCGCCGGCGACACCTCCCGCGTCCTCGCCAAGACCGGACGCGGCACACTCGCGCTCGGCGCCTCCGGCACCGCCGACACCGCCGCGTTCACCGGCATCGTCGAAGTGCGCGAAGGTTCGCTCACGCTCGCCAGCACCGACGCGCTCGCGAACGCCGCCCTGCTCCACGCCTTCACCCCCGCCGCGAACACCACGCTGCAAGTGACCGTGCCGGCGCCGCAGACCCTCGCCGCCCTGCAACTCGACGCCGGCGCGCGCCTCGCCTTCTCCGGCGCGAGCGCCAGCGCCCGCGCCCTCACACTCGGCTACGCGCCGACGGACGAGAGCACCATCGCCGGCACCGTCGTCTCGCTGCAAACGCTCACCGTCAACGGCGTGCTCAACCTCGCTGCCGGCGTCTCCCTGCAAACCGGCGGCACGACGACCTTCGCGCCGGGCAGCACCTTCGCCGTCAACGGCAAGAACGCCCTCCTCGCCACGGGGCAAATCGTGTTCGACAACTCCGACCCGTCCGGCGCCGGCCTGCCCACGATTCGCGTGGACTACTACGACAACGACCTCGCGTTCACCATCGCGCGCGCCGCCGGCGGAATCCCCTACGAGGATTGGACCGCCTACGTCCGCACGCGCGCCGCAGGCGAGGCGGAGCCGGCGACCGGCTGGACCGGCACCGAGGCGCCCGCCGCGACCACCAACGACAAGTTCCTCAACATCAACCTCGTGAAGGTCGCGTGGTCCGGCGGCGGCGACGCCATCCAAGTCCAGTCCTCGCTCGTGTGGTATAACAACGCGGTCAACTCCGCCCACGGCTCCTTCAACATCACCGGCACCGCCACCTTCACCCTCGGCTCAACCGCCGACGGCGCCAACGCCCGCACCACCATCCTCAACGACCGCGGCTCCGCCGACGACCCGGGCGCGGCGTATTGGGACGCGGCGGCGTTCGACACCACCGGCAGCGGCGACTTCTGGGACGGCAAGACGCTCACCAAGCGCGGCACCGGCACGCTCATCCTCGCCTCCGACAACGGCTACACCGGCGAGACCATCATCGAGGAGGGCGTCCTCGTCGCGAAGACCGTCCGCGCCACCGGACCCAACGACGCCGCCGACGTGTTCGTTGACGGCAACGGCACGTTCCGCCTCGACCTCTCGACCGCCAACAGCGGCGTCTTCCAGAAAACCATCACCGGCACCGGCGACCTCGAAAAGACCGGCGCCGGCGTCGTCACCCTCACCGCCGCGAACACCCTCTCCGGCGAAGTCGTCATCCGCGACGGCGCGCTCGCCCTCGCCACCACCGGCAGCGTCGCGGACGCCTACCAAGTGACCCTCGTCGCCGACGCCGCCTCGCTCACCGCGCGGCCGCGCTTCGACGTCTCCGCCTACGGCGCGGGCTACGCCGCCGTCGTCGCCGGCATCGAGGCGGACGCCCGCTCGACGGTCGTGCTCGGCGCGGCGTCGCTGCAAATCGGCTTCGACGGCAACGCCGGCAGCGGCTTCGGGCAACTCTCCGGCGGCATCACCGGCAGCGGGCAAATCATCAAGACCGGCGGCAGCGGCCTCGTCCTCGACGGCCACGCCTCGTTCACCGGCGGCGTCCTCCTCAACGAGGGCGCGCTCGAAATCCGCTCCAACGACGGCGCCGGCACCGGCGCAATCGTCCACAACAGCGACGACGCGCTCATCCTCGCCCCGGGCGTCCGCGTCGCCAACACCATCGAACTCGGCGCCGGAACGGACGCCGTCCGTCAGGTGCGCGTTGATGAGGATGTCGCGGCGCCTGCGGCGAAGGCCGTGCTGACCGGTGACATCACCGGCGGCGCCGGCGCCGAGTTTTCCAAGGAGGGCTACGGCATCCTGCGCATCGAAAAGAGCACCGCGTTCGACACGTTCGCCGGCGCGCTGAAGGCGCAGTCGGGCACGCTCGAATTCACCGGCACACGCCTCGTCCCCGCGCTGCGCGGCGGCGGCACATTCGTCGCCGACCTGCCCAGCGCCGGCAGCGAGTTCGCCTTCGCCACCTACGAGCAGAACGCCGTCTCGCGCTTCACCGGAACCTTCTCGCTCCCGCGCGGAACCGTGACGCTCGACGAGACCAACGCCGGCGCGCTGCGCGACGCCGCGACCGTCCTCGGCGCCGACGCCGCCCTGCGCGTCACCCGCGACGCCTCGCTCGCCTCCGTCGCCACCACCGCCGTCACCAGCGCGCTGCGCTTCGACTTCGCCAACTACGCCGTCGCCGGCCGCCTGACCGCCGCCGCGTTCGACATTCAGGACGGCGTGACCGTCGCCGTTGACGCCGCGAAGTCCCTCGACCTCGCCGCCGGCGCCGAGCCGTCCGGCGTGACGCTCTTCGACCTGTGGCGCGTCGAGGGCATCGCCGGCCCGCTCGCCCGCCAGCAAATCGTCGCCGCCACCACCGTCTTCCCGCCCGCGCGCGGCCTCGATGACACGGTGTGGACGGACTACGCGGGCGCGCCGCTCGCCACCGCCGCCACCTACGCCGCGAACCCGTCCGCCGTCGCCGCCCGCCCGCTCTACGCCGGCAGCGAGCGCGTCGGCGACGCGAAGTTCGCCTACGCCGGCGCGCTCGACGGCGCGGGCCTCTACCTCGAAAGCGAGGTCGTCGAAATCAGCGCGGCGGCGACCAAGACGGTCGTGCTCGCCGCTCCCGTCGCGGCGGTCGAGGCGGACTCGAAACTGCTGGCGAAACTGACGGGGCAGGGCGGGTTCGAGTTCACCACCGCCGGCGCCAGCATCGCCGTCGGCAACGAGGAGAGCGACTACCGCGGCGCGACCACGCTGCGCGGCGTGCGCGTCGTCATGGCGAGCGACAACGCCTTCGGCGCCACGCTCTCGCTCAACCTGCTTGAGGACGCGCAGTTGGAGATGGACGGGCGCGCGCAGACCGTCCGCGCGCTCAACGGCGCCGCCGGCACCGAAATCATCGTCGGCCGGCTCACGGTTGACGGCGGCGGCGTTTTCGACGGCACGCTCACCGGCGACGGCGCGGCGAACGCCGGCGACTTCTCGCTCACCAAGAGCGGCAGCGCGACGCTCACCCTCGCCGGCGCGAACGACTACGCGGGCGCGACGCGCGTCACCGCCGGCACGCTGCTCGTCACCGGCTCGCTGGGCACCGACTCGATTGACTCCTCGCTGCCGGGCAAGGTCACCGCCGGCGCGTTTGAAATCAGCGCGGGCGCGACGCTCGCGTTCGACCTCGCCGCCGGCGCCGCGCAGGCGCTCACCGGCTCAATCAGCGGCGAGGGCGACATCGCCAAGAGCGGCGAGGGAACGCTGACGCTCGCCGGCACCGGCAACTCCTACAACTCCACGCGCGTCACCGGCGGCGCGCTGCGCATCTACGCGAGCGGCTCGCTCGGCGGCGGCGTCAACACGCTCGACGGCGGCACGGTGGTCTTCGCCGGCGAGGACTTCACGAACTACTCGCCCGAATGGACGCTCGGCGCCGCCGGCGGCACGTTCAACAACGAGGGCGACGCGATTCTCTCCGGCCGCCTCTCCGGCACCGGCTCGCTCACCAAGACCGGCACCGGCACGCTCGAAATCACCTACGCCGCCAACGACTACGCCGGCGGAACGAACGTCCTCGAAGGAACCCTCGCCATCGGCGGCGACGGCAACATCGGGCGCGGGCTGAACCTGCTCGACGGCGGCGCGCTGCGGCTCGCCGGCGCGCCCGACGCCGCCTCGCTCGACCCCGCGCGCTACACGCGCAACTGGGTCGTCGGCGCGAACGGCGGCAGCATCAGCAGCACCTACTCGGTGCGGTTCGACGGCGACATCGCCGGCGACGGCTCGGCGGCGGCGAAACTCGTCAAGACCGGCGCCGCGCACGTCGGCGGCCTGATTACCGCGCCGCTCGCGGTCATCGAGTTCAACGGGGTCGTGTCCGTCGCGTTCGAGGTGCGCGAGGGCGCGGTCGGCGGCAGCGGCTCGCTCTCGAACGTCACCTTCGCCGCCGGAACCGTCATCTCGCCCGGCGCCGACGGCTTGGAGCAGACCGAGGGACGCGCGGGACGCGCCACCGACGCCATCGGCACGCTGCGCGTCGGCACGCTCGATGCCGCCGGCAACGCGGTCACCACGCGCTTCGAGGGCGTCACGTTCCACTACGACCTCGGCAGCGAGGGCGGCTCGGACTGGGTGCGCGCGAGCGGCGACGCCTACTACGGCGCGTCGAACACGTTCGACCTGAACTACACCGGCGGCGGCTCCGCGACCGAGAACGTCTGGGGCACCGGCGCGTTCATCGTGCTTTCCGCCGACGGCGCGCTGGGCGTCGCCGACGGCGCGCTCGCCAACACGTCGTTCTCCTATCGCGGCGTCTCGATGGACAGCGAGAGTTCGCGCGTGAAGGCGATCCTCGCCATCGCCGGCGAGCGCGGCGAGAACCTCGTCCTGAACACCTACGCGACCGCCAGCACCGACATGGTGTGGAACGGCACCGCCACCGAGAACGTCTGGGCGAAGGGCGCGGCCTCGACGCTGAACTGGTCTGAAATCGGCGCGCCGGTGACGTTCCAGGACGGCGACAACGTGACGTTCACCGGCAACGGCTCGCAGAAGACAATCCACGTCACCACCGAGGGCGGCGGCGTCGTCGTCGGACACATGGTCGTTGACGCGCCGGACTTCACGTTCGACGGCGGCAAAATCGTGGGCGTCGCGACGCGCTACTCCGGCGGCGGCGGCGAGGCGAACGGCGCGCTCGACATCCTCGCCGGCGCCACGAACGTGGTGTTCGCGAACGACGTGGACTTCGCCGCGCTCAACGTCGCCGGCGGCTCCTCGGTCGAGTTCCAGCGCTTGGCGAACTTCGACAGCGTGAGCATCGCGCCGGCCTCGACGGTCACGCTCTCCGGCGCCGGCGCGTTCGGCGGGGACGTGACCGCCATCCAGAACGACGGCTCGCTCGTCATCGCGCGCACCGACGGGCGCGCCTACTCGCTCGCCGCGAACATCACCGGCAGCGGCGCGCTCGACATCGAGGCGCGCGACGGAACGGTCGAACTCACCGGCGCCAACACCTACACGGGCGCGACGACGGTGCGCGACGGCGTGCTGGTCATCGCGTCCGACGCGAATGTCGGCGGCGCGGAGACGGAGGGCGTGCTCGACGCCGGCTCGCTCGACCTGTCGAAGGGCTTGAACTTCGCCAAGGCGTGGGCGCTCACGGAGCGCGGCGGCGCGTTGGTCGCCGGCGAGACGCCTTCGGGCGCGACGGCGGCGGTGGTGTTCTCCGGCGCAATCACCGGACCGGGCGCGCTCGCCAAGCGCGGCGCGGGCAAAATCACGCTCACCGGCAGCGTCGGGCACACGGGCGACACGAACGTCGAGAACGGCGCGGTCGAAATCAGCGGCACGCTGGGCGAGCGCGACACGCCGGACGCCGGCAGCGGCTACACTTACCGCGCGAACATCGGCGTCGGCGCCGGCGAGTCCGAGACGGAGACGGCGCGGCTGGTGTTCGCGCAGAGCGTCGCGCAGACGCTCGCCGGCACCGTCACCGGTCTCGGAACGGTCGAGAAGGACGGCGCGGAGAAACTCGCGCTGACCAACGCGGAGGTGACGCACACGGTGTCGCACTGGGTCAACACGCGCGGCGAAATCAGCGTCGCCGGCGGCATCACGACGCGCGAAATCAACAACGCGGGGACGTTCCTCGCGGGCGGCGCGGCGTTGCCGGCGGGCGGGAGCGCGGAGGCGTTGTCGCTCGAAGAGGCGGCGGCGCTGGGCGGCTCGGTGAGCGTCTCGGCGGCGCCGGCGCTCGGCTCGTCGTTGAAGACGGGCGAGCAGTGGGGCTTGAGCAACAGCGGGACGTTCGTCGCCGGCTCGCTCATCGCGGTCGAGACGGCGGCGGTGGCGTCGGCGGCGGAGGCGCAGGGCGCGAAGCCGTCGGCGTTGCTGCGGAACACGGGGACGCTCGTGGTGGCGTCGGCGTTCGTCGGCGGCGATCAAGCGTCGCTGTTCACGAACACCGGCACCGCGGTCGTCGGAAAGACGCTCTCCGGCGCGGTGCGGCTCGAAAACGCGGGCGCGCTCACCGCGGGCGAAATCGCGCTGGTCGCGGCGGCGTCGGTTGACACGGCGCGCGGGACGGACGTCTCCGGCTCGCTCTCGAACACGGGGACGCTGTCGGTGACGGGCAAAATCACGACGGCGAAGGCGTTTGAAAACGCGGCGCTGGGTCACGTCACCGCCGGCGCGCTCGAAGTGGCGTCGGGCGGGTTGAACAACGCCGGCTCGACGGTGCTCACCGGCGGCGACGGCGCGCTCGTCACCGGCGGCTTCACGAACACGGGGGCGTTCACGGCGCAACGCATCACGCTGGGCGACAGCGTCAGCGGCGCGGTGCTCGACAACGCGGGCGCGCTGACGGTCGCGGGCGAGGTGGTCAGCGACGCGGGTGGCGCGCGCATCAGCGACACCGCCGGCCTGATTGAGGGCAGCGTGACGAACCGCGACGGCGGCGCGCTCGTGGCGTGGCGCATCAAGGGCGCGTTCGACAACTCGGCTTACGGTGAGGGCGCGACGTCGTCGGCGACGGTCGGCGCGGTCACCGGCAACGTGACCAATTCCGGCGCGCTGCACCTCGGCATCCGCCCGCTCGACGCGAACGGCCGCGCGGCGGCGTTGGAGTCGCGCGTCGGCGGCGACCTCATCAACAACTTCGGCGGAACGGTGAACCTGAACGGGGACATCGCGACGCACTACGTGACGGGGCGCGTGCTCAACGACGGGTGGATTAACTTCGGCTCGTTCGGACAGGTGCTGCGCGTCGGCTCGCTGACCAACATGGCGGGCACCGGCGTCGGCTACTACAGCATCGAGGCGAACTTCGCCTACGGCAAAACCGCCGCCGGCAACGATGTCGGCGAGACCGACCACATCGTCGTCGAAGGAACAGGCGTCATCAGCGGCCGCCACGTGTTCTCCGTGCGAAACGTCTTCGGCGCGGACAGCGTGACGCCGGACTGGACGTTCAACCTGATTCAGGGCGGCGCGATGGCGGGCGACACGCAGGTGCGGCTCGCCCAGCCGTTGCAGGCGGGAATGTATAGTTTCGACATCATCGGCGAGGGCAACGCGGTGCTGCGCTACGTCGGCTACAGCGACCTCGGCCAGACGGCGGTCAACAGCGCGGGCGTCGTCGCGACGGGCTGGTTCTCGCAATTGGACAACCTGCACAAGCGGTTCGGCGAACTGCGGCTGCCGTCGCAAACGGTGACCGCCGCGCGCGCCGCCGCCGAACGCCGCGCCGCAAGCGCAAGCACGCTCGACTACGGCAGCGACCTGCGTCCGCCGGCACCGCCCGCGCCCCACCCGTCGAACGACTTCTGGGTGCGCGCCTACGGCGAGCAACTCAACGTGGACTTCGGCTCCTCCCTCAACTCGCTGCGCGCGCACCAATACGGCGGCGACGTCGGCTACGACCGCTCGTGGTATCGCGACGACGCGCACGAACTCTACGCGGGCGTGTTCGCGGGATACCAAGTGTCGCGGCTGACGTTCCACGACGCGAGCCGCAGCAAGGGCGACACCGACAGCGTCGCCGCCGGCGGCTACCTCGCGTGGACGCACCGCGACGGATGGTTCGCCGACGCGGTGCTCAAGGGGCAATACTTCGACTCGTCGTTCAAAAGCGGCGGCGTCTATGACGGCTCCACCGGCACCACCAGCGGCACCGCGAAAGGCGCCTACGAAAACTACGGACTGGGCGCGTCATTCGAGTTCGGCAAACGCTTCGAACTCGGCGCCGACTGGTTCATCGAACCCAGCGCGCGCTTCGCCTACTGGCACCTGTTCACCGAAAACTACCGCTTGAGCGGCGGCGGCGACGCCACCGTGAGCGTCGGCAACTCGGACATCTTCCAATTGAGCGCGGGCGCGCGCTTCGGACGCGCGTTCGACCTCGGCGGCTGGGGCATTTTCCAACCGCACGTGCGCGCCGGCTTCGAGCGGCAGGACAGCGACGGCGGCGCGGTCACCATTCAGGACGAACGGCTCGCGCCGAACCTGGACGGACTGCGCGGCGTCGTGGGCGTCGGGTTCAACTGGGCGTTCGGCGGGGCGAAAACCACCCTCACCGCCGCCGGTGAAATCACCGAATCCGGCTACCCGACCCAGCAGGTGTATTTTGAATACGAATACAGTTTCGGCGAAAAATACACCAAACCCTGGTCCCTCAACGCCGGCTACCGCGTGCGGTTCTGAAGAAAGGGGGAAGGAAAGGAGGAAGGAAAGGATGAAGGAAAGGATGAAGGATGAAGGTTGAAGGATGAAAGAAAGGATGGAGCGCCGCACATGGAGCGCCGACTTTCAAGTCGGCTCGGCAGTGTTGCGGCGCAGCCGCCTTGCTTTCTCTAAAAAAAAGAGTGGCGGCTACGCCGCATAGAACGGACGAGCCGACTTGAAAGTCGGCGCTCCCAGTTGCGGGTCAGGAGACCCGCGCTCCCAATCGCCACACGCCAAGCCGATACACCCCTGGGGCGCCACCACATGGGGCGCCACCACATGGAGCGCCGACACATGGAGCGCCGACTTTCAAGTCGGCTCGGCGGTGGTGCGGCGATAGCCGCCTTGCTTTCTTAAAAAAGGAGTGGCGGCTGCGCCGCATAGAGGAGGCGAGCCGACTTGAAAGTCGGCGCTCCCAGTGGCGGAGCGGCGAACACCCTTATTGGAGCGACTTTCAAGTCGGCTCGGTGGTGGTGCGGCGATAGCCGCCTTGCTTTCTTAAAAAAGGAGTGGCGGCTACGCCGCATAGAGGAGGCGAGCCGACTTGAAAGTCGGCGCTCCATGTGCGGCGCTCCATGTGCGGTGCCGGTGCGCGCACCCCGAGAATGCGGAACCACCGCCGGCGGCGCGGTGTCTCGTGCGCCCTATGTCTCTCTCCGCTCCTTCCTCGCCCGCGCCTTCCAATTCCGCCGCTCCCGCCGCCCGCGTCTTCGGCGGCGCAATCGGTCGCCGGCTCTTTCTGCGCAACGCCGCAACCGCCGTTGCCGGCGCGTTCGCGCTGCCGGCGGCGTTCCCCGCAATCATCCCCGCCCGCGTGCTGGGCGCGGAGGCGCCGAGCAATCTGCTCCAAATCGGTCAAATCGGCTGCGGCCGCATCGCGCGCGACCACGACCTCGGCGAAACGCTGGGGCTGACGAAACTCGCCCGCGTCGTCGCCGTCTGCGACCTCGACCGCAACCGCCTCGCCGACGGCAAGCGGCTCGTCGAGGGCAGATACAAGAAACTCAAAGTCGCCGGCGTGAACGTCGCCACCTTTGGCGATTACCGCGCGATGTTGCGCGACGCGAAACTCGACGCGGTGATGATTAGCACGCCCGACCACTGGCACGCGGAGCCGGCGATTGTCGCCGCGCTCGCCGGCAAGCACGTCTATTTGCAGAAGCCGACCTCGTTGACGGTCGTCGAGGGGCGGCAACTCGTCACCGCCGTCAAGCGCGGCGGCGTCGTTCTCCAAATCGGCACGCAGCAGCGCTCGATGGCGCAGTTCCGCGTCGCCGCCGAATTCGTCCGCAACGGCCGCATCGGCGCGTTGAAAACCGTCCGCATCGGCCTGCCCGGCGACCCCGCCCACAAGGACCCGCAGCCGAAGCCGACCGAGTCGCCGGCAGCGCTCAACTACGACGCGTGGCTCGGCTCCACGCCGGTCATCCCCTACATCGAGGAGAAAGTTCACCCGCAGCGCGGCTACGGACGGCCGGGCTGGCTGCGCGTCGAGCAGTTCGGCGCCGGAATGATTACCGGTTGGGGGCAGCACCATTTCGACAGCGCGGCGTGGGGAATGGACACCGAGTTGACCGGTCCCGTGTGGGTCGAGGTTGACCAAGTGAACTTCCCCGACCACGGCATTTGGGACGTGCACGGCAACTTCCACGCGCAGGCGGGCTACGCCAACGGCGTCGTCATGCACACGTCGCACGCCTACAAAAACGGCATCCGCTACGAGGGCGAAAACGGCAAATGGATTTTCGTTTCGCGCGGCGGCTACACGGCATCGGCGAGCGACCCCGTCACCGGCGAGATGAAGAACCAGTCGGGCTTGCAGGCGAGCGACCCCGCGCTGTTGCGCCCGCTCGGCAAGGACGAGAAAGTGCGCCTGAAAAAGTCCTCGAACCACCACCGGGACTGGCTTGAAAGCATCCGCAAACGCGAGAAGCCGCTGTGCCCCGCCGAGGAAGGACAACGCTCGTGCACCATCTGCCTCATCACGCACATCGCGATGAAACTGCGCCGGCGCCTCGAATGGGACCCCGCCACCGAACGCTTCAAAAACGACTCCGAAGCCAACGCCCTCCTGCGCCGCGAACAGCGCAAGCCCTACGGCACCGACGCGGCGATTGCGGCGTGAACGACCCCGCCGGCGGCACCGCGCCGCCGGCGAAATACGCGCCCCAATCTCGCCTGTGTCCAAAGCGAAACTTGCCACACCACCGGCACCGGCTAACGTCAGCCCTTCCATGCCGGAGACGCCCGCCGAGAACGCTGCCGCTAACGCTGCCAAGAACGCCAACGCCAACGCCGCACCGAACGCCCCAACCGACCGCGAACGCGCCAGCGGGGCGTTTTTTGCGCCTCTGCGCGGACACCTGCGGCTGCTGGACGAGTTCCTCGCCGCCCAAACGGGCGAATTCGAACCGGCGGTGCGCGAACTCGTCGCGGAAACTTTCGCCCACGCCGGAAAACGGCTCCGCCCCGCGCTCGTTTTCTACGCCGGCTGGACGGACGGCGAACCGTCGCCGGCACTCGTGCGCGCCGCCGCAATCGTCGAACTCGTCCACCTCGCGACACTCGTCCACGACGACATCCTCGACGGCGCCCTCGTGCGCCACAACTCGCCGACGGTCGCGGCGCGCCACGGAGCGCACTCGGCGGTGCTGCTCGGCGACGCCCTTTTCGCGCAGGCGCTCGTGCTCGCCTCGCAATTCCCGACCACCGACGTGTGCCGGCTCGTCTCCGCCGCGACGCGCCAAGTCGTCTCCGGCGAGATTTGCCAGACATTCGCGCGCGGCGACGCCCGTCTGCCGCTCGAAAAATACTTCCGCATCATCCGCCTCAAAACCGCCGAACTGTTCGAGATTTCCTGCCGCCTTGGCGCGGCTCTCGGCGACACCGCCACCGGTGGTGCCGGTAGCACCGCCGGTGCCGCCGCCGGGGATTACGCCTCGCCCTACGCCGACGCCTGCGCGCTCTTCGGGCGGCACCTCGGAACCGGATACCAGATTTTCGACGACGTCGCCGACCTTGCCGGCGACGAGGCGGGCATCGGGAAAACGCTGGGGACGGACTTCGAGAGCGGGAAATTCACGCTGCCGGCGCTGCTCTACCTGCGCCAACTCGAACCCGGCGCGGCGGCGGCGTTCGCGGCGCGAATGGAGCAGCGGCTCGTCGCGCCGGCGGAACTCGCCGACCTCATGACCGCCGCCGGAATTCCCGCCGAGTGCGCGCGGGCGTTCCGCGCCGAAATTGACGCCGCCGACGCCGCGCTGGCGCCCTTCGCCGACCGCGTCTCGTTCGCCCGCCTGCACGGGCTGTGCGACTACGTGCGGGCGAGTTTCGACGCGTTGGCGGTCGCGTAGCCGCGCGCGCGGGAGGACGAACCCATGGGTAGGAGCGTTCTCGAATTCTTGCCGCGCTTCCGGCAGACCGCTTCCGAGCGGCGGACGCTCGCCGTGGTGTTGCTCGTCGCCGGTGCCGTCGCCGCCGGCGCGTGCCTCCTGCGCTGGCTCGTCTCGTGAACATCGCCTCGCGACCGCCACCGGTGCCACCGGCGGCGGCACTCACCGGACGTTGTCGAAGGTCACCGGCAGCGCGCGCGCGCTGGCGGAAACGCCGCCGCGCCCGTTGTCGAACCGCTGCCGGACATACCACGGCAACACGAGGAACAGCGTGAGCAGCCAGCGGACGAGCGGGTTTTCGAGGGTGCACACCTTCACCATGTAGCGCGACAGCGGGGCGGGGCGCAGCGGCCACAGCAGGAGTTGCCGGAGCGTCGGCGCGTCGGAGACACCGCCACCACCGGCGGACTTGGTGCTGCCGCCGCCGGTGCCGCCGGCGGGCTTTCCTCCGCCCGCGAGCGCCGGTGTGTAGCGCACGCCCACCTTGACCGCCGCGAAGTTGTCCACGAAGCCGCGTGAGATTTCGCGCAGGAACCGCCGCCGTCCGGCACCGGCGAAGACGCCGCTGCGCACGCCCATTCGCGCGAGGTGCCGCAGCAGCCATTCGTCCTCGTAGCAGTGCAGACGCGGGTCGGTGAGCAACCGGCGGAACGCGGCGAGCATGGCTTGTTGGACGGGCGCGACGCTGCCCTGAAACACCTCGCGCTCGGCGCGCCGGTAGTCCTCGTTGATGATGCACGAGCCGTCCTCGCCCAGCGCGTAGGAGACCACGCCGCCGTGGGGTGCCATGAGCAGTTGCTCGTAGATTTGGCGGTTGATGTCGAGCGAGTCGTAGTAGGGCGAGCGGCGCGGGACGGTGCTGAAAATCAGCCCCTCCTTGGGCGTGTCCATCGTGAGCGAGGCGGGGCGGCGCAGCCCGAGGTAGAGACCGCGCGCGGGGAGACCGGACACCTCGGCGAGCGCGTCCTGCATGCGCCCCGTCCAGCCGATGTCCACGACGACCACCTCGTCGCCGGCGGCGAGGTTGAAGCCGGCGAAGTAGCGGCGGAACGCCTCGCGGCTGGTCTCGATGTTGCGCGCGTAGAGTTCGCGGAAGCGTTCGCTCGCGAGCAGTCGCCGGAAGCACTCGGAACGCTTGAAGTCCGGCTCGACGCGCGTGAGCGAGCCGGAGAGTTCGGTGGCGAGGCGGGCAATCTGCGCCTCGTCAAAGCCGCACGCGCCGAGGAAGTCGCGCGCGCTGGCGGCGGTGATGTGCGGGAAGGTCTCCGTGTCGAGCGGGCGCAGCCGCAGCAGGGTCGCGGACTGGCGAGACATGCGCAGGTAGTGCGTCGAAACGCGCAGTTCGGGCGCGGCGCGGGCGTCCTGGTAGGCCTCGAAGAACTGCCGCAGCAGGAAGCCCTCGCGGGCGAGGAAGACCACGTGGCGCGCGCGCAGTTCGCGCAGCCGGAAGAAGAGCCGTTCGGTGAAGAAGTAGTAGGCGAGGACGTATTCGCAAAACGGCGCGCCGGAGCGCCGGCACGCGCGCTCGTGCTCGCGGAACGCCCGCGAAAAATTGTCGCGCGTCGAGCCGGTCCCCAGCAGCCGGCGGCGGATTTTGGGTAGCAGCGCGTTGTGCCGGTGGCGGATTTGGACGGCGGCGATGCCGGCGGCGCGGGCGTTGAGGACGTCGCACCGGTGGTTGTCCCCGAACATGAAGGCGTCGCGCGCGCGCACGCCCAGCCGCCCCAGAACGAGCGGGTAGAGCGAGCCGTCCTGCTTCGTCGCGCCGAGGTCGCCGGAGACGAACACGTTGTCGAAAAGGTGCGCTAGTCCGAAGTGTTCGAGCGCGCGCGCGATGCTGCGGCGCGGCATGTAGAAGTCGGAGACGACGTGCAGTTTCTTGCCGGCGGCGCGCCACTCGGCGAGCACCTCGACGGCGCGCTCGTTCGGGTATTGGCACAGCAGTTCGACGCGCTCCTCGATTTCGAGCGACACGCGCAAAAACTCCTCAAAGGGCGTCTCCGGCGGTAGCAGCGAGGCGGCGGCGAGGCGCGCGCGCAATGCGGACAGCCACTCGCGGTAGGTGTAGGACAGCGGCGGGAAAACGCCGGCGGGGCGCGGGCGCGCCGGTCCGACGGCGTCGAGCGTCGCCATGCGAATCGCGTAAAGTTCCGCCGCCGAGCAACGCACCCCAAGCGGGGCGCGCACCTGACACGCCCAGATTTTGAGCACCTCGAACGGGTGCACGCGCCGGAACACGAGCGTGTCGAAATAGTCCGTCAGAATGTGCGGGTAACGCGCTCCGCGCGCGCGGACTTGGGACAGCATGGGCGGCGGGGCGGGGTGGGGCGGACGGCTGCGGCTTACGCGGCGGCGCCGGCGATTTCACCGGCGGCGGCGGCGGCGAGACGCGCGCGTTCGGCGTCGCCAAGTTCGCGTCGCAACACCTTCGCGGTCGTCTCCACGACGAGGCGGGCGGTCTCGGCGCGCAACTCGGCGAGCATGCCGTCGCGGTCGCGCTCGGTCTGCGCACGCGCCCGTTCGAGCAATGCGGCGGCTTCGGCGGCGGCGTCCTTGGCGATTTTTTCAGCAAGCGCCTTCGCGCGCTCGCCCGCCTCGCCGACGATTTTCGCCCCCTCGCCGGCGGCGGCGGCAAGGCGTTCGCGGCACTCGCGCTCGGCGTCGGCGAGTTTCCTCGCGGCGGCCTCGGCGTCGCGCAACCCCGCCTCAATCTTCGCGTTGCGGGCGTCGAGCGCGCGCAACACCGGTCGGACGGCGAGGAAGTAGAGCGCGAGGGCGACGAGCGCGAAGTTGAGCAGCGAGACGAGCAACGAGGGGACGCTCACGCCGAAGCGCGAGAGCAGGTCGCCGGCGGCGTCAAGCGCGCCGCCGTCGCCGGTTGCGGCGTCACCGGTGGCGGCGAAAAGGACGGGGGCGGTGGCTGGCGTCATGGCGTCCGGCTCCCTCTTATTTGATGAAGAGCGCGTAGAACGCGACGGCTTCCGCCAGCGCCATGCCGAGGATGCCCTGAACGAGAATCTTGCCCGAGGCGGACGGGTTGCGACCGACGGCTTCGGCGGCGCGCGCGCCGACAAGCCCGACGCCGATGGCGGCGCCAAGGCAGCCGAGACCGCCTTGGATGCTTCCGCTGAAACCGGAACCGGCGGCACCGGCGGCGCCTTGGGCGGCGTTTTGCGCGGCGTCCGCCGCCGCGAGAATGAGGGCGAGAGTGGTCATGAGTGTTGCGTGTGCAGGGTGCGGAAAAGAATTCGGGAAAGAGAGCGAAAAAAAGTGTCGCGGGCGACAGGGCGCGAAACGTAGGCGGCGCGGGGCGTCTGGCAAAAAGAAATCCCGCAAGCCGCCCTTGTCTCAACCGTGCTTTTCAGGTTTCAACGACGCTTTGCGCAACATGTCCGACACCGCCCAGAACGCCCGAATCTCCGCCGCCGGCGGCACGCCAGACGCCGCCGCCGGCAGTGGCGGTGATGGTTCCGGCAATGGCGGCGGCAGTGCCGGCGACGCGCCGCGCGGACGGACGCGCGTGCCGCGAAAATGGCTGTTCTTCGGCGTGTTTCTACTACTCGCGCTCGCCTCGAACGCAGTGCGGCATTTCCGCGAACCGGAACCGCCGCCGGAAGGTGCTCCGCTCGCCACAAGGGAATTTGCCGCCGTCGGCAGCGAAACTGCCGGCAGCACTACCGCCGGCACTTCCTCCGCCGCCGCTCCGGTGCTTTTCATTCACTCGGCGTGGGGCGATGGCTCCGCGCTGGTGCCGCTGGCGGAGCGCGTTGCCGGTGCCACCGGCAGGCGCGTCATCGTGCCGGACTTGCCCGGCGCGGGGGCGTCGGTGTGGCGCGTCAGCGATTACTCCGGTCGCGCCGCCGCCGAGGAACTCGCGGCGTTGCTCGACGCGAAACACGTTGCCGGCGCGCACATCGTCGCGTTCGGGCAGGGCGGCGCGGCGGCGGTCGAACTCGCGCGGCTGCGACCGGCGGCGGTGCGCTCGCTCGCGTTGGTGTCGAGCGTTGGCGCGCAGGAGTTCGACCTGCTCGGCAACCATATCGTCAACAAAATCGTCTTCACGTTTCACCTCGCGTTCACGCGGCTGGCGGAGGTCGCGCTGCCGCACTTCGGCGCGCTCGACCGCTCGCCGGTCAACGCCAGATACGCCCGCGTTTTCTGGGACGGCGACCTGACGGTGATGAAGCCGTTCCTCGGCGCGTATCGCGGACCGCTGTTCCTCGCGCACGGCGAGGACGACTGGGTCGTCGCCGCCGACACCGCCCGCTACACGAAGGAAATCGCGCCGCAGGCGGAGACGTTTTTCACCGCCGGCGGACACTGGGTGTTCGAGCACGACGACGCCGCCGGTAACGAACTCGCGCAGCGGCTGGGGAAATTTTTCATGTCGGCGGAGAAGGGGACTGCCGGCAACGCCGCCGCCGGCAACGCGCTGCCGCGTCCGCAGCCGGCGCACGGGGCGCGGATGTGGGTGCTGATGGTCATCATCATCTTGTGCGCGTTCGTCGCCGAGGACCCGACGTGCCTCGCCTCCGGCCTGCTCGTCGCGAACGGCGTGTTGTCGTTCACGGCGGCGACGACCGCGTGCCTCATCAGCATCCTCATCGGCGACTTCACGCTCTACCTCGTCGGCTACACGCTCGGTCGTCCCGCGCTGCGCGTGCCGCCGCTGCGCTGGATTTTGCCCGAATACAAAATCGACCGGATGGCGGGCTGGTTCGAGAAGAAGGGCTTCCAAGGGCTGCTGCTCATCGTGACGTCGCGCTTCATTCCGGCGAGCCGGCTGCCGACGTTCGTGAGCGCCGGCATTATGCGCCTCTCGCTGTGGCGGCTCGGAATTTTGTTCTTCGTCGCCGCCGCGCTGTGGACGCCGCCGCTCGTGTGGGTCGCGTGGCACCTGTCCGAGAAACTCGGCGGTGACGCGATGTTCGAGCGTTTCGAGGTGCTCAAACACAACGCGATGTGGGTCGCGTTGGGGCTGCTCTTCGGGTTCTGGTTTTTGATGCACGTGCTCGTGCCCGCGCTGACGTGGCGCGGCCGCCGGCGCATTGTCGCGCGGATGCGCCGCCGGCGTCACCACGAGTTCTGGCGCGACTGGCTGCTCTACGCGCCCGTCGCCGGCACCGTCATTTGGAACGCGCTGCGCCGCTTCAACCTCGGAGGCGTCGCCGCCGCCAACCCCGCGCTCGGCAGCCACGGCGGTTTCACCGGCAGCGCGAAAAGCGAAATGCTGGGCGTTTTGGAAAAGGGAGCGGGGAGCGGGGAGCGGGGAGCGGGGGAGAAATCCATCGCGCGTTTCGCGAGAATTCCCGCCGGTGAAAATTCGGCGCGGCTCGACGCGCTGCGGCGGTTTATGCGCGACGCCGGCGTCGCGTTCCCGATTGTCCTCAAGCCCGACACCGGCGACGACGGCCTCGGCGTCAACCGCATTGCCGGTGAGCGGCAGGCCGCCGAATGGTTTGAGCATTTCCGCGAGGACGCGCTCGCGCAGGAATGGGTCGCCGGCGACGAGTTTGAAGTCCTCTGGTGCCGGCGGCCGGGCGAGACGCGCGGACGTCTCCTGTCCGTTTGCACCAAGACGCCGCCGGCAGTCACCGGCGACGGACGGCGCGCGCTCGAAGACCTCATTTTGGCGGACGACTCGCTTGTCGCCGACGCCGACCTGCTGCTGCGCTTCAACTGGCAACGCGCCGAAGGAGTGCTCCCCGCCGGCGAACGCGCCGTGTTGAGCGACATCGGCACCGCCGCCTGCGGCTCGCGCGTGAAGGAAATCAGCAGTGCCGGCAGTGAAGTTTGCGAACGTTTTGCCGCCGCGCTCGACGCCCTCGCGGACGGCGTTTTCGCCGCCACCGGCAAAGGACTGCACTACGCCGCTTTTGATGTGCGACTCACCGGCACCGCCGCTACCACCGGCACCGGCACCAGCACCGCTCCCCGCTCCCCGCTCCCCGTTCCCCATTCCCCACGCCTCGTCATCACCGGCGTCTCCGGCGCTTGCACCGTTGGCTCGCTCTTGCGCGACCCCGCGCTGCGTCTGCGCGACGCCCTGCGCGCCGTCCGCGCCCAAATCACCGAATGCTTCGCCATCGCCGACGCCGTCCGCGCCGCCGGCAGCACTTCCACCGCCGCCGGCAGACCGCTTCACACCGCTTCCGGTCTTGCCTTGCTTGCCGCCCGCGCCGAAGCCCGCGGCCGCCACCTGATTGACCTGCACAGCGAGTGAGGCGGCACCGGTGGTTGCTTCAGACCCACTCGCAGAGCCAGCCGGCGGCGTCGCCGATGTCGTCCATCCCGCCGCCGAGCATGGAGTGGAGTTCGGCGGCGTCGGTGTGGGCGAGTGTCGCCGCCGCCGGGTCGGAGATGCATTCGCGCAGTCGGGCGGCGAGGGTTTGCGGGCGCGCGGCGTCCTGCAGGAACTCCGGCCACGCGGGGCGTTTGAGCAGGATGTTCGCGATGCCGAGGTATTCGACGCCTTTGACGAGCCGCCGCCCGATGAGCCACGTGAGCGGGTTCGCGCGGTAGGCAATCGCGCCCGGAATGCCGGCGAGGGCGACGCTCAACGAGACCGTGCCGGAACTCATCAGTGCCGCCGACGCCGCCACCGGCACCGGTGCCTCGCCGCGCGCGAGCAGCCGCACGGTCGGGGCGATGTCGGCGAAACGTTCGAGCGCGCGGCGCAATTCGTCCAGCACCGGCTCGCCGGTGTGGAGCACGACCGCCTCGCGCGGGAGTTTTTTGACGCCGCCGCTGCCGGCGGCGGCAACGTCCGTCTCCGCCGCGCGCAGGTATTCGCGCCACGCGGCGAGCAGGACGGGGAAGATTTTGCGCACCGGCTTCGGGCGGCTTCCGGGCAGGAGCAGCACCGGCGCGCCGGGTTCGTGGCGCACCGGCGGCGGCGGGGAGTCGGGGGCGACGAACGGGTGTCCGACGAAGCGCACCGGCAGCGCGGTGTCCGCGTAGCAGTCCACCTCGAACGGGAAAATCACGCCAAGCGCGTCGAGGTCTCGCGCCATCTTGAAGCGCCGCCCCGCCTTCCATGCCCAGATTTGCGGGCCGATGTATTGGCAGACGGCGATGGTGCCGCCGCCCTTGCGCGAGAGGCCTTCGCGGCGGAGGCGGTCGGCGAGGCGCAGGTTGAAGCCGGGGTAGTCCACCGGCACGACGACGCGCGGCCGGTGCTCGCGAATCCATTCGAGCGTGCGGCGGAAGAGCAGCCGGTAGTAGCCGAGGTTGGCGAGCACTTCGACGAGTCCGACGGCGGAGAAGCGCGTGGTGTCGAAGAGCGTTTGCGCGCCGGCGGCGGCGAGCGCGGGACCGCCGAGTGCCGCCGCGCGAATTCCGGGACGGCGCGCGCGCAGCCCGTTCAGGAGGCGCGCCGCATGGTCGCTGCCGGAGTGCTCGCCGGTAACGAAGAGCACGTCGGGCGCGCCGTCGCGGGGCGCTGGGAACGGGGGGATGGTCGCCGTTTCTGGCATGGGGCGGAGGTTGGCGCAAAGGCGCCGGCGAAACAAGGAACGCTTCAGCGCGGAGCACCGCCGGCGGTGCTGGCGAAGTGCTCGAAGCCGCCGGCACCTTCGGGCAGGAGCGGGCGGAGCGTCGCGGCGTCGAGCAGACGCCCCGGCGCGAGCGGGTCGGAGACGACTTCGCCGATGACGGTGAGCGGCGTTTCGCGGAAGCGCCGGTGCCATGCGGCGAGCAGGGCGTCGCGGGTGTCCGGCGTGGCGGCGACGAGCAGTTCGTAGTCCTCGCCGTCGGTGAGCGCGCCGCGCAGTCCGCTGCCGGCGTTGATTGGGATGGAGTCGGGGAAGAGCGCGGCGGACGCGCCGTCGGGCAGGAATGCGGGGAGGTCCTTCGCCAGCCCGTCCGAGATGTCCATGCACGCGCGCACGGAACCGGCGGTGCTGCCGGTGCCGGCGGCGTTCTTCGCGCGCCGTTGGGCGAGCCAGCGTCCCTCGGCGAGGCGCGGACGGATGCGCAGGTGGCGTCCGCTCGCGACGGCTCCGCCGAGCGCGCCGGTGACGAGCAGGATGTCGCCGGCGCGCGCGCCGTGGCGCGGCAACGGGTGGCGCGCGAAGCCGGTCAGCGCGAGCGTGGCGCAGAAGAAGCGCGGAACGCCGGCATCGGTGATGTCGCCGCCGGCGATTTCGACGCCCGCCTCGCGTGCGGCGGCGGCGACGCCCGCGATGAATCCGTCCAACCACGCGAGGGGCGTTTCCGCGCCGAGCGCGAGGGCGAGGAGCGCGTCCGCCGGCGTTCCGCCCATCGCGGCGATGTCGCTGAGGTTGCGGTTGACGAGTTTTTCGCCGACGGCGGCGGCGGGCGCGGCGTCGTCGAAGTGGCGTCCGCGCAGCACGCAGTCGGTTGTTGCGAGGCGCATCCACGAGGTGCCGGCGTTTGGGCGAACGGGGAGCACGGCGCAGTCGTCGCCGATGCCTCGCGGCGGCGGCGCGGAGGTGTCGCCGAGGATTTTGCGAATGCGCGCGATGAGGGCGTTTTCGCCGATTTCGCCGGCGGTGACCGGGGTGCTGCCGGTGCCGGTGGCGGCGCTGCCGGTGCCGGTGGCGTCTGGCTTTTTCGGCGCGCCGCGCCTGTTTTCTGGGGTGCGCATGAGGGTGCTCATTGAGCCATTCCACTCGCCGCTTGCAAAGGGCGCGGGCGCGCTCACCATGCGCGCCTTTTCCCAACCAATCCCATCCCGAACATGCGCAAAACACTTCTCTTGAAACTGCCCGCTCTCGCCGCCCTCGCGACGCTGACCGCCTGTAATCTGTTCAACACGCACGACGCCGAGTCGTCCGCCGCCGGTGGTTCCGGGGCGGCGGTCGCCGGAGCCAAGACGCCCGCCGCGCTGACCTTCTCGAACGAGCAGTTCTACAAGGACGGCAAGTTCGACACCGAGGCCGCCAAGGACGCCGTCATCAAACTCATGCATTTCTACGGTTACCCCGTCACCGGCAAGACGCGCGACGCCCTCTGGGTCAGCGATTACGGCACGGGCAAGTTCACCGAGGTCGGTCTCGCCGCCATCATGATTGATAACAACGTGCGCGACCGCTACATGCTCCAGCACCTCTTCCTGCTGCCCCACCAGATGCTGCCGGAGCACATGCACAAGACGCCGAAGGAAGGCAATCTGCCCGCGAAAATGGAGGGCTGGTGGGTGCATAACGGCGCGACCTACACCGTCGGCGAGGGCACCGACAACCTGAAGGATTTCGCCGACGTGAAAATCCCCGCCGCCTACAAGGGAACGGTCAAGGCGCGCCACGCCGTCAAACTTTCGCCCGGCGAGTTCGACAAACTCGGCAAGGTCTTCGGCTGGCACTGGCAAATCGCCGGTCCCGCCGGTGCCATCATCACCGAGGTCGCCAACGTCCACCACAACGGCTCGGTGTGCCACGCCGTGCCGGAAATCAACGAGCACTTCCTCGCGCCGGCGAAATAGCGCGGGCGCGTCCCCGCCATGCCGTTCCGACGCGCAACCCTCGCAAACGCCGCCGGTGGTGCCCTTCGCGCCGCCGGCGCGTTTCTGTTTTTGGCGACGGGGATGGTGTCCGTGGCGGCGGCGGACGCGAAGCCGCCGGCGGCACCGGCAGTGCCCCGCGAACGCACCACCGGCGGGCACCGTTTGCCCCTTTCCCCAAAAGCCGCTTCGCTCTCCGCCATGAACTCCGACAACGCCGCCGCGTCCGCCGGCAACGCCTCCACCGACGACCTCCCGCTCTTCGCCGCCGCCGCCGAACAAGCCCCTTCCGCGCCCGCCGTCCAGCGTCCAGAGTATGCCCCGCTCCCCGCTCCCCGCTCCCCGCTCCCCGCTCCCTCCCCAAACCCCGCCGCCCGCCTCGCCTTCCTCCGCTCCGAAATCGCCCGCCACAACGCCCTCTATCAGCAAGGCCGCCCCGAAATCCCCGACTCCGAATACGACCGCCTCACCCGCGAGCGCGACGCCCTCCTCGCCGCCAACCCCGCCCTCGCCGACGCCGCCGCCGACACTTCCGAGACCCTCTCCGACGACCACACCGAGGGCTTTTCCAAAGCCGCCCACGGCGCCCCGATGTTGAGCATCGAAAAATGCTACACCCGCGGCGAACTCGCTTCCTTCGCCACCCGCGCCGCCTCCTACCTCGAAACCGCCGCCGCCGGCACCGCCCCCGCCGCCGGTACCACCGGCACCGCATCGGGAAAACCCTTCATCGTTGAACCGAAAATAGACGGCGTCGCCGTCTCGCTCCTCTACGAAAACGGCCGCCTCGCCCGCGCCCTCACGCGCGGCGCGCACGGTGCCGTCGGCGACGACGTCACCCGCAACGTCGCCACCATCGCCGCCGTCCCCCGCGAACTCGCCCCGCCGTTCCCCGACCGCGTCGAAATCCGCGGCGAGATTTACATGACCAACGCCGAGTTCGCCCGCATCAACGCCGCCCTCGAAGCCGCCGGCGCCCCGCCCTACGCGAACCCCCGCAACCTCGCCGCCGGCACGCTCAAACTGCTCAACCCCGCCGAGTGCGCCGCGCGCAAACTCGAAATCGTCCTCTACGGCTTCGGCGAGGTCGCCCCCGCCGGCACCTTCCCGACGCTCACCGACTTCCGCGCCGCACTCCAACGCTGGCGCCTCCCCGTCGTCGAATTCTTTGAACGCGCCGCCGGCGCCGACGAAATCTGGCAGCACGTCACCGCGCTCGGCGAACGCCGCAAACACTTCGCCTACCCGACCGACGGCGCCGTCGTGAAACTCGACAGTGTCGCCGCCCAACGCCGCGCCGGTGCCAACAGCAAATTTCCCCGCTGGGCCGCCGCCTTCAAATACGCCCCCGACCAAGCCCTCACCCGCCTCCGCGCCATCACCTTCCAAGTCGGCCGCACCGGCGTCATCAAACCCGTCGCCGAACTCGAGACCGTCGAACTCGCCGGCACCAACGTCTCCCGCGCCACACTCAACAACGAGGACTTCATCGCCCGCCTCGACGCGCGCGAAGGCGACATCGTCGCCGTCGAGAAAGCCGGCGAAATCATCCCGCAAGTCGTCCGCGTCGAACCCGACCGCCGCGACCCCGCCGACCCGCCGCCGCCCTTCGACTTCGCCGCCCGCCTCGCTGAACTCGGCCTCGACGCCGCCCGCGCCGCCGGTGACGCCGAATGGCGCCTCCGCGCCCCCAACCGCGCCCAACTCATCCGCCGCCTCGCCCACTTCGGCTCCAAACAAGCCCTCGACATCCGCGGCCTCGGCCCCGCCGCCGCCGCCGCCCTCTTCGACAGCACCGCCGCCCAAACCCCCGCCGACCTCTACGCCCTCACCCGCGAAAAACTGCTCGAAATAAGCACCACCGCCACCGGCACCGGCACCACCGGCACCAGAGCCACCGGCGAAGAAGAAGACCTCTTCGCCGGCGCAGAATCCAGTTGCAGCGGCGGCGTTCACGCCGCCACCACCACCGCCACCGCTACCGCCACCGCCGCCCCCACCCGCTCCTTCGCCGCCAAATCCGCCGACAACCTCCTCGCCGCCCTCGAAGCCAGCAAACGCCGCGACCTCTGGCGCCTCATCCACGCCCTCGGCATCCCCAACGTCGGCATGCAAACCGCCAAAGACCTCGCCCGCCACTTCGGCTCCCTCGACGCCCTCGCCACCGCCGGCTACGACGCCTTCCGCCGCCCCCGCATCAGTGCCGCCGGCAACACCCTCACCGCCGAAGACAGCGTCATCTTCGGCGTCGGCCCCGTCGTCGCCCAAAGCATCCTCACTTGGTTCGCCGACCCCGCCCACAAAGAGCAAATCGAACGCCTCCGCGCCGCCGGCCTGAATTTCGGTGGGGAGCAGGGAGCGGAGAATGGGGAGCGGGGAGATAGTGCAGGGGAACAAGGGCAAAGGGATAAGGGCAAAGGGCAAAGGGCAGAAAGCGCACCTCCGCCGCAGGAAACTACCCTTATCCCTTTGCCCTCATCCCTTATCCCTTCTGCCGGACTTCCTCCCCGCTCCCCGCTCCCTGCTCCCCGCTCCCTCCCGCTCTCCGGCAAGACCTTCGTCCTCACCGGCACGCTTCCGCACCTCACCCGCGACGAAGCCCGCGAGCGCATCGAACGCGCCGGCGGCCGCGTCAGCGGAAGCGTCAGCGCGAAGACCCACTACGTCATCGCCGGTGCCGAAGCCGGCTCGAAACTCGACCGCGCCCGCGCCCTCGGCATCCCCGTCCTTGATGAAGCCGGCCTCCTCGCCCTCCTCGCCGGCAACGCGCCCGCCGGCAACGGCAACGCCGCCGGCGGCACTCCCGTCGGCACCGGTTCCCCCGCCGGCACTGCTCCTGCTCCATCTTCCCCGCAATGAACGCGCAAACTCATGAGCGCGCGCTGGGCGCGTTTCTCGGCCTCGCCGTCGGCGACGCGCTTGGCGCGCCGGCGGAGTTCCTGCTGCCGCACGAAATTCGCTTCGAGCACAAGGGACCGCTGCGCGAGATGACCGGCGGCGGCTGGCTGCGGCTCAAGCCCGGACAGGTCACCGACGACACGCAGATGGCGCTCGCCGTCGGTTCCGCGATGCTCGCCGCCGGCGGTTGGGATTTGCGGGGCGTCGCCGACGCTTTTGCGGCTTGGCTGCGTTCGCGTCCGGTGGATGTCGGGAACACCTGCCGGCGCGGCATTCAGCGCTACCTGCAACTCGGCACGCTTGAGGCGCCGGAGGCGCGCGAGGACGGCGGCAACGGCGCGCTCATGCGCCAACTGCCGGTGGCGTTGGGGACGCCGTTCGGGGACGACGCCGAGTTCGCGCGGCGAGCCGTCGCACAGGCGCGGCTCACGCACGGGCACGTGTTTTCGGACGCCGCGAACGTCGCCCTCGGCCGCATGACGCGCGTCCTGCTCGCCGGTGGTTCGCGGGCGGACTGTCGCGCCGTTGCCGACGCGCTCACCGCCGCCCATCCCGCGTTCCGCTTCGAGCCGTGGCCCGGGCGCACGAGCGGCTATGTGGTGGACACCATGCAGACCGTGCTCGACGTGTTTTTCAACGCGCACGATTTCGAGACCGCGCTCGTCGAGGCGGTCAATCGCGGCGGCGACGCCGACACAATTGGCGCGCTGACGGGGCAACTAGCCGGCGCGTTCTGGGGTGCCGCCGGCATTCCCGAACGGTGGCTCGCGCGGCTTGAACCGAAAATCAAAGCGCAAATCACGGCGCAGACGGACGGTTTGCTCGCGCTGGCGTTTCCGTCACCGGCGGCGGCGGCGTAAGCGGCGTTACCGGCGGCGCGTTGAACGGTTCCGGCGGGCGGGGCGTTTGAACGCAAAAGACCCGCCCTCGTTGGGGCGGGTCTTTTCTCCAATGGTCGGGCCGAGAGGATTCGAACCTCCGACCTCTTCGTCCCGAACGAAGCGCGCTAGCCAGACTGCGCTACGGCCCGAAAATTGGAAGGACGCGAGTGATAGCGGACGGCGGCACCGAGACAAGCATTTCTTTCAGGCGACCACGCCGGCGGGGCTTGCCCACTGGCCACTGGCCACTGGCCACTGACCACTGACCACTACTCCCCTCGCAGGCGAACGGTGGCGACGGTGCCGTCGAGCGTGAGCGCGCCGGCGAAGAGTTTGGAGAGGGTCTCGCGCGCTTCGCGCGACCAGCGGAGCGTGTTGACGGAGGTTGTCGCCGGCGGTGCGGGAACCGGGTCGAAGGCGGCGGCGCGCGCGCTCGGCGCGATGACGCCGAGGCGTTCGGCTTCGGGGCGGGGCAGGGGGGCGATGGTCATGCGGCTGCCGATGTCGAGCGGTGCCCAAGGCAGGTTCCAGCGGGCGATTTTCGTCCAGACGGGCGAGTCCGGCGGTGCCGCCATGCGTCCGTTCTCGAAGAGCGCGCCGCCGGCGGTGGCCCAGCGTTTGCGCCAGTTGCGATTGCTTTTGCTCTCGGCGGTGCGGACGAGTTCGGCGGCGGGATGGGCGTCGAGGAAGCCGGGCTCGTCCCAGCGCGCATGCTCGCTGCGCGCCTTCGCGAACGCGCGCAGCATGGTGTGGAGCATGTTCCAGAAGGAGGTGCCGGTGATGTCGGTTTGGCGCTCGGTCTCGCCGGAGGTTTTCGCGGCGGCACCGGCGGTGCCGGCGGCGAGTTGGCGCATGGCGACGACGTAGGAGTCGGTTTCGAGCAGGGGCGCGTTTTGGAGCGCGGCGGCGGCGAGCGGGGCGGCGTCGAGCGCGAGACCGCCGCGTTCGGTGAAGAAGAGCACGCGCAGAGCGAACGCGAGCAGCGCGCTGTTGCTGTCGAACGGGAGTGCCTTGGCGAGGGGGCGCCAGTGCGTGCCGCCGTCCTCGCAGACGAGCGTTTCCACGGCACCGTCGAGGGCGAGCAGCAGCCCCTCCTCGTCGAAGGGACCGACCAATTTGTTCTCTGCGTCGAGATGATACCAGCGAGCGTCCATGACGGGGACGCATGGAAATGTGCCGCCGGCGCAAGTCAGCGGAAAACTTCTTCGCTTGCCGCGCCCCGCGTCCCGCGCCCGTTTCCTTCCGCCGCCGGTGTTGCCGGCGTTGGAGGTGGTGGCTACCGTGGCGCGTCGTATGTTTTCCTTTTGCGCCGCACTCGCCGCCTTGTTGCTCGGATACCTGCTCTACGGGCGGTTCCTCGCGCGGCATCTCGGCGTGGACGCCGCGCGGAAGACGCCGGCACTCGTCCGTCCCGACGGCGTTGACTACGTGCCGCTCGCGCCGTGGCGGGTGTTCATGATTCAGTTCCTGAACATCGCCGGGCTGGGGCCGATTTTCGGCGCGATTATGGGCGCGAAGTTTGGAAGCGCATCGTTCCTGTGGATTGTGTTCGGGTGCGTGTTCGGCGGCGCGGTGCACGACTTCGTCGCCGGCATGGCGTCGTTGCGGCGCGACGGCGTTTCGTTGCCCGAAATACACGGCGAGGCACTCGGCGGCGTCGTCAAGAACGTGATGCGCGGCTTTACGGTGTTGGTGATGGTGCTCGCCGGCGTCGTGTTTGTCGCGAACCCAGCGCAAATGCTCGCGGCGAAAATGCCCGTTACCGGCACCGCCGGTGACGCCGCCGGCGGCTTGCTCGCCGCGCTGCCGGCGAACTTCTGGTTCCTGTTCTGGCTCGTCGCAATCTTCGCCTACTACGTGGCGGCGACGTTGCTGCCGGTGGACAAAATCATCGGCAAAATCTACCCGCTGTTCGCGTTCGCGCTGCTGTTCATGGGCGCGGCGCTGCTGGTCGTGATTGTCGCGACGCAGCCGCCGTTGCCGGAACTCTGGGACGGTTTGCAGAACCGCCACCCCGCCGGTGCCGGCGGTGAAGTGCCGCCGCTCTTCCCGATGATGTTCATCTCAATCGCGTGCGGCGCGGTCAGCGGCTTTCACGCGACGCAGTCGCCGATGATGGCGCGGTGTCTGACGAGCGAACGCTACGCGCGGCCGGTGTTCTACGGCGCGATGATTGCCGAGGGCGTCGTCGCGCTCGTCTGGGCGGCGGCGGCGACGGTTTTCTATCACGACCCCGCGTTCGCCGGCGGCGGTGCCGGTGGTGCCGGTGAAATTATGAGCACGGCGCCGGGCGTCGTCGTTGACCGCGTGACCACCGGCTGGTTGGGCGTCGCCGGCAGCGCGTTGGCGTTTCTGGGCGTCATCGCCGCCCCAATCACATCCGGCGACACCGCGTTCCGCTCCGCCCGTCTGACCATCGCGGACTTCCTGAAACTCGACCAGCGCGGTGTCCGCAACCGTCTGCTCATCACCGTCCCGCTCTTCGCCGGCGCACTCGCGCTGCTGCTCTACATGCTCGCCGACAAGGGCGGCTTTGAGGTCATCTGGCGCTACTTCGGCTGGGCGAACCAAGTGCTCGCGACGGTCACGCTCTGGGCGGTCAGCGTGCTGCTCGCTCGGCGCGGCAAATGCTATTGGCTGACGCTGCTGCCGGCGGCGTTCATGACCG
>JAISSQ010000224.1 GCA_031273045.1 Puniceicoccales bacterium
CGTGATGGTCCGCATCCACTGCCACGCGACGCCGTTCGCCGCGTCGCCGCCGGTGCCGGTGGTTTCGGGCGCGTTGACGAGCGAGACCGTGAACACCGCGTCGCTGCCCGCGCGCACCGTCTGCGCCGTCGCCGAGTTCGTCGGGAATTCGGGCAGGAGGAAGGAGAGCGTGGCGGAGGTTTCGCGGACGCGCCCGAAGGTGTCGGTGACGCGCAGGGTGTAGTTGCCGGCGGCGGCGAGGGTTGCGGCGGAGAGCGTTAGCGCGGCTGTGGTCGCGCCGGAGATGCGCGTGTTGCCGGTGCCGGTGCCGTCGGCGAGGGGCGCGCCGTCCTTGAACCATTGGAAGACGAGGTCGGCGGCGTCGCCGTCGTATTCGAGTGTCGCGGCGAATGTGGCGGAGCCGAGGATTCGGATTGCGGCGTCGCGCGGCGCGCCGGCGGCGGCGAAGTCGAACGCCGGCAGGTTGAGGCGGAGCGAGGCGGCGGAGGATGTGGCGGTGGCGCCGAATGCGTCGCTGACGACGACGAAGAACTCTCCCTCGTCGGCGGGCATGACGCCTGTGAGGGCGAGCGTGTCGCCGGTGGTGCCGGTGATTGCGGCGGCGGAGGCGGTGCCGGCGGCGTCGGCGAGCGGGTGGGCGGTGTCGTTCTTGAACCACTGGTAGGCGAGGGCGCGACCGGCGGCGTTTTCGACGACGACGCTGAACGTGACGCCGGCGCGGGGCGCGACGCCGGTGTGGTCGGCGGGCTGGGCGGTGATGACGATGGGCGTGTTGGCGATGTCCACGGCGGCGGTGGCGGAGGTGGCGGCGCGTCCGTATTGGTCGGTGACGACGGCGTAGTAGAGCGCGCTGTCGCCGGTGCGCGCGGAGGTGATGACGAGCGTTGCGGTGGTTGCGCCGGAGATTGTGGCGCCGCCGCCGGTGGCGCCGTCGGCGAGGGCGACGGGCGTTCCGTCGCCGTCGAACGCGAGGCGGAACCATTGCCACGTGAGCGGGGCGCCGGAGCCGCCGGTGGCGGAGGCGGAGAGGGTGACGGTTTCGCCGGCGGCGAACTGTCCTTCGCCGAGCGGGGCGGCGTCGAACGCGGGGGCGGAGCCGGCGAGGAACCAGTAGTCGCCGGAGGCGGAGTAGAGCAGTTGGGTGCCGGCGGGGGCGTTTTCGATTTCGGCGTTGGCGAGGGCGGCGGCGGTCGCGGGGGCGGCGGTGCCGGTGACGCGCAGTTCGCCGAACGCGGCGGGGTTCGCGGCGTAGTTGGCGGGGAGGCGCAGGACGAGGCGTCCGCCGGCCGCCGGCAGCGTGACGCCGGTGCCGAGGCGCGCGGTGGAGCGCGTGCCCGCGGCGCCGAGGTTGAAGGCGAGGACGGCACCGTCGGCGAGCGTGAGGGACTTGCCGGCGGCGGCGGAGATTTCGACGTCGGCGTCGTCGGCGTCGCCGGTCTCGTAGCCGATGAGGAGGGCACCGCCGGCGGCGATTGCGGTGTCGGCTCCGAGGACGTGCGCGATGCCGGAGTCGGGCGCGAGGGCACCGCCGGTGGCGATGGTGACGGGTTTGGGCGCGGCGCCGGCGGCGGAGAGTTGGAGGACGCCGCCGGTGACGCTGACGCCGGTGGTGCTCGCGAGCGCGGCGGCGGAGGTGATTTGGAGCGTGCCGGCGAGGACGCGCGTCGCGCCGGTGTAGGTGTTTGCGCCGCCGAGGAGCATCCGCCCTTCGCCCGCTTTTTCGAGAAACGCGGGGCGGATGTCGCCGCTCGTGGTGACGTGCGCGGTGTCGCGGAAGCGCGCGGTGGAGGCGTCGAGGACGGCGCCGGTGTTGACGGTGAATGTGGTGCCGAGGATGTTGAGGTAGGAGAGGCCGAGGGCGATGTTGCTGGCGGCGTTGGTGTCGGTGGTGCGGATGTGGGACGTGGCGGCGCCTTCGCGGGGGTTGACGGTGACGCTGCCGGAGAGCCGCGCCGCCGGCCAGTCGCTGGCGTTGTAGCCGTCGAGCGATTCGAGGTCGCCGCCTTCGAGGATGAGCGGGCCGAGCGTGTTGGTGCGGCGGACTTCAAAGGTGCCGCGGATGACGACGGGCACGGCGGGCGTGAGCAGGCCGTCGTAGCGCGTGATGAGTTTGCCGTCCTTTTCGATGACGAGGTTGAAGTCGGAGAGGTTCTGGATGTTGGGCGACGCGCCGCTGCCGGTGCCGGTGAAATCAACGACGCCTTCGCGGATGACGAGGCCGCCGGTGACGAGCGCGAGCGCGTCCTTGACCGTGAAGCGCAGCGTGCCCGCGCCTTCCTTGATGACGGTGAGGCGCTTGCCGTTCGCGGGGTCGGCGAGCGTGTTGCCGGTGATGACGGAGACGGTGCCGTTCGTGTTGTGGTTCGCGATGAGGAACGTGCCGGTCGAGGAGGTGATGCGCCCGTTCATCGGCGACGAGGTGCTGTGCTGGAGCGAGAAGTCGAGCGTGCCGGTGGCGGCTGGGCGCGTGAGGGCGCCGGTGGTCGGGGCGGCACCGGTGGTGGCGTCGGCGAGGCCGGCGATGTCGAAGGTGGCGCCGTTGTTGACCCAGATGTAGGGGGCGGTGGTGCTGGTGTTGTTTCCGACGAAGATGGCGCCGGCGGTGAAGTTGTTGTCGCACTCGACGCTCGCCGCCACGTCGAGGTCGAAGGTCGCCTTCGAGAAGTCGCCGGTGGGGACGATTTTATTGCGCGTGGCGCCGGAGATGGTGCCGGTGAACGCGGGCGAGGCGGTCGGGAGATAGACCTTGTTGCCGCCGGTGCCGTCGAAGGAGAACGCGACGGCGCCGCTACCGGCGAGGGTGCCGTTGAAGTTGTAGTTCGTGCCGTTGTTGGCGGTGATTTTGAGCACCACCGGCGCGGCGGCGGGAGCGGTGGCGGTGAGCGTTTTGCCGGCGTAGGAGTTGGTGCCGCAGTCGAGTGTGCCGCCGGCGAGTTCGACGGTGCCGGCGTTGGCGAGGTTGCTGATTTTCTGCGTCGTGCCGGCGGGCAGGGCGAGGCGCAGCGAGCCGTCGCCGGTGACGAGCGGGAGGACGCCGGCGGCGCCGAGCGGCGCGGTGATTTCGAGCGTCGCGGCGGCGTCAACACCGGCGGTCGTGAGCGCGGGCAGGAGGGTCGCGCCGGCGGTGGCGGGCGCGAGCGCGACCGTTCCCGATTTGAGCCAGAGGACGGTGGCGTCGGCGGTGGCGGCGACGCTGAACGCGGCGCGGTTCGCGGCGCCGATGTCGAAGCCCGCGAGCAACGGTGCGCCCGCTGCGGCACCGGCGCCGTAGGACGAGTCCGCCCCGCCGGTCGCGTCGCCTTTGTGCCAGAGCGGCTGCGCGGCGTCCCACGTCCCGCCGGCGGCGGCTCCCGCCCAGAAGTAGGCGGCGTGGTTGACGGGGTCGGAGACGATTTGGACGCCCGCGAGCGGCGTGCGCGCGGTGTTGTTGCCGCCGTCGTTGTTGGCGACGACGGTGAGCGTGTCGCCGGCGGTGACGGCGTGCAGGAACTGTCCGTTGATGCCTTCGACGAGCGGGTCGGGCGAGGCGGAGTTCGCGCCCGACCACGCGCCGGTGCCGCTGACCGTCGTGCCGTCGCCGCCCTTGTAGTCCGCGCCGTTGATTTTGAACGAGCCGTGCGCGGCGCGGTCACCGGAGACGAAGACATAGACGTGGTAGGACGCGGCGGCGCCGAACGTCGCGGCGAGGCCGGTGATGGTGAGGTTCGGGCGACCGGTGCCGTTGTTGTCGTCGGCGTAAGCCCACAGGAGCCGCCCGTTGGCGTAGGAGCCGGCGGTGTCGCCCATGTTCACAGTCGGCGGCGTGGTGGTCGTAGTGTTCGAGTAACCGGTGGAGTTGCCGCTGGTGAAGGAGGAGACCTTCACGCCAAGGTCGGCGAACGTCGCCACACCGGTGGTGGTGAGCGAAAGCGACTTGAGCGCGAGCGCCGTGCCGGAGACGCCGATGTTGTTCCAGTATTGCGCCTCGACGAGCCGGCCGGGCGCGCCCGCGAGCGACTGCGGATGCGCCGCCGTGAGCCAGCCCGCCGGCTGATAGTTCGGACCGGCGATGTTGATGCTCACCGACGCCGCCGGCGTGTCGAACGAGTCGAGCGACAACGGCGCGGCGGACGCACCGCCGGTGCCGGCGATTCCGGCAGCGAGAGCACCGCCGATGGCGAGCGCGGCAGCAAGAACGCCGGCAACGCCGCCGGTGCCAGCGATGGTGCCGTTGTTGGTGGTTAAGCGCGTTAACCTATTGGCGCGCAGCAAGTTGGGGGGGGCATGGCGAGTCATGGTGTGGTGTGTGGTTGGGAGAGGGGTGGAGGCGGTGGAGCGAGGAAGTAGTCGGTGGTCAGTGACCAGTGGACAGTGATCAGTGGTCAGTGGTCAGTGGTCAGTGACCAGTGGCCAGTGACCAGTGACCGGTGCCGGTGGCAGTGACCGGTGCCGGTGGTTGGGGACGGTGGTCAGTGACCGGAGGTTGGGGAGACAGTGGACGGCGGGGACCTTTGCGAGTGGCGGGTTGAGAGCGGCGCAAAAAAGCCGGCGGAAGAAGGGCGTCAAGGGGGATTTTTTGCTGCCTCCGGCAACACTTTCGTCCGCGCAAAGACACATCCGCCCCCTTCATCCTTCAACCTTCAACCTTCATCCTTCTTCCTTTCCTTTGCGCTTGCACCAGTAGCGGCGGCGGCTTCCCTCGCGTCGCTTCCCGCAAGCACCGCAACCCTCACGCAACACCGCAATCACGCCACGATGCCTCCTGTCAACTCCGCCGCAAACCTCGCAACCCGTTCCCCCGCCCCGAATGTCCGGGGAACGCCGCAGAACACCGGTCGCCTCGAACGCGGCCTCGTCCGCCTCTTCGCGAAATACCCCGCGCACAACGGCTTCTTTTGCAGTTATGAGGTCTTCATCGAGGCGGAGGTCTTCAAGCCCGACACGGGGCGTTCCGCGATGATTTACTTCAGCGGTCCCGAAATGCCGCTGGAACACTCCTACTACGACTACGGGCGCTTCTGCTTCTTCCTGCCCAAGAGCGTGCAGCCGGTCTTCGACTCCGCCCTCAACAACAAGGGGCTCGTGCTCTCCGTGCTCATCGTCACCGACGACGGGCGCATCGCCAAAGACCAGTCCGAAGCCGTCTTCCACCTCCAGACGCGCGACGCCCTGAAATAAAGCGCGCCACCGGTGCCACCGGTAGCGCCAGTGCCGCCGGTAGCGCGGGTAGCGCAAACCTCGCCGGCACCGGCGCCGTTTCCGCCGCCGGTGCCGGTGCCAGTTCAGATTTCACCGCTCATGAAGGAACTCTTCCCCGCCAGAGACGACGCCGACCTGCTCACCATCCGCGACTGGTTGCGCCGCGCCACAAGCGTCTTCACCCACGAATGCCTCGCCTTCGGACAGGGCGCGACAAACGCCGCCGACGAGGCACTCTGGCTCATCGCGCACACTCTCTCGCTCCCGCGCGACGGTGCCGGCGGCATAGGCGAATTCCTCGACGCGCGTCTCACTGCCGACGAGAAATTCGCGCTGCGCGAAATCCTGTGCCGCCGCGCCGAAGACCGCGAACCGGCCGCCTACATCACCGGCGAAGCGTGGCTGGGCGATTACTCTTTCCGCGCCGACGAGCGCGTCATCATCCCGCGCTCATACTTCCTCGAAATCATCCCCGACGCCATCAACCCGTGGCTCGAAAACCCAGACAGCGTGCGCGCCGTCGCCGACGTGTGCACCGGCTCCGGCTGCCTCGCCATCCTGCTCGCCGAGGCATACCCGAACGCCACCGTTGACGCCTTCGACATCTCGCAAAACGCCCTCGACGTCGCCGCCGAAAACGTCTCCGACTACGAACTCGAAAACCGCATCGCGCTCTGGCGCGCCGACGTGTTCCAATCCCCTGAACGCGCCGGCGGCGGCGGTGGTGCTGGTGGTGCCGGTAGTGGTGCCGGTGCCAGTGCCGGCGGCGACCACCTCCGCCCTCAAAGCACCTACGACATCATCGTCAGCAACCCGCCCTACGAACCGGAAAGCGTCCTCAAGACATTGCCGCCGGAGTTCCGACAAGAACCGGCGGCGGCACTCGTCTCCGGTGCCGACGGCATGGACGTCATCCGCCGCCTCCTGCCGCAAGCCGCCAAACGGCTCGCACCGAACGGCGTCCTCGTCGTCGAAATCGGCGGACTGCACGACACTCTCGAAGCCGCCTACCCCAACCTCGAAATCAACTGGCTCACCACCGCCGACGCGACCGACTGCGTCGCCCTCTTCCGCGCCCACGCCCTACGCGAACTATTTTGCTGACCACGCGCCACTGGGAGCACCGACTTTCAAGTCGGCTCGACAGTGTTGCGGCGTAGCCGCCTTGCTCCTCTAAAAAAGAGTAAAGCAAGGCGGCTACCGCCGCACCCAACGACCGAGCCGACTTGAAAGTCGGCGCTCCATGTGTGGCACTCCATGTGTGTATCGGCTCGGCGTGTGGCAGTCGGAACGCGCCGCCAAAGCCCCGAAGGGGCGGCATACCATAGGCAGGGGCGTTAGCCCCTGTATGCGGACATCCCCCTCCAACTACGAACCGCGAAGCGGTGGCATATAGCAACGAGGGCTAATGCCCTCGACACTGTATGCCACCGCTTCGCGGTTCGCGGTTTTATTTTGCGTTATTACAGGGGTTCCGTCGCTACGCGACTTCACCCCTGCCTACAATATGTCGCCCCTCCGGGGCTTGTCGTTTGCCGGTATCTTCGCATGAGAGAATTCTCGCCCGCCTGTTCCTCTTTGAATTGTTCGGCGGAACGCCGGTGTCGGGACGCCGTGTGGGACAGAAAATTATTTTTA
>JAISSQ010000025.1 GCA_031273045.1 Puniceicoccales bacterium
CAACACCGGCCCCAAAGTCCCCGGTCTGTGGATTGACGCCGACGGCGACGGCAAACCCGAATTCTATCCCGCCAACAACTCCACCGACCCCGTCACCGGCGACCCAATCTTCGACCCCAACAAAGACCAGAAGCAGAACGACTTCTTCCAAAATTCCGGTCCCGGCGACCTCAACATCATCATCGGCGGCGACACGCCGACCGTCATCAACCACGAGTCCTCCGAACTCGACAGCACCACCAAAATCGAGGTCAAGCCCGGCGCCGAACTCGAAGTCGCCGTCACCGGCGGTATCGGCGGTAACGACCCGGACAAAGCACCCGTAATCTTTCTCGACGGTCCCACCGGCACCGAAGACGGCGGCAAACTCACAATCATCGAGCAGCCCGCCGGTCTCGACACCGATGGCGACGGCCACTCCGACACCGGAATCGGCGCAAAAATCACCGGCGACGGAACCGTCGTCATCGGCGACAACGCGCACGACAACGACCCGACAAATAAGAACGGCACCGGTGACAAAAACTACGGCGTCGAACTCACCAACCCAGACAACGAAATCGGCGTAATCATCGTCGAGGAAGACGCACGCCTAACCGTCACCGACCCGGGCAACATCTCCAAAAACGGCGAGACCGACATCCTCCTCAAAGACAACGGCACGCTCATCATTGACACCGACACCACGCCGGGCGGCACCTTCGAACTCAACGACATCGTCCACGGCGAAAATCCGGGCGACGGCAACGTCATCAAAATCGGCGACGGCGACCTCAAACTCGAACCGGGTAGCACCACCCCGACCATTGACGTCGGCAAACTCGTCGTGGACGAAGGGAGCGTCACCGTCACTGATAACGGCGTTCTCTCCGGCACCACCGACATCTACATCGTCCCGGGCAACGGCAACGACGACCCGACCAAGCCGCCGACACTCATCATCGGCCCCGGCACCATCAACACGTTCCCCAACGACATCATCAACGCCGGCGGAACCTCCGACGACAGCGGCGTCCCCGGCCTCTGGAACGGCACCGCCGGCTCCGACGGCAACGACGGCGGCGACGACACCGCCGGCAAAATCATCATCACCGGCGACCTCGGCTTCTCCTCCAACATCACCAAGCCCGACGACTCCACCCCGAACCTCGACATCGTCATTGGCGGCGGAAACGTCGAACTCGCCGACGGCATAAAGGAAGGCGTGGACTGGCAGATTGACGACGAGGCAAAACTCACCGTGGACATCTCCACCACGCCCACCGGCGGCACCGGAACCACGCCCTCCGAAATCTGGGAGGAGAAAGTCGGCACCGGCAAAATCAACATCAACGACTACAACAACGAGGCCGACTCGACCGACCCGGGCTACAAGCCCAACCCCGCCGACCAAGGCGACGGCACACCCGGTCAACTCATCATCACATCCAACACCGGCGACGACCTCACCATCCCCAACGAAATCTCCGGCAACGGAACCATCAAAGTTGACCTCGACGGCGGCGAACTAAACCTCACCGGAACCACCGGCGGAAAAGACGGCGACTCCGACCCGCGCAACGACTCCACCTTCAACGGCACCGTGGACATCTCCGACCGCGACGGCGACGGCAAGGGAACCACAATCAACCTCGGCGGACAGACCGTCGCGGAAAAGACCGACACCTACACCGACACCACCGGCAGCCCCCACGAATACCTCGACGCGAACGGCAACCCGACCGACCTCGACACCGACCCCGTCTCCGGTCAGCCCAACGACCCGAACCCCGACTACAACCCCAACTACGGGCAGCCAACCGCCGGCACTCACACCGACGAGTGGCAATACATTGACGGCTCCACAGGCGAGAAAACCAACAACCCGCTCGACTCCGTCACCGGTCTGCCCACCAACACCGCCAACCCCACCTACGGCCAGCCAATCACCGACGCCGACGAACCGCTCTACAACCCCAACGCCGAGGCACTCCAAGACGCCACAATCGTCGTCGGACCCGGCGGCGTCCTCGTCGCCAACCAAATCGGAAACAACCCCGGCTCCTCCGACAGCACCGGCGTTGACCGTCCCGACGGCGGCTCCGATGGCGTTTGGGGAACCACCGACGACGCCGACCACCACGTCATCGGCGGCCTCGTCATCGGCGGCGGCGAAATCAAACTCGACACCACACACCCGCTCGAAGTCACCGGCGACATCACTTTCAAAATCCCTGACGGTCAGAACGACTTGCCCAAGACAACCATCTCCGTGGACAAGCCCGACGCCGCCGAACTCGGCGACGCAATCAAGGAAACCGGCAACGCCAACATCCTCATTCAGGACGACGGCTTTAACCTCATCAAACTCATCACGAGCGACAAGACCACCGGCGCCTCCGGCTTCCCCGAATCCCTCCTCGACGACATCACCATCGCCCTCAACGACCTGCCCAACGGCGGCGCGGGGCAGGGAACCAAGACCACGCTCTCGCCCTCGACCCAACTCACCGGCGACCTCCAAGGCGGCAACGCCCGCGGAACCTACTCCGAACTCGCCGCCGGCGTGGACGAAAACGGCAACCTCGTCATCACAGGCGTCCTGAAAGAACTCGAACTCGTCGGAAAGGGCGGGGAAAACATCGGAACCGTCCTCACCACCGCCGACGGCGTCACCATCACCACACCCGGCGCCACCGAAATCTTCAACGACGCCACAACCATCGCGCGCAACGCCGCCCTCGACACCGCCAAGACCGCCCTCGACACCGCCGCCGCCGCCTACGACGCCGCCGTTGCCGCCCTCGCCGGCAACCCGACCGACCCGACCCTCATCGCCGCCCGCGACGCCGCGCTGAACGACAAGACCGCCGCCGAAGCGACCTTCAAGAAACTCGGCGACGAACTCGGCTCCGGCTCCGAACTCCAAGCCAAACTCACCGGCACCGGCGACATCATCCTCCACGCCCTCTTCAACGACGACGACGGCGCGCCATACGGCACCCCCGGCGACAACGACATCATCACCATCACCAACCCCAACAACAACTACACCGGCACCACCGCCGTCGGCTCCGGCACCGTCGTCCTCGGCGTCTCCAACGCCCTCGGAAACACCACCGGACTCGTCATCCTCCCGCCCGTCACCGACGCCGACATCTCCGCCTCCACCGGCGGTATCATTGACGGCTGGGACCGCAACCGCGACGTGGACACCGACGACAACAGCGACGGCACTTCCACCACCGACTCCGCCGCCGCCCGCGTCGTCCTCCCCGGCAAGGGCGACCCCCTCCCATCCGGCGGAACCGCCGCCTCCGGCGTCACCCAGACCGTCACCGGCGACGTCATCCTCGGAGCCAACACCAACGGCGGCACCGCCCTCGACATCGGCGACGAAGCCAAACTCACCGTCACCGGCGGCCTCTTCGTCGGCAGCGTGGATGCCGGCACGGACGGCACCCTCGGCACCGGCGACGACATCGTCCACGGCGGCTCCGTCATCACCATCGAAGGTGCCGGCAACCTAACCGTCAAAGGCGACGACTCCGTCGTCCTCAACACCACCGCCCCCGCCGTCATCATCACCGACCCCACCGGCTCGCTCGTCGTCGCCGGCGGCGACTTCGGCAGCCCCGACGCCACCGCCCCGTGGCTCGATAACAGTGCCGGCGGCCGCTTCAACATCACCGGCGGCGAAACCCACCTCCTCGGCGCGATGGACAACACCGGCATCGTCACAATCGCCTCCACCGCCACCGTCTTCGCCGAGAACGCCGACGCCCTCGGTCAGCCCTCCGGCACCACCCGCTCCTCAATCACCAACAACGGCACCATCGAGTTCCTCTCCGACGTGTCCCAGCGCGGCAATGTCGGCGAGTTCGCCTACACCGTCTCCGCCGACATCACCGGCCTCGGCACGCTCATCATCGGCGGCAAAGACCACATCACCCACCACGCCGACGAAACCAACCTCGACAACGGCTCCGACCCGACCGTTGACGCCGTGCGCGACGAGGACGTCACCGTCACCCTCACCGGCAACAACTCCCTCGCAAAAGTCACCGTCCACGACGACTCCACCGTCGTCATCTCCTCCATCGCGAACGTCCGCGCCAACGGCACCGCCCGCCCCGTCTTCACCCTCAAAGGCGACGGCGAAAGCAACCTCGTCACTGACGAAAACCCGTCCGGCATCACCGGCACCGACGCCCCGAATACCCCGCGCGACGCCGGCGGCACGCTCCGCATTGACACCCTCACCGGCTCCGACACCACCACCGGCGCCCAGACAACCTTCGACTGGAACGACTTCCTCAAAGGCAACGGCACGCTCGAAATCACCGGCGACGGCGACGTCACCCTCGCCGGCGACAACAAAAACTTCACCGGAAACGTGAGCGTCCTGCCCGAAAGCATCTATTCGCCGGGCACCGGCACCACGAACCCGACCAACGCGCCGGGCGACCCCGCCCCCGAACTCCTCATCAAGACCCCCACCGGCGCCGGCACCGCGACCATCACCGTCAACGACGGCGCGAACATCGAATACACCGCCGACATCACCGGCGGCACCGTCGGCAACTCCCTCGTCATCGGCGAGGAAGCCGAGGTCGCCATCAACTCCGGCAACACCCTGTTCACCGGCGACATCGGGCACGACGGCAACATCGCCGGCTCGCGCACATCCGCCGGCTCCGACAGCACGGACGAAGGCACAACCGGCACACTCGTCATCAACGGCTCCGGCAACACCTTCCAGCACAAGGACGGCTCCGCCCTCAACTTCACCGGCGACCCCACCGGCACCGCGGCCGGCGACGCTTCCGAGGGCGGCTTCAACGTCACCATCAACGGCAACAACAACACCCTCAACGTCCGCGTGGACGACAACTTCACCGACGCCACCTGTACCATCAACGGCACCGGCAACACCTTCGCCCCAATCGTCGTGGACGGCGTGAACACCCACGCCGACTCCTCCGACACCTTCGGTGACAAGGACACCGTGAAGGTCATCGTCAACGGCGACATCACCGTCAACGGCCCCGCGACCCTCCCCTCCGTCGCCACCGGCGGCTACGATTTCAACAACCAACTCGACGGCTCCGGCACGCTCACCATCTCCGGCGGCGGCTTGCCCATCGGCGTCGCAACCGTGCCCGACGAGGCCTCCTTCACGTCCAGCGCGCCGTTCATCGAAATCACCAACCAGAACAACACCTTCGACGGCACCGTCGCCATCAAGAACGGCTACTTCATCCTCAACGAGCACACCGCCACCAACACCAACGCCTACTACAACTTCTCCTCGCCAAACCTCGACCTGACTGCCGTTCCCGACTCCGCCTACACCAACAACAGCGGCTACGGACACGGTGCCACCCTCGTCCTCGGTCCCGGCTCGCTCGCCCTCGCCTCCGTCCGCACCACCAACAGTGCTTCCACGCAGCCAGACCGCGCCGACAAGACCGGCTTCGAAATCGGCGGCCTCGTCTTCGCCGGCGGCTCAATCCTGCTCGACTACGACCAGACAGGCGCAAACAACGACTCCGCCGGTGACGCCGAAAACTCCGGCGCGCTCGGTCCCAACCGCGACGCCACCGGCGCGTGGCGCACCGAATACCGCGTCGGACAGAACGCCAGCGGCTCCGCCGGAACCATCCGCATAGACAACTCCGCCAGCGTCATCCGCCTCGACGGATTCAACATGAGTTCCGGTTTCTCCTCCGACCTCGACGCCGCTTCCACTTCCTCCGCCGCCGGTGACGCCCGAAGCACGCAATTGGCACGGCAGAGCATCATTGACGACTACCTCGCCGACCCGAACGACGCCCAAAAGTTGGCTGACTACAATTCTGCTGTCAGTTTGCTCAAGCCGCTCTACGAGAACATCGCCCCAGCCGTCGGTGCCGCATACGACGCCGTCCGGGAGGCCGAGAACGGCACCGTCGGCGTCGCAGCAGCGGAACGCGGGCGTGAAGCCGCAGAGGCCGCGCTTGGCTCCGACACCGATACCACCGCCGGAACCGCTTATGGCAACCTTTACGTCGCGAACGCTGCGCTTGAAGCCGCCTCTCTCGCCGAGGGACAAGCACAGGCGGTCTATAATGCGGCTTCTGCGGCGTGGGCCGCTTTTAGCGGAGTTCCCGGCGCAGCATATCCTAACGTGCCGGCCCTCGCTGACCCTGACTACGCCGCTTATCAGGCCTACTTGGCTGCCGACTCCGCCCTTTCTACTGCCCAAACTACCCGCGCGGCCGCGAACAGTGCCTACAGCAATGCCGTCTCCGCTCTTGCCGACGCGAACACGCTCCTCGCCACGCGCGTCGCCACGCTGAACGCCGCGAACGACGTGCTCGCCACCGCGAAGCAGAACCTCGATGCCGCGATTGAACTCATGAAGACCACCCGTCCGACCGCGCCCAGAAGCGCGGCCGACGACCTGCTCGCCGGCGTCTCCGGCACAACCGCCGTCCTCCTCATTCGCGGCGAAATCGCCACCGGCAGCGAAGGTCAGACCGTCAAACTCGCCGACGCCGCCGGCAACCTCTTCGGCGGAGACACCGGTTTCCTCCAAATCTACGACGAGAATGGCCGCACCTCGACCGCGGACCACATACCCACCGGCGTCTGGGTCCGCTACAACATTCAGGGCTACGCCGACCCCAACGGCGATTACGGCGCCGGTCTCTACGCCCGCCTCGGAATCACCAAGTTCGCCATCGAGCACGGCAAGGAATTCACCCTCACCGCCGAACCGACCAACAACTCCGCCGCCGGCAACAAAATCACCGCCCAACTCGTCAGCGAGGGCTACGACGGCACCTCCGGCAAGTCCATCACCGGTGCCGACGGCACGCTCAAACTCGACGCCTCCCCAATCGTCGGCGGCGACGCCTACGGCAACACCGCCCTCGTTCTCGCCAACGACAACTCCGCCTTCCTCGGCACCATCGAAATCATCGGCGGCACCGTCGCCTCCTCCAACGTCAACGGCTTCGGCGGCGAAGACACCACGCTCAAACTCGACGACGGCTCCGGTGCCTCCGTCTCCAACACGCCCGCCACCGCCGACCTCGGCGGCTACAACCAAGAGTTGAAGACCATCATAGACGCCCCGGACGGCTCCTCCATCATCATCGTCGGCGGTGCCGCCCAAGTTACCGGTGGCGGCGCGGGCGGCGGCTCCGACGCCTACACCGGCCTCGTCGTCAAGGAAGACACCGCGCTCACCGGCACGCTCGACATCAACGGCGGCAAGGCGACCTTTGAGGACACGCTCTCCCTCGGCGGCACCACCGTCCTCGGCGACAACGGCTCACTCACCCTCGAAGGCGACGGCAACTCCATCTCCGGTCAACTCATCACCGGCACCGGTGCCGGCGGAACCATCACCCTCACCGGCGGCGGCACAACCACGCTCGACGCCATCTCCACGCTCAACCCCGAAGACAAGTTCGTCATCACCGGCAGCACGCTCATCGTCGAGCCGAACGACCTCGGCGGGAACGCCCTCTCCGACGCCAGCGTCCAACTCAACGGCACCGCGAACCTCGACCTGCGCGAACTCGACCACGGCAACAATCCCTTCGGCGGCAGCACCAACGCCATCGGAAACAAAATCACCAACACCGGCGACGGCTGGGTCACCATCCTCCCCGGGCACGGCGACGACCCCGACCAGAACATCGAACTCACCGGCACCGAAAACCAACTCGGCAACGTCCGCGTCTCCGGCGAGGCAATCCTCGCCGTCAGCAAACCGGGCAACCTCGGCGACAACGCCGAAATCTTCCTCCAAAGCGTCAACGCTGAAACAGGCCTCGACGCCTCCTTCGGCGGCATCCTCCAAATCAACGCCGACACCGACGATTGGAACCTCATCGCGCCCGTCAACGGCGGCGCCGACACCACCATCCGCAAGACCGGCACCGGTGATATCCAAATCACCGATGCCGGCGCGTTCACCGGCACGCTCAACATCATCAACGGCTCAATCACGCTCGACGCCGACGACGCCCTCGGCCGCACCGCGACCGTCTCCTTCGTCCCGCCCGCCGGCATGCCGCCGCTCGACACGCCGCCCGTCCTCAACCTCAACGCCGGCGTCACCGGCTTCGCCTCGCCCATCATCGGCGGCAGCAACGGCGGCACCGTCAACATCACCGCGGCCGTCGCCACCGGCAACACCGACGCCACCGAGCACTTCGCCTACCTCGACTCGCCGCTGTCCAAGTCCTCGCCCGACGACCCGAAGAACCTCCAAGTCAACATCCTCCAAGGCGACGTGAAACTCGGTCCCACCTACCCGACCGACGGACAGGGCGGAACCAACGTCGTTGACTGGCGCGTCGCCCCCGCCGGCACCGACGGCGCCTCGCTCAACGTGGACGGCTACGTCGTCCAGAAACTCGGCACCGGCTCCCTCGAAGTCAGCAACAACGGCGCCGCCAAGGGCGTCATCGCCCTCGTCGAGTTCCCCAACGGCACCGCCGACGGAGACCTCACCCTCGCCAACAACATCGCCGGCGACGGCACACTCGCCATCACCCTCGGCGGCGACGACCGCCAACTTACCTTCACCGGCGACACGTCCGACTTCACCGGCACACTCTCCCTCACCAACGGCACACTCGACCTCTCGGTCTCCGGCAACGCCGACACCGCCGACCACGTCTCCGTCGTCCTCAATCGCGGCGCGACGCTCGACGCCAAGGACGCGACCCACACCGTCGGCGAACTCACCTTCAACGGCGGCACCGTGAAAATCACCCCGACCGCCATCGATGACCCCAACGGTGTGCCCCTCACCGCCACCAACGGCGCAATCGTGGACCACGCCACCGGCGGAACCATTGACATCGGCGACGCCTTCCCGACTGCCAGCGACACCGCCGCCGACCTGCTCCTCCTCGCCGCCCGCCCAATCCTCCAGCAGGACGAAGGCGGCGCGACAATCACCCTCATCAGCGTCAACGGCAGCAATAACAAGTTCACCAACGCCGCCGTCGCCGACCTCACCCTCAAAGTCGGCAACATCACCGTCCCCGCCGGCACCGGCGTCACCCTCGCCTCCCTGCCGCTCCAAGGCGGCAACGGCCTCGGCGACTTCGGCACCGCCCTCCGCGCCGCCGACAACGGCGACCTCGTGCTCACCAACACGCTCACGAAACTCACCCTCGTCGGCACCGCCGCCAACGCCGTCGTCCTCGACGCGCCCAAGTCCAGCGTCACCGGCACCACCGGCAACGGCGCCGAGTTCCACGCCCTCATCACCGGCACCGGCGACCTGCGAATCAAAGCCCTCGCTGATGCCCGCGACCCCGCCGCGACCGACGTCGGCACCGACCCCACCCCCGTCGTCACCCTCAACAACGGCAGCAACGACTACTCCGGCGCCACATTCGTTGACGACGGCGTCACGCTGCGCGTCGGCGAGAACTTCGCCCTCGGCAACACCAAGAGCGTCACCGTCGGCACTGCCGGCACCACCGGTGCCGCCCTCCAACTGCCCGCCGGCCTCTCCGCGAACATCGGCGCCGCCGGCCTCACCGTGAACAGCCGCAGCAATGTCGTCCTCGGCGTCACCGGCACCGGTGCCACGCCCGCGAACGCATCCAGCGCGACCATACTGACCGTCACCGGCGACACCACCTTTGCCACCGGCTCGACCCTCACGCTCAACGCCGCCGGCAACCACGCCAACACGCTCAAACTGCTCGGCGACACCGTCACCTTCGCTGCCGGCAGCCAAATCACCGGCGGCGCGAAAGGCGTAATTGAACTCGGCGCCGGCACCTCCGCGCACTTCGCCAACGCCCAGACCAACGGCATTGACAACCTCTCCGGCCTCACCGTCCACAACGACGCGGGCGGCATCATCTACCTCGAAAACGTCACCGCGCTCGGTGCCTCCACCCGTGGATACACCGCGAAAGTCACCCTCAACAACGCCCGCTCCGAATTCGTCATCGTCGCGAACATCGCCGGTGGCACCGCCAACATCAACTCCGACATCACCGGCAGCGTCGCCGGCATCGGCAAGACCGGCACCATCACCGTCAACCACGCCGCCACGCTCTCCGGCCTCCTCCAAGTCGCCACCCTGAACGTCAACGCCGACACCACCCTCGACTCCTACTACGCCTTCGACGCCCTCTCCGAAGCGAACGCCTTCACGACCATCAACATCGCCTCCGGCGTCCAACTCCAAATCGAGAAGCAGAGCGACGTCGGCGGCACCAAGAACGGCACCCGCGCCGCCGCCGTCATCAACAACGACGGCGTCCTGCGCCTCTCCAACTACAACGACGGCGTTGGCGCGCCCGCCACCTTCGACAACTCCGTCCTCGGCGGCATCGTCGAACTCAAGGGCTCCTCCGTCACCCTCACCACCCACTCCAAGAACACCGTCGAGAAATTCGTCGTCGGCTCCGGCTCCACCCTCGCCGCCTCCAGCAGCGGCGTCAAAACCGACCTCGGCTCGATGACCACCACCGGCAGCAACCTCGGCGACGCCATCGTCGAACTCGATGCCGGTGCCACGCTGAACTACTACGGCTCCGGCACGCTCGGTAACCAAATCGTGGACACCACCGCCAACCGTTCCGCCGCCACCGTCCACCTCTACGGCACCGGCGTTCCCAGCGCCACCCTCACCGTCACCAACCGCGCCAACTCCGGCAGCCCCTCGTGGTTCGTTTACCAGTCCGCCGGTCTCGTCACCTTCGACGGCGCCGCGACCCTCGGCTACACCGCCGGCACCACCGGCACCCCCGCCTTCATCGAAATTGCGGACAACGCCCGCGCCCAAGTCCTCGACACCGGCAGCATCACCATCCCGCACCAAGTCATCGTCGCTCCGGGCGCGAAATTCACCGTCACCAGCACCGAAGGTTCCGTCGCCTTCACCGAGGTTGACTACACCGGCGTGGACGTCGCCGCCGGTGCCGCCCTCACCGTCAACGCCGCCGACAAAGTGACCTTCGCCTACGTCACCGGCGCCGGTGTCGGCTTCGCCAACGACACCCCCGCCCCCGCCGCCGTCATCACCGTCGCCGCGCGCGCCGCCGACGAGGTCCGCGCCCTCGCGCCCGCCACCGCCGCCACCGCCGCCACCTACGGCTCCGCCGCGTATCCCGCCAACATCTTCGTCACCGACGATTACAGCGAAATCGCCGACCTCCGCGTCACCTCCGGCATCGTCACCCTCGGCAACTCCGACGGCTATGCCGCCGGCACCGACTACCTCTCCGACGCCCTTGCCAAAGCCAACGACGAGACCGGCGGCGCCCTTACCCTCGGCAACGCCGCCGCCGCCAACGTCCTGCGCGGCACCACCGGCATCGCCGGCGAACCGCTCCACGTCGCCACCATCGGCGCCCTCACCCTCTCCGCCGGCGCCTACCTCGTCTATGACGACATCAACGAACTCCACGTCACCGGAGCCGTCGCCCTCGGCGGCGCCACCATCCGCATCAACGTGGACGCCATCGTCCCGCTCGCCCCGATGCCCGTGACCGCCGCCACCGCCATCGCCGGCGCCACCTCCGAAAAATCCTACTTCGTGCAGGACGAAGGCGCCGCCGGCGCCTACCTCATCTCCACCCCCACCGGCGGCGCCACCTCGAACGTCTCCGGCTCAATCCGCCTCGCATTCCTCGACGGCTCCGCAATCCCCGCCTCCGGCATCGGACGCGACGCTTGGCAGGACGACGCCGGAAACCCCGTCCCGCCGTCCGCCGCCGCGCCAGCCGCACACGCCGTCCTCAACTACTACTTCGGCGTCGCCGTTGACGCCGACAACACCGGCGGCGCCGACGGCGTCCAACTCACCCAACGCCTGCAGGAAATCAACCTCCTCACCGGCAACTTCCACATCGCCGCGACCGGCGTTGACGACGGCGACCACACCCTCACCGCCCGCATCACCGGCGCCGGCGACGTCACCTTCGACGCCACCCGCGCCCCCGCCGCCGCCCTCGCCAACGCCGCCAACGACTTCACCGGCGCCGCCACCATCATCGGCGACATCCGCCTCGCCACCGACAACGCCCTCGGCGCCGCCTCCCGCGTCACCATCGCCGACCCGGCGTCCAAACTCGTCGTCGGCGTCGGCTACTCCAACGTCACCGGCTCCGGCACCGTCATCGAGAACGCCGTCGCCGTCACCGGCGGCATCGCCCAGACCATCGGCGCGCTCGACAACTCCGCCGGCGGCGCCCTCGTCTTCGTCAACAACGGCTCCACCCTCACCGTCACCGGCGGCGGCACCGCCGGCAACATCTACGCCGCCACTGCCTACGTTCAGGACCTCGACTACATCAACACACTCGACGACCTGCTCGGCGACATCGCGGGCGAGACCGCCGCGTTCATCCCGCTCCAATCCGCCGCCGGCGCCTCCAAACTCATCGTCGCCGGCACCGAGCCGCTCCACTTCAACGTCGCCCGCTCGACCCTCCGCTTCCCGAAGGTCGTCGTCAACCCGGGCGCGACCGCCCAACTCGACGTCCTCGACGCCCTCGGCAACTCCGCGCTCGTCATCACCGGCGACGGCTCGACGACCTCCACCGCCGCCGCCGCCAACGGAACCGTCCTCCTCAACACCGCCGGTGCCACGACCGTCGCCGACACGTTCCTCACCACCCTCGCCGGAAACCTCCGCTTCGTCGTCGGCCTCGCTGACGCCACCGGCACCGCGGACGCCACCGCCGTCACCGTCGCCAACCAAGCCAACACCTACGGCGGCGGCACCATCGTCAACCCGAACAGCCGCCTGAAAGTCGCCGACGCCACCGCCGCCGACACCGCCGCCACCGCCGCCCTCGGCACCGGCGCCGTGACCGTCCGCTCCGCCGCCACCCTCGAATACGCCACCGGCGGCACCGGCGTCGCCGGCTCGCTCGAACTCGGCGTCCACATCGCCAACGACCTCGCCCTCGAAAACGGCGCCGTCCTCCTCGCCGAGACCGCCGGAAACGTCGCGTGGCAGTCCGGCGCCGTCTCGCTCGACGCCATCAGCCGCGCCACCAAGACCGGCGACGGCGAACTCCTCCTCTCCGGCTACAACGCCGCCGTCGCCGGCGACCTGCTCGTCGCCGCCGGCACGCTCACCTTCGCGACCGACGGCGCCTCCGGCTCCGCCGCAATCCGCAACGCCGCGACCGTCCAAATCGGCGCCGACGCCCAACTCGGCGGCGCGTTCTCAATTACCGCGTTCGCCAACGACATCACCGGCACCGCCGCCGACGCCCGCATCATCGTCCGCGCCGACGCCGACAACGCCGGCCGCGCCGACCCGCCCTCCGGCGGTCTCGCCCTGACCTCCGCCATCAACGGCGCCGCCAGCGTCTCCTTCCTCGCCGGCACCACGCGCTTCACCGGCACCGCCTCCAACGTCGCCAAATGGGAAATCGCCAGCGACTACGACAACGGCTCCGCCGCCGGCGCCGCCAACACAACGCTCCGCCTTGAAGGCAACCCGCTCGACGTCCTCGGACACGGCGCCGAGGTGCGGGACGCCACCGGCCTCGACTACCTCGTCGTCATCGGCGCCCACTCCTTCCTCAACCCGACCGGCCTCTCCAACGCCGGCCCCGCCGCCGGCGTCCACGCCGACCTGCCCGCCCTCGAAGCCCTCGCCATCGGCTACGGACACACCGAGGAGACCAACGCCCGCCTCGACATCGTCACCGCCGGCGACCTCACGCTCACTGGCGTCTTCACCGGCAACGGCGACATCGCCGTCAACCTCGGACGCGACGACAGCGACGGCACCGTCGCCACCGCCCTGCGCGCGCTCGACCAGAACGCCTACGCCGGCGGCGTCTCCGCGCTCCTCCACCTCGCCTCCGCCGCCCGCCTCTCCCTCGCCCCCGGCTCGCTCTCGACGAACCTGACCGGCGCCGGCGCACCCGTCATCGGCGGCGAGACCGTCGAAATCACGCCGTTCACCGGCGCCCTCCGCCTCACCAACACCGTCCTCGACCTCACGCAGGCGCACATCGCCGAACTCGCCTCCGCCGCGCTCTCGCTGCGCGCCGGCTCGCTCGCCGCGCTCTCCACGCCCGCCACCGGCGAAACCATCGGCGCAATCGAGTTCGCCGGCGGCTCGCTCCTGCTCCACGCCGTCGGCTCCGACATCATTCCCGCGCTCTCCGCGAAAGTCGTCTCCATCGCCACCGACGGCGCAATCGCCCTCGACGCCCACTCCTTCATCGGCTCCTTCACCGGCTCGCTCTTCACGCCGGCGTTCAGCAGCGACGAGGCGCCCGCGCCCTCCGGCGTCAACTTCCTCCGCGAAGCCCGCGTCCACGACGACGCCCGCCTCCTCGTCCGCGCCACCGAGACACTCGCCGTCGGCACCGCCGGCAGAACCGTCGCCCTGCTCGACGCCAACTCCGGCTTCTCCGTCTCCGAGCAGACCGTCGCCACCTACACCAACGTCACCGCCTTCTACGACTACCGCGCAATCGGCGGATACCTCATCGGCTCCGCCGTCGCGCTCGACGAGGGAATGGACTCCGTGTCCGCCGACGCCGACGCCGTCACCGCCGTCTTCGCCTCCGGCGCGCACACCGGCAACGCCGGCATCTTCGGCGACTACGGGTTGACCCGCCTCGACATTCACGACGGCGAGACGCTCACGCTCGACTCTGACGCCGCCGACGCCGGCTTCGCCGACGCCGAATACTACTTCGGCCTCCAAATCACCTCGCACGGCGAGAACGCCGCCGACGGCACCGGCCGCCTCCTCCTGAAGGGCGGCACCACAATCGTCCTCAACAACAACTCCGACGAAACGCCCAACGCCTATCGCGGAACCACCGAACTCGCCCCGGGCGCAAGCGTCCGCCTCTACGCCACCGACGCACTCGGCAACACCGGTCACGTCGTCATCGGCGACGGCGCCACGCTCACCCTCGCCGGTGACTACGCGCAGCATATCCGCGCCGCCGGCACCGCCGGCGCCCTCGGCTACGCGCCCGTCGCCGGCAGCGAGGGCGACATCATCAACCGCGGCTCAATCGTCCTCGCCGAAAGCGCGGCGCTCTCCGCCGTCATCCTCGAAAACCACGGCGCGTTCGACGCGGGTTCCGCCTCCTCCGCGACCCTCGCAACCGTCGCCAACAACGGCTCCATCACCGCGCGCGACGCCGCCGCGCTCACCGTCGCCACGCTGACCAACAACGCCGCCGGCAGCGTCGCCGCCGACGGCTCCGCCACCATCACCATCACCACCGCCGGCAACGCCGGCGAAATCAACGCCGCCGGCAGCGCGACGCTCGTCATCACCGACCTCGAAAGCACCGGCACCGTCTCCCTCGACGACGCCGCCGCCGGCACCGTCGCGAACTTCGCCAGCACCGGCGGCGTCAGCGTCGCCGGCGACGCCGTGCTCACCGTCTCCACGCTGTTCACCAGCGACGACGGCGGAACCGTCGCCCTCGCCGGCAACGCCGCGCTCCACCTGTCCGCCACCGCCGCAATCACCGGCGACAACGCGCTCTCCGCGACAGCGGACACGCAAATCGTCGTCGGCAACGGCACCGCCGGCGCCGTCACCACCGTCACCGGCGACAACCCCGCCTTCGCCGGAACCATCGCCGTCACCACCGGCGCCACGCTCAACGCCGCCGGCGCCGGCGCCCTCGGCTCCACCGCCGAAGCCCGCGTCGTCCTCGCCTCCACCGCCGCCGCGCCCGCCGCCTCCGCCCTCGCCACCGACGACGGCGTGACGCCCGCCGCCGCGCCCGCCGCCGCCGACGCCGCGCCGGCAACGCTCAATGTCGCCGGCGACGGCGTCTTCGCTCCGACGCTCTCCACCGACAACGCCGCCGCCGAGCCGTTCACCACCGCGCCGGACGTGCACTTCCTCGCCGACGCGCGAATCACCCTCCCGCACGACAACTCCGACCTCGTCGCCGCGATTTACGCCGACACCGGAACCGTCCGCGCCGAGGCGCAACAGGCGTTCGGCCCGCTCTCGCCCGTCACCGTCGCCGCCGGCGCGACCGTCGAACTCGCTTCGCCGAGCGACACGCAGGGCGACTTCATCGTCACCAACGCCTTCCACGGAAACGGCACCCTCGTCGTCGCAGCCGGTGACGTCACGCTCGACGCCCCAGCCGCCAGCAGCGTCAAGACCCTCCAAGTCAGCGGCGGCGCCACCGCCCGCGTCGCCGGTGCCTTCTCCGAGGCCGGCGTCTCCGGCACCGCGCTGAACATCGCCGACGGCGGCACCGCGCGCCTCGTCCACCTCGCCGCGAACGCCGTGTTCGACAGCATCGCCATCCAGAACGGCGGCACACTCTCCTTCGCCGCGTTCAGTCAGGAAGGGGACGATACCAGCGCGTTCCGCCGCGCAACCGTCCGCTCCCTCTCCACCGGCGCCGGAGCGAGCACCGGCGGCGTCATCGAGTTCCGCGTGGACTATGCGGCTGCGGCCGCCGCCGGCGCGCAACTCGCCACCGGCGACCTCTCCGCCGCCGAAGGCCACGGCGACCACCTGACAATCACCGAAGCCGTCGCCGCCGGCACCCAGTTCCGCGTCCGCATCATTCCGCTGACGCACAGTCCCGACGGCGCCGGCCGCATCGTGCTCGTTACCTCCGAGGCGGGCGCCACCGAGAGCACGCTCTTCACCACCGGCAGTTACCGCGGCAACTACCCCGTCGCCGAAACCGGCAGTTACGCCTACATCCTGCGGCAGGGCGACGGCAGCGCCGCCCTCGGCGCGACGAACGAATGGTCGCTCGTCGGCGGAACGCACAGCCGCCTCGCCGAGGCGATGGAGCGCAGCGGCGCCGCCGCCGCCAACTACTGGCACATGGAACTCGACAACCTGCTCGCGCGGCGCGGCGACCTGCGCTCAACCGTCGAAAAGGCCTACGAACTCATCGGCGAAGGCGTCACCCGCATCGAACCGCTCCTGCGCAACGTCTCGCGCGACACGTGGTTCCGCGGCTACGGCTGGCAGGCAGACATCGACTCCAAGGTCACCGGCAGCGCGTGGCGCGAATACACCGGCGGCGGCGACGTCGGCACCGACGCCGCGTTCGCCTTCGACAAAGGCCTCGTCTTCACCGGCGCCTACGCCGGCTACGGCTACACCCGCCGCATGGACAACGGCTACGGCAAGGGAACCAACGAAACCGTCCGCGGCGGTCTCTACGCCACGTGGCTCGGCAAAAACGGCTGGTGGGTCGAAGGCGTCGCGAAAATCAACTACTACGAAAACGACTACGTCGTGAAATCCCTCTACGGCGAGCGCGACACCGCGTTCTACGACAACTGGGCGCTCGGCGTCTCCGGCGAAACCGGCTGGAAGATTGACCTCGGCGACAAGTGGTTCCTCGAACCGGAAGCCCAAATCTCCTACGCCTACTTCCAGTCCGCCCGCTACTCCACGAAGGGAACCCTGCCGTTGAGCGTCTATCAAAACGCCCGCGACACCCTCCAACTGCGCGGAGCCGTCCGACTCGGACGCGAGTTCGACACCTCCACCGGCAAGTGGGCGCCCTACGTCCGCGGCCACATCGCCCAACTCTGGACCTGGGGCGGCAGAATCGAAACCGGCGACAACTTCGACGCCCGCGTTGACCTCGACGGCTTCCGCTGGGGCGTTGGCGCCGGCGTCACCTGGGAAACCAAGGGCTGGGGACAGTTCTACGGCGAATACGAATACATCCGCGCCGACAAATACACCCTCCCCTGGAAATTCAACGTCGGCTGGCGCTTCCGCTGGTAAGCACCACCACCGGCGGCTACCCACATGGAGCGCCGCACACATGGAGCGCGCACACTGGGAGCGCGCACACTGGGAGCGCCGACTTTCAAGTCGGCTCGGCCACTCCATGCGGCGTAGCCGCCACTTCCAAAAAAGAACTCCTGCGGAACAAATTTGCAGAAACACTGTTCGCTCCGCCCCATTCACTTTCCACTTCCTTTCTTCTTATGCCAACTCCGACTTCTTGCGCACATAGTTCCCCCCCCCCCCCCGACACCGACCCCGCTTGGCATGAAAGAATTACCCTTGTTCTTCCGAGTAGTATTACTCTTGACCTGCTTCATGTCGCCGCCGGTTCGTTCATGATGGGCGACCTGAGTCGGTGGAAGCAGATTAGCGGACTCTTCCTTGACCTGCTTCGCCGCGCCGGTTGGTTGGGGAATTCTACCGACAGCGGCGATGGCGATGAGAACGATGACTATGAGAAACCTGTCCATAAGGTTTCCATCTCGAAGCCGTTTTGGCTCGGCAAGACGGAGGTGACGCAAGCGCAGTGGAAGGCGGTGATGGGCACTTCCCTTCAAGAGCAATTCGACATGGCTTGGAATAGTTCTGACAAGTGCTGGGCGGAAGAGGACAACGAGGTGAGCAATTTAATCACCATGGAGGAATTCTTTAAGAACAGAGGATTGGAAAACTATGAAGAAGTGAAACAGAGGTATTTGGGAAATGTCGGAGAGAACTATCCGATGAATTGGGTGAGTCATGACGAGGCAGTGAAATTTTGTGAGAAATTGACGGAACAAGAACGCGCTGCCGGTCGCTTGCCCAATGGCTATGAATACGGTTTGCCGACGGAAGCACAGTGGGAGTATGCCTGTCGTGCTGGCACCACCGGTGACTATGCGGGAAATCTGGAAGCGATGGCATGGTATGACGCGAACAGCGGTGGCGGAACCCATGCTGTTGCTCAAAAGCAACCCAACGCTTGGGGGTTTCACGATATGCACGGCAACGTCTGTGAGTGGTGCGCGGACTGGTTTGACGACTATCCTGATCATGCAGTAAACGACCCTTCGGGTCCGCGCTCCGGCGTCTCCCGTGTCTCCCGAGGTGGCAGTTGGGACGACACTGCCGCCGGCTGTCGCTCCGCCTACCGTGCCGTGGACGTGCCGGCCTGCCGCGGTTACTGCCTCGGTTTCCGCCTTGCTCTAAAACCGAAGCGTCGCAATTCCGACACGGACTCAACTGACGACTGCGAAAACCGCCCCAAGATGCGGGAGATTGTGAAAGATAGTGCGAAAACAGCCTCCTAGTTAATGTTTTGGGGTAACCCTGCCGGGTGGGGCTTTACCATTTTCCTCATTGTTAAGACCATTGATGGCGACTACTTCGTGTGGTTGTTTGCGGCGATACTCTTTCTGTTTTGCTTCCTGATTACCTTCCTAATTTACATCCAAGTCGCATTCCTCACTGCTTGGGAACCACGCAGTCGCATTGTGCGTGTCATCGCGGCGATTTGGGTCTGCATCTTGCTTTTCTGCTTTCCTTTTGGTCGGGGAAAAGATAAGGGCAAATGAGTGATCGGGAAATGGCGCGCAAAAAACGTTCGCACAGGATTGCCCGGTAGAGTTTGCGGAAGTGTCCTGCCGCGCAAGTCAGTGTTTTTAGAAAGTTCATATCATGTTCATTTGTTTCCGCGAATGCCGTTGTGATATAAAACGCGCTTGAGTGATTGGCAACATGTGACGATTGACCACAAACTATCGCGCTGTGCGATTTGCGCGAAAATAAACACGACGAAATGGTCATAATGCGAGAGTGCGGTGGGATTGCGCTGCATCGGATGCGCGTCGTTCGCACGTTGAATGACTTCGTGGTGGAT
>JAISSQ010000039.1 GCA_031273045.1 Puniceicoccales bacterium
AGCGTGATTGTTTCGCCCGGAATGATGCCGGCGAGCATCACGGTCGCGCCGAACTCGCCCAACGCGCGGGCGAACGCGAGCGCGGCACCGGCGAGCAGTCCGCGCATCGCGAGCGGAAGCGTCACCGTGAAAAAGGCGTCGAGCGGCGTGGCGCCGAGCGTCGCGGCGACTTCCGCGTAGCGCGGGTTGACTTCCTCGAACGCGGTGCGCGCGGCGCGGACGAACAGCGGGAACGACATCACGGCGGTCGCGACGAGCACCGCCTTCCACGTGAAGACGATTTCGACGCCGAGTTGGTTTTCGAGGAACGAGCCGAGCGGTCCGCGCCGCCCGAAGAGTTTGAGCAGAATGAGACCGGTCGCCACCGGCGGCATCACGAGCGGCAGCGCGACGAGCGTCTCGACGAGCGCCTTTCCGCGCCAGCGTTTCCGCGCCAGCAGCCACGCGAGCGCAATGCCCGGCGGGACGTTGAGGAGCGTCCCGCCCAGCGCGATTGCCAGCGTGAAAAGCGTGATGTGGAGAATCTCGCTCACGGAAAATCACTTCGCGGTCTTCTTGTCGCCCTTCGCTTCCACCGGCGCGAAGCCGTGTTTGCGGAAGACGGTTTTCGCCGCCGGCGACTCCAAAAACGCGAGGTAGCGGCGGGCGGCGTCCGGCGATTTCGACGCCTTCACGACGGCCGCCGGATACGTGATTTTCGGTCCCTCGGCGAGCGGCACGTCGTAGGCGATTTTGACCTTCTTCGAGATGAGCGCGTCGGTCTTATAGACGAAGCCGGCGTCGGCGTTGCCGGCCTCAACGGCCGCGAGCACGCTGCGCACGTTGTCGAGCCAGACGGATTTGGCGGCGACGCCGTCCCAGAGTTTGAGCGAAGTCAGATACTCCTTCGTGTAAGTGCCCGCCGGCACCGTCGCCGGTTCGCCGATGCCGACGCGACGCACGCCGCGTCCGAGCAGGTCGGCGGGCTTCGTGATGGCGGCGCCGCCGTCCTTGTGGACGACGATGACGAGCGCGTTTCCGAGGAGCGTCTTGCGCGTCGCCGGCGCGAGCAGACCGGCGTTTTCGAGTTGGTCAACGCGCAGTTCGTCGGCGGAGAAAATGACGTCCGCCGGCGCGCCCTCCTTGATTTGGCGCGAGAGCGCGCCGGAGGAGGCGAAGTTGAACTTCGCGGTGTCGCCGGTGGCGGTTTTGTGCGCCGGCGCGAGTTCGCGCAGGGCGTTGCTGAGCGAGGCGGCGGCGAAGACGAGGATTTCGTCGGCGGCGGCGCGTGGCGCGGCGAACGCGCCGGCGATGTGCGCGCCGGCAACGAGCGCGGCGGCGGCGGACAATTTCGCGAGGGAGTTTTTGAGTGCGTTGAGCGGGAACATGGCGGGAATGGCTGGAAGTTCTGGATGAGCGTTCGTGGACGCTTGGAAAAGAGCGGGAGGCACGGTTTGTCCGTTGCCGCCGTTTCAAGCAGACCGCGTGCCACCGGCGGCGGCGGTGCCGGCGGCGGCGACCGGAGTTTCGCCGCGCGTTGCCGGTGAACATTCTGGCGGCAGGGCGGGGCGGGGCATTTTTTGGCGGCATGAAGCCGTCCCGCGCGAAAACCCAGCCGCCAGCGCAATCGTCAGTGCCACCACCGCCGGCACCGCCGCCGCGCAACCTCGCCACGCTCTGGGGCGCGGTGTTCGTCAGGCACCTCGCCGACCTCGGTCTCGAACACGCCGTCATCTCGCCCGGGTCGCGCTCGACGCCCCTCGCGTTCGCGCTCGCCAACGAGCCGCGCATCCGCGCGACGCCGGCGCTCGACGAGCGCACCGGCGCGTTCTTCGCGCTCGGATTGGCGAAGGCGACGCGCCGCCCCGTGCTCGCGTTGTGCACGTCCGGCACCGCCGCCGCGAATTTTTTGCCCGCCGCGGTCGAGGCGTGGCACTCGCAGACGCCGCTGCTGCTCGTCACCGCCGACCGCCCGCCGGAGCAGCACGATTGCGGCGCGGGGCAGACCATCGAGCAGAACGGCATCTTCGGGCGGCACGTCCTGTTCTCGGCGCAAACGCCGCTGCCGGCGGCGGACCGGAGCGCGTTCGCCAAGTTGCGCGACGTGCTGACGGAGGCGTGGCGGAGCGCGTGCGGCTGCGACCCGCAGGGCGCGTTCGCCCCTCGCGGTCCCGCGCACCTGAACGCGCCGCTGCGCGAGCCGCTCGCGCCGGACGAGGCGGAGGCGGACTTCGACGCGCCGGCAGCGCTCGCCGCCGCCGCGCCGACGGAAAACGTCCGCCCGATTTCCCCGCCGGCGGCGTCCGCCGAGGGAGTCCGCCGCACCTTCGCGAACCTGCGCGAATGGCTGCGCAAGCACGTCGCCGGCGGCGGCGGTGCCGGCGCGTCGGGCGTCAAGGGCGTCATCGTCGCCGGCGACGCCAATCCCGCCGACCCCGACGCTTATTGCGCCGCCGCCGTCGAACTCGCCCGCCTGCTGAACTGGCAAATTCTCGCCGACGCCACCAACCCGCTGCGCCACCGCGCCGGCGGCGCGTTGCTCGCTGACGGTTCGCCGGCGGTGGTCGCCGATTACGGGCGGCGGCTCGCCGGTGGTGCCGCCGGAAACGCCGCTACTGGTGCCGCCGGTGATGCGGCGTTCGCGGCGTGGACGCCCGCCGCCGTCGTCCAATTCGGGCAACTCCAGACCTCGAAGGTGCTGCGCCGCTGGCTCGCGCGGAAGCCGTTGCCGACGTGCCTCTTTTCGCGCGGCGGCCGCAACCTCAACCCGCTCCGCCCCTATCACCCCGTCAACATCCGCGCAGAATTCACGCTGGAAGACCTGCGCGAATGGAGCACCTCCGGCACCACCGGTGCCACCGCCATCACCACCGGTGCCGCCGCTTGCCCTCCCCATTCCTCACGGAGCGAAGCGGCTCTTTCTGCCCTTTGCCCTTTGCCCTTATCCCTTTGCCCTACCCCCCATTCCCTAATCTCCGCGCTTGCCGCGCGCCTGCCCGACGACGCCGCCGTCATCTTCGCGAACTCGCTGACCGTCCGCGCGGCGGAGACGCATTGGCCGGCGACGGCGACGCGCCGCCTCGTGTTCTCGAACCGAGGCGCTAACGGCATTGACGGCACGCTCGGCACCGCGCTGGGCATTGCCGGCGGCGTCGCGCCGCGCCCCGCGTTTTTGCTCACCGGCGACCTCGCGTTCCTGCACGACACGAACGCGCTGCTGCTCGCGCCGGAGTTGGTCGCCGCCGGCGGCTCGCTGACCGTCATCGTCGTGAACAACGCCGGCGGCGGCATCTTTCGCAACCTCGCCGTCGCCCGCGCGAACCCGCACTTCGAGCGTTTCTGGCTCACCCCGCAGCGCGTTGACATCGGTCGCCTCTGCGCCGCTTACGGCGTCGCGCATCGGGAATGGGAAACGGGGAACGGGGAGCGGATTGAGAACGTCGAAGCCGAACTGCTCCAACCGCCGCCGCGCGGACTGCGTGTGCTGGAAATCAAGGTGCCACCGGTGGCGTCTCGCGCAGACGGATGACCCGCTGGTTGCGCGAGCCGCGAAAGGGCAGCAGCGGGTCGCGCTCGGCGAGGATGAACGGTCCGTCCACGAGGACATCAATGAGTTCGAGCAACGGGCGCGACTGCGGGTCGGCGCGCAGTTGTTCGTGCAGAAGTCCGGTGTAGCACCACACGTCCCAGCCGAGCGCACGGACGAAGCGGGCGATGTCGGCGCAGGCGGCGACTTGCAGGAACGGCTCGCCGCCGGAGAGCGTCAGCCCGCGCACGCCCTTGGCGCGGCGCAGGTCGAACTTCACGCGCTCGGTGTCGGTCTCGAACCCGCCGTCGAGCGCGTGCGTGTGCGGGTTGTGGCAGCCCGGGCAGCGCAGGAGACAGCCCTGCGTCCAGACGACTGCGCGGACGCCCTCGCCGTCAACGATGCTGTTGAGGATTGGCGGAGCGGCGAGGCGGATGGTCATTTGCCATTCAGGGCAAGCGTCACCGGCGGTCCGCGCGAGCGCGTTTTTCCGCGCGGGAACAAAAGACGCGCGCGGCGGTTTCACGGCGTTCAGAGACACACAAATCATGTTTTTTTCTCGACGCACATTTCTCACACGCCTCGCAACTGCCACCGCATTTGCCGCCGGTGCCGCTTTGCTGCCCGCCGTGCCCGTGGCGGACGCCGCGCCGGAGTTCACCAAGAACAAGGGGCGGCACGACAAGTTCAACGAGGAGGCGAAGAAGGGCGGCTACGACGTCCTCTTCCTCGGCGACTCCCTGACCGAGGGCTGGGAGTATGACACCCCGCACGGCGGCGAAGCCGTCTGGAAGGAGTATTTCGCACCGCTCAAAGCCGCGCGTTTCGGCGTCGGCGGCGAGAAGACGAGCCACCTGCTCTGGCGCATCCAGAACGGCAACCTCGACGGTGCCGGCGACCCCAAGGTTATCGTCCTGCTCATCGGGACGAACGATAACTGGCCGACGCGCCGCAACCGCCCCAATCCCGTCCGCACCGCGCAGAGCATCCGCGAACTCATCGCCGCGATTCAGAAGCGCAAACCGAAGGCCAAAATCCTCCTGCTCGGTCTCCTGCCGGCCTATAAGGACCCCAACGGTCAATGGCGCCTGAACAACAAAAAGACGAACTCGCTCATCCAAAAGTTCGCGGACAACGAGAAGGTGTTCTTCCTCGATTTCAGCGAAAAACTTGTGGACGACTCCGGCAAACTGCGCGGACATTCCGGCACCGGCAACGACTTCTACCACAAGGACGAAATCCACCTGCGCACTCCGGGCTATCAGGTCTTCGCCAAGGCCGTTCAACCGGAGGTCAAACGCCTCCTCGCCCTGCCGCACTAACCGCCAGCCGCCACTGCCGCCAGCCGTCCAACTCCTTTCCGACGCTATCGGAAAACACAACAAGCCAACACAGCACACAACCAACCACACCAACCACAACGCATATGAAAAAGTTCACCATGCTCGCTTTCCTCGGCGCCGCCGCCTTTGGCTTCGTCGCCGTGGAAGCCACAACAACCGTCGCCGCCGCCGCCGAGAAAGAGGAGAAGAAACTCTCCCCCGAAACCTTGAAGGCGAAGGAACTCTACGACCACTTCCAGTATCTGCTCTCTGGAAAGGCCGGGAACCGGATGCGCCGCTTCTCCGAATACATCTCCGGCAAGCGCGAGGAGACCTACAAACTCCTCCCCAAAATCAGCGTCATCGCGAAGGAAGACCCCTCGCTCAAATACGCCAACCACCTCGCGTGGACCTACGCCGAGATGGTCAACAGGGGGGCGGAACCCCTTGAGGGCGTCGAAGTTCGCGACCTCGTTCGCAAATACGACTTCTTCAAGTTCGTGCGCGAATTCGCGACCGAGGAGGAGTTGAAGGACGCCGTCCCTGCCGAGGCGCTCAAAGCCAAGGGCGTCGCGATTACGCCGGCGAACAACGCCGACCTCAACGCCTTCAAGGCCGCTGCGAACCGCCTCGGCGAGGACAGCATCGTCGAAGCCGCCCAGAAGAAAATCGACGCCGCGAAGAAGTAACCACCGCCACCGGCGGCTACTGGGAGTGCCGACTTTCAAGTCGGCTCGGTTACTCCATGCGGCGTAGCCGCCACTCTTTTTTTAGAGAAGCA
>JAISSQ010000138.1 GCA_031273045.1 Puniceicoccales bacterium
ATGCGAGCCGACTTGAAAGTCGGCGCTCCCAGTTGCGGGTCAGAGTCCCACGCTCCCATTACGCCGCCGGTGCCGCCGGTGCCGCCGTTCATGCCGGCGGCGGCAGCCGTGTCGGCAACGGCGTAGGCGTGGCACCGGTGAGGTTGCGGGCGCGTTGCAGGAAGGACTGCGCGTCGGCTTGCGCGGCGGGGCGAATCGTGTGCGTGGCGGCGTTGCGAACGTCGGCGAGATTGAACAGCCGTCCGTCGAAATTCACCCCGAACGGGTCGTCGAGGTCGCGCAAGATGGTCACGAGGTTTTTCAGTCCGAGCGCGACTGTGGGCTTGTTCGCGTCGCACACAAAAGTCGTCCGCAGCGCTTCAATGTCGGCGCGCCGGTAGAAGCCGTCGGCGTTGGGCTTGACGCCGCCGCCGGCAGTGTCCGCGCGTCCCACGGTCGCGAGTTCGAGGCGCAGGCGCGCGGCGTGTTCGAGCGATTTGTAGGCGAGGCGCACGGCGTCATCGGGCGCGTTGTGGCGCAGCGCGAAGTCCGCCCATGCGAGGAGGTCGGAGAGAACGCCCTGCGGCGAGCGGGCGCGGTTACGCAAGTCGGTGGCAAGCGCGGCATTGAAACGCGCGGCGGCACCGGCAGCGGGTTCGTAGTCGAATCGCTGCCAGTGGTGGCAGGTCTCGGCGGCGGCGAGTTGCGTGTGGAACTCGGTGCTGTGCCGGCGCAGCACCTTGGCGGCGGCGAAGAACGCGCCCTGCCGGAAAAATTCGTCGGCGAGGGCGAAGTCGCGCTCGCGCAGATAAGGCGCGGCGTCGAACGCGCTGATGCGCTCGGTGCCGGTCTTGACGACGCCGTCGGCGCGCTCGCCGGTGGTGAAAACGATTTCGCAATCGTCGCCGTTGACGGCCGCAACGAGCGCGGCGGCGGTGGCGCCGGCGGTCATCTGCTTCGTGCCGGAAGTCGGGTTGAGGCGCAGCCGCTCGCCGGGGGCGAGTTGTTTGCGCGCGTCGGCAATGACCGCTCCCGAACCGCTTCCTCGCAATCGTCCCGCACGGTGCCGGTGCCGAACTCGCCCGCGCCGCCGACATCGCCCTCCGCACCGAACTTCGCGCCATCGGCGACGCCGTCTGGCAATGGCTCGAAAACAACGCCGGCACCACCGGCAACGCCACCGGCACCGGCGGCACCCCCGCGCTCCCCGCCGAGTGGCGCGAGACCTTCTTCGCCCAACTCGACGCCTTCCCCCAGACCGCTTGGGCGACGCAGTCGTGGCTCGAACACGACGCTTGCCTCGACGCCGCCGCCAACCTGCCCGACAAGGACACAGCCCGCCGCATCCGCGATTTCATCGCCTTCTCCGAAGTTCTTCCCGACGCCGACAAGGACGACCGCTACTTCACCGCCGGCGGCAAACTCAACAACCCCGGCATCCTCTGGTCTGCCCACTACGCGCTCCTCGACGCCAAACTCGCCGCCCGCCGCAACACCCGCGACTTCGCCCAATGGCGCGGCACCGCCGGTCACAAGGACTCGCTCTCCGGCAAGGAGGAAGCCATTGGCGACGACGCCTTCTGGCGCCGCCTCCTCCGCGCCCGCGACGGCAAAATCTTCACCGCCGCCACGCACCGCTACGGCGCGATGAACCTCGTCAAACGCCTCTGGTGCCACCCCGCCGCCGGCATCCCGCACCTGCGCGAAAAACTCGGCCTCGACGAGAAACTGCTCAACCGCTCCGTCCGCAACGCCACCACCGAGGACATCGCCCGCCGCAACGCCACCGGCTCGCCCTACATCGCCGTCCTCGCGATGGACGGCGACGAAATCGGCAAGTGGGTCTCCGGCGCCAACCTCCCGCATTTCCTCGACCAACTCGCCCCCGCCGCCCGCGACTACCTCGCCAACCTCACCGGCACCGGCACCGGCGGCGTAAACGCCAAAGACCTCCGCCGCCTCCTCACGCCCTCCTACCACCTCCAATTCTCCGAGGCGCTCGCCAACTTCGCCATGCACCGCGCCCGCGCCGTCGTCGAGGAGCACGAAGGCGACCTCATCTACGCCGGCGGCGACGACATCCTCGCCATCCTCCCCTCGACCCGCGCGATTGAGTGCGCCCAAAAACTCCGCGACGCCTTCCGCACCGACTTCGGCATCGCCCACGTCTCCCGTCAAAACGCCGCCGCGCTCGAAGGGCAGGGCGTCCGCAACGCGAACGCCGCCGAGTTCGCCGCCGCCGCCTCGCGCGTCTATCCCGGCTCGCGTTGCGAGGTGTCCTGCGGCATCGCCGTCGGACACAAAAACGCCCCGCTGCAAATGCTCGTCCGCGAGGCGCAGTCCGCCGAGAAGCGCGCCAAGTCCGCCTACGGCCGCGCCGCCCTCGCGCTCGCCCTCTACAAACGCTCCGGCGAAATCCTCCATTGGGGCTGCAAGTGGAACTCCCGCGCCCTCGCCCTCATGCGCCAGACAACCGCCCTCTCCGGCGACGCTGCCGGTGCCGGCGACGCTGCCGAGAACCCGCCCCTCTCCGGCAAATTTGCCCACGCCCTCGCCGCCCTCCTCAAACCCTACGCCCTCGAAAAAACGCCCGCCGCCGGCACCGGCACCGGCACCATCACCACCGCCGACCTCGGACAAATCATCCTCGCCGAGTTCGACCACGCCCTCTCGCGCCAAGGCGCCGGCCTCTCCAAGCACGACCGCGAAACCTTCCGCGCCCTCGCCGAGGATTACCTCGCCGAACTCGCCGCCGGCGACGCCCCCGGACGCCTCGCCGACTTCTCCGGCCTCTTCCTCGCCGAAAATTTCCTCACACGCTTCAAGTCCGAAAACTGAACCGCCGCCGCCGACAACCCGCCGCCGCCGCTCCCCATCCGCGAAAACACCATGAAACACCACTTCACCCTCACTCCGCGCGACCTGCTCTTCCTGCGCGACGCCCGCCCGATGGAGGCGTCCGACGCCGGCCTCGGTGCCAACTGGCCGCGCCCCGACCAACTCTGGTCTGCCCTCATCCACGCCTTCCACCGGCAGTGGCGCGAACGCCAACCGTGGGAAGGCGACGCCCACACCAAACGCCCCGACGCCCCCAAGCGCGCCGGCAGCCAATCCCTCCGCGACAACCCGCTCTCCTCCGACCGCTTCGGCGCGCTCAAAACCGCCGGCCCCTTCCCGCTCGTCACCACCACCGGCAGTGCCGCCGTCACCGGCACCGGCGCCGTCACCGGTGCCGCCGCAAAATCCAGTTGCAGCGGCGGCGTTCACGCCGCCATTCCCACCGCCATTCCCGCCGCCGGCCTCTACTACCCCGCGCCGCTCGACCTCGGCATGGAACTTGTCCCCTCCGCCGACACCGACCTTCCCGCCCCGCTCACCCACGCCTTCCGCGCCACCACCCTCGGCAAAACCACCCCGCGCCGCTGGCTCTCCGCCGCCGAATACGCCGCCTACCTGCGCGCCGGTGGCGCCGCCGGTGCCGACATCGCCGCCGCGCCCGACCCCGAACTCTACGACGCCGAACGCGCCATCGGCATCGGCATTGACCCCGAAACCCTCGCCACCGAGAGCGGAAAATTCTACTCCGCCGAATACCTCCGCCTCCGTCCGGGTGTCGCCCTCGCCCTCGCCGCCTCCTGCGACCTCCAACCCAAGGGCGCCGCCGGCACCACCGTTGACGTCTTCCAAAAACTCCCCCTTCCCCACGACCTCATCATCGGCGGACAACAGGGCGTCGCCACCCTCGCCGCCGCCGCCGGTGCTGACGACCTTCTCCCCGCGCCTCCCGCAATTCCCGCCGGTGCCACCCGCCTCCGCTGGACGCTCCTCACCCCCGCGATTTTCCCCGCGCTCGACAACCACCTCGGCGGCTGGCTCCCCACGTGGATTGACGCCGCCACCGGCAGCGTCCTCCTCAAAACCGGCGACACCGCCCGCCGCGTCCTTGCCGGCGGACGTCCCGAACCGCGCGACGCATGGCGCGCCCGCGTCCAGCAACTCCCCGCCATCAACGCCCGCCTCATCGCCGCCCGCGTCGGCAAACCCGAAGCCGTCACCGGTTGGGACCTCCTCGAAAAATCCCCCAAGCCCACCCTCCTCGCCGTTCCCGCCGGCAGCGCCTACGTCTTCGACTGCGCCACCGGTGCCGACGCCCTCGCGCTCGCCGCCGCCCTCAACCCGCCCAACCGCCGCAGCACCCTCCTCGGCGAAAAGGGCTACGGCCTCGGCCTCTGCGCCCCGTGGCAAGACGCCGGCACCGCCCAATCCAGTCCCAGCGGCGGCGTTCACGCCGCCA
>JAISSQ010000141.1 GCA_031273045.1 Puniceicoccales bacterium
CCCGCGGATTCCGAAACTTCGCCAATTACCGAGCCAGAATCCTCTTCTTCTGCGGACGACTCAACTTGGAACCATGCACCCAAATTTGATAAACCCATTAAAAAAACGGAAGAACCAAAGATTCTCAAAACGCGAGCCGACAAAATTTGGGATTTGCGCCACTCGGTTGTCGTGACCACGATGGCGCGGTTCACCTACGACACGTTCTCCACGCTCGGACCGAACAAACGCTTGGACGAGGCGCATTGGGACTACATCGTTGTTGACGAGGCCTCCATGATTCGCGCCGCCGACATCGTTTATCTGCTCCACAAGGCGAAGCCCGCAAAAGGGTTTGTCATTGCCGGCGACCCGTTCCAGATTGAGCCGATTGTCAAGTGCGAGCAATGGGTGGACGAGAACATTTACACCCTTGTCGGACTAAACAAGGAGGATGCGTTTTCCAATCCGCAAACCGTTCCGCATAAATACAAAATCGCGAATCTCGCGACGCAGTATCGTAGCGTTCCCGCCATCGGTGAAGTTTTCAGCAAGTTTGCCTACGGCGGCAAGTTGTCGCATTTCCGCGCCGCTGCATCCCTGCGTCCGCTAACACTCGACGGATTTCCGGTTAACCCATTGAAACCGCTGAACATCGTCAAGTTTCCCGTCTTGCATTACGAAAGTATTTATCGCTCGAAGAAACTTGGCAGCGGCTCGAACTACCAGCCCTATTCCGCCCTGTTCACATTTGAGTTTGTGAAGTTCATCGCCCTGCAAATCGAAAAGCGGAACGGCGATGGAAACACGAACGGATGGCGCATTGGCATTATCGCGCCCTATCGCGCACAGGCGTCGCTGATTGACAAATTGGTCGGCGCGTGGCGCGGGAAGCCTGCCTGTGTGGAAATCCAAACCGGAACCATTCACGGCTTTCAGGGCGACGAGTGCGATATCGTTCTCGCCGTCTTCAATCCGCCGCCAAATATCTCCAAAGATACCAAAGATACTCGGATGTTTTTGCACAAGCGCAACATCTTGAATGTCGCGATTAGCCGCGCGCGGGATTACCTATTCATGCTCATGCCCGACAATTCCACTGTGGACGTTGGCAACTTGCGGAAAATCAAACGCATCGAACACATCTTTACCGACACCGGCGAGTGCGTGGAATTCGCGACGAAAGCGATTGAGGAAACCCTCTTCGACAACGCGAATTATCTTGAAGAGAACACTTTCGCCACCACGCACCAACTTGCCAACGTCTATGGCCGCCCTGAAAAACGCTATGAAGTCCGCAGCGACGAAAACGCCGTGGACGTGCAAATCTCGGCGGAATGATATCCCTCATCATTGGTGCTTATCATTCCTCCCGCACTTCTCGGTATTTGTAGAACTTCGTGGCGATTGCGAAGGCGGCTGCGGGAGTAGCGGCGGAAGCGGCGATGTGAGCGGTGGCGATGGCGGGAGCAGTGGAGTGGCGAGTGCGACGGGGACAGAAGCACTGCGCGCAACCGGCGCGCACACACCGGGCGCAAGCACGGGCGGAGCGAATGCCAATTTCGAGCGAGGTGCCGAACGGCGGTATGGAGTGCGGCGAGTTCTCGCCGCTTTGCTCTGCGGCGACTTGTCGCCGGCGTCGGATGGTTACGGTGGCGCGCTTCCCGTGGCGCGCACCGGAACCGCGCTCCTACCGCTATACGCCAATCCGATACACACATGGAGTGCCGCACACAAGGAGCGCCGACTTTCAAGTCGGCTCGGAAGAGTTGCGGCACAGCCGCCTTGCTTCTCTCTTCTTTTTTAGAGTGGCGGCTACGCCGCATAGAGGAGGCAAGCCGACTTGAAAGTCGGCGCTCCATGTGTGCGGCACTCCATGTGTGCGGCGGCTTGGCGTGTGGCACAGGGGGAATGCCTTTCATCCCTTTGCCTTCATCCTTCATCCTTCATCCTTATCCGGGCTTGGCGTGTGGCACAGGGGGAATGCGGCTCATTCCGTGCGGGCGAGGAGGCAGACGGCGTGGACGGCGATGCCGAGGCCGGCACCGAGGTCGTCGAGTTTTTCGTTTGTGGTCGCCTTGATGCCGATGCAGTCAACGGGGAGGTGCAGGGCGGCGGAGAGAATTGCCTTCATTGCGTTGAGGTGCGTGCTGATTTTGGGGCGTTCGGCGATGATGGCGGCGTCAATGTTTTGCAGGGTGTAGCCGATTCTCGCGGCTTCGGCGGCGGCGCGTCGCAGGATTTCGAGCGAGTTCATTCCGGCGCAAGCGGGGTCGGTGTTTGGGAAGAAATGCCCGATGTCGGGCAACCCGACCGCACCAAGAATGGCGTCGGCGAGTGCGTGGCACAGGACGTCGGCGTCGGAGTGTCCGTCGGGCCCCACCGGTGACGGTATTTCGACGCCGCCGAGGATGCAGGGGCGTCCTGCTTTGAGGGGATGGATGTCGTAACCAATTCCGATTCTGAATGGTGGCTTACTCATGTTGTAATGCGTGTTTTGGGAGCGTGTCTTTGCGTCGTTTGTTTTTGGCTGTTTGTTTGTTCGTTTCGTCAGAGACATCCTCACAAATCCTTTTCGGTGAGCCAGCGCATGGAGACGATGCGGAACCGGCGGCCGAGGTGTTTGTTGAGCGCGGTAAGGTTTAGTTTGTTTTCCACTTTGAAACCGGTGTTCATGTTGTCCTGCGGGTGGATAAACGCTTCGTTGCTGGCGGAGTCCACGTATTCGGGCGTGCGTTGGACGACGGCTTCGACGTAGGCGCGGGCGCGCGGTTGCGAGGCGTTGCCGGCGGTGGTGGTGTCGCCGTAAGCACGGATTGTGAACGTGTCGCTTCGCGCGGAAATGCGCGCGCCGATGGTTTCGAGGATGTCGCCTTGGAGTAGGTTTCCGAGGGCTGCGGACGCCATGAGGATGTTGTCGTTGTCGGGCAGGTTGACGTTCGCGTGATAGGGGAAGTTGCCCTGCCCATAGACGTTCGGGTCGCGCAAACTCTGGGTCGGTTCGTTGAGTTTCGTGTTGCTGTTGATACCGAGGTCTATGTTGTCGAGTTTCATGCCGGTGTTGATTGCCGCGCCGAGTTTTTTGTCGGCATAGTAAATCGCGGCTTGGAGGACGCCGACGCGCCCCTTGCGCGTTTCGGCTTCGGTGGCTTGCGGGTAGCCAGTGGTTCGGTCGCCCATTGTCCAGAGCGTGCGATTGATGAATTCGGCGAGGGAGAAGAAGGGGCGGCAGAGCGTTTCGCCCTCTCCGCGATAGGGAACCTCGAACGGTTTGAGCGTCTGGCGCTCGCGCACCTTCTCGACGATTGCCTTCGCGAGTTTCTTTATTTGCTCGTCGGTGAGCGCTTTCACACCGCGCCAACTGACGTGGTTGTGAAGGGAGTTGTTCACCGCGAAGACATTGCCTTGGTCGTTTTTGAGAACGGGGTTGACGCGGTTGAAAATCGTGTGTCCCTTGGATTCGTCCTTTGTCGCGGCGGAGGACGGGTTTTTGGAGTCAATGTAAGCGGCGGGCAGTTCGCGCGTCGCGCCGAGGATGCAACGCCATGCTAACTCACTGGTGGCGTTGATGTTAAATGTTCCGTTTTGGAACAGGAACGCAGCGGATTTCCGGTAGGAATCGTAGGCGTCCTCGCCGGTGAGGATTTTCTCGGCGTCCGATGTTTTCGCGTTGGCGTTGTAAACGAAATGCTGGTTTGCGAGCGGGATGCTTTTGCCGGTGTTTTCCTTGTCGCGGAAGGCGTCCCAGACCTCGGTTTGTTTTTTTCGGACGATTGGCGCGCCGGCGGTTCGCGGGTCAACATCGGGCGCGATTGTTGAGAAGAAGAAACGGTCCCAGAGCGCGAGGTTCATCATGTAGGCGATGTCGTAGTTTGTCCAACTGGGACCCGCATTGCCGCCGGTTTCGTAAACGCAGTCCCAGCGCACGTAGAACGACGGGAAGGACTCGCCGGTGGTGTAAAGCGGGCGGTGGTCAACGAGGTCGAGCATCGCGGTGCGGAATTGTCCGACGGTGAGCAGCGGCGAGCGCGGGATGAACGCGGTGACGTATTGCGTCTGACCGGTGGAGCGGAACGAGGAACCGCCGAAGGCGTTCACGCCGCCCTCGACTTCGATTGCTTCTTCGGCGGAGGATGCCGACCGGTAGCGGAAATGCCACGACGGCGAGGTCTGCCGGTAGCCGAACGCGACGTGCGAACCGTTGGAGTATGCCTGCGCGAGGTTAGCGTTGGTGTCGGGGCGGCGCGCCGGTGCCAGCGGATTGGAGAATGTCCAGAGCGGGTAGCCGTTGTTGACCGCCTGTTCCTCGCCGTAGAACGCTTTCGACCAGTCGGCGGGTTTTTCAAAATACTCGACGGCTGCGAACGGCAGTTGGTTTGGGAAGTCCGGCACGAGCATGGTTTTCCCGTTTTGCGATTCCTCGGCGGTCATCGGGCGTCCGGCGCAGGCATAAGAGAAACCGCGGCAGAATTGCTCGGTGAGTTCGGAGCATTTGTTCGACGGGTCGCCGGAATTGCTGTTCGCGCTGCCGGTGCGCCATGCGCTGATGTCGCGCCCCCAACTGATGACATGCTCGCGAACGAAGTAACCATTCGTCATGTAATTGCTCAAGGTCGCGGCGAAATCGAGTTTTGTGACAACGGTGTTTTCCTCGCCCATATCAATTCCGAGCCCGACATAAACGCCGTCTTTGAAACGTAGTCCGCGGTAGCATTGGATTGCCGCGAACGCTCCGGGAAGCGGATTCGCATCTACTGCGGAGCCATTGGTTTCCGGCGAGAAAAGGATGGTTTGTCCCGAAGGGATGATGCGGTCTTTATCGGACACCTTGTCGGGCATGATGTAGAGATTGGGGCGCACCTTGTCTATATACTTCAGGTTCTCGTAAGTTCTGCCGTTGACGGTGAACGAAAAGTTCGGCGTTCCCATGTAAGGATTTGAGTGGATGTATCCGCCGCGATAATAAATCGGCACGTTGAACGGGTTGTGCAACGAGAACGCCGGAATGACTACGAGGCGCAGTTGTTTGTCGGGTCCCTTTGAGAGACCGAGCGTGTTGACATAGCGCGAGTTGTAAGGGGCGGTGGAGACCTTCAAAACGCGCACCGTCGGTCCGCCGATGCCGCCGTTTTGATAATCGGAAGTCCACAGGTCGCAGTTGCCGACGCTGTCCGACGCCGCGATGTGCGAAACGCCCCATGCGTTCCATTCGAGCACGTTTGGAAAGATGACGCGACCGGCGAGCATTTCACCGCTCGCGGTGCTGACAAAGTTTTGCACTTCGCTGGCGTATTGCGGGTCGTATTCCGCAAGGTCGTCATTCGCGCCGTCGGCGTTCGTTTTGTAGAGGCGGTAGAAGTCGCGCATGGCGTTCCAAGCCGGACCGCGAATGGCACGCGAGGAACTGGTCGGATTGCGCGGCGTTTCGGTGAAATCCACCGTGTAAACCGGCCAGCAGGTGTTGCTGCGCTGCGGATTGCGCGTGACCGTTGTCGGCATGCTGTAAGCGGTCGGGTCGAGGCGGATGTTCTTAATCGTTCCGGCACCGGCACCGTCAATAATCGTCCCGGTCATCGTGGCAATGTTGCCGCCGTAGCCCCAATTCGTGGTGGCGTCGGTGACGAGTGTCGCGTTGACGCCCTGACGCGGTCGCGGGGTGAGACCGCTCTGCGTTTCGGTGCCGTAGAAGGCGGTTTTTTTGAAGTCGTTCCACGAAAGTTCGAGGGCGAGCGACAAGTCCCATTTTAGTCCGCCGTGGCGCACATCGGTCATCAACCCTTGCGAGTAAGCGGTGACATCGTGCGCGTAGAGGTTGGAAATGCTCACGGAGAAATCCTCGTCGGCGGCGTTCGCCTGAACGAAGGCATCGAGTTTCTTGTGCGCTGCGTAACTCGCTGTCGTCAGTGCGCTTACGATGTCCTCGTCGTCCGATTGCAACGTATCCCATTCGGGGAAAAGTTCAAACGCGGTGCGACCGGACGCCTTCGAGCGCGCGAGAAAACGACCGGTGCCGACCTGCGCGTAGAAGTCGCGCGCGTTCTCGGTGAGGACATTTTGCATGTTCAGGCGCGCTTTCACGCCCTCGTCAGCGACCCAGTAGGCGAAGTTGCCGACGGTGTTGTTGTCGCCGTCCTTGATTGCGACCTTTGCGGCGGTGACGCGCGTGTCGAACGGGAAGCGTTCGTAGTCGTTCGCCGACTTGAAATTCGCCGGCAGCGCGCGGAAGAGGATGACGTCCTTGGTGGAGGTGTCGCGCACGGTAATCCACGGCGTTTTGTATCCGTCCTCGTAGTTGCGGGTGTTGGAGGCGTAGGCGGGCGTGTTGAACTGTTTTTCGCCGGAGACGAGCCACGCCGGCGGCAGTTCGGTGCCGTCGGTGGTGAGCGCGGTCTGGTCGTCCGCCGCGCCGCCGGTCTTGGTTCGCGTGTTCCAGACGCCGGTGTAGTAGGGGTTGCGGTCTTTCCACTTGTTGCGCAATTGCGTGCGCCGGCTCTCGATGGACGAGGCGTTGGTCGGGATGGTAATGTTCGCCTGCGCGGTGACGCGCTGGTCGGGACCGGCTTCCTGCTGGAGTTGGGCGACGGCGAGGCGCAGCGAGTAAAGCGCGTTGAGACGGGCGACCTGCCGGTCGGCGGCGGTGGTCGAGAAGCGCAGTTCGAGCGCGAGGAACATCACGAGCGAGATGACGAGCACGAGCAGCATCGCCATCATGACAAGGGCGATGACGAGCGCAAAACCGGCGCGCTGCCGGCGGGACGGGCGACAGGTGGGGGCGGGGATTTTCATGCCGGCGAAGGAACCCGCCCGCCTCCGTTTGTCAAGAAGCCGCCGGACGCGCCGGCTGTGCCGCCGGCAGTGCCACCGGCGGCGGAGAAGTCGTCGTTCGCCGCCGCCGGTGGCGGAGAGAGAGGGATTCGAACCCCCGAAGGATTGCTCCTCTCCGGTTTTCAAGACCGGTGCATTCGGCCACTCTGCCATCTCTCCTTTTGCGCGCCGCGCGCCGCCGGCGGGGGCGCCGGAGACGGTGTCGCGAGGTCGGGAACCGTGCCGATTCTCGCGGCGCGGGCAAATGCAAAATCGCTGCCGGCGGCGGAGGCGTGCCGGCGGCGTTTGCCAGTGCCGGTGCCGGTGCCAGTGCCGTCAGCGTGCGTCCCACTTGTGGTTTCGCGTGGGCAGGATTCCGCCGAGTTCGAGCAGGGCGCGTTTGTCGTTCCTGAACTCGCGCCGGCTCTCACCGGTGGTGGAATAGACCTGCTGCAGGACGATGGCTTCCTCGGGGCACACCTCTTGGCACAAGCCGCAGTAGATGCACCGGAGCATGTCTATTTCAAAGCGCGCCGCCTGTTTTTCGACGCGCGCCGCCGGCGCGTCCGGCGGGATTTCGCCCGGCGTGACCGTGATGGCGCGTGCGGGACAGACGAATTCGCACAGTTGGCACGCGACGCATTTTTCGCGACCGGTGCCGTCGCGCGTGAGCGTCGGCACGCCGCGATAACCGGCGGGGATTACCGGCCGCTGCTCCGGGTATTCGAGCGTGACCGTCGGGCGTAGCAACGTGCGCAGCGTCACGCGCAAGCCGTCGAGAATCTGCGGCAGATAGGTGCGCTCCCAGAACGTGAGCGTCGGTCGCTGGACGACCTTGACGGTGCCGCCGGTGCCGGCGGCGGCGGGCGTCGCGGTCGCGTTGCCGGTGGCGGGATGGGCGTTGCCGGTGGCGACGTCAGCGGTGCCGGCGGGCGATTGGTGCGTGGACGACGAAGGCATGGGAAAAGGGGAGGGGAAGGGCGGATGGCGTTTCTTCGCGGCGTCACCGGTGGCGGCGGCGTCACCGGCGGTGGCTCACTCTTCCACCGGCAGTTCCTTCACCTGCCACGGGAGGCCGGATTTGCCGAGCAGTTCGAGGAACGGGTCGGGGTCGTTTTGCTCCATGTTCCAGACGCCCGGACGGCGCCACGCGCCGTTGGCGACGAGCGTGCCGCCGACCATTGCCGGCACGCCGGTGGTGTAACTTATCGCCTGCGATTTCACCTCGCGGTAGCACGCCTGATGGTCGCAGACGTTGTAGATGAAGACGCGCCGGCGGCGTCCGTCCTTGGTGCCGGTGATGTCGCAGCCGATGCAGGTTTTGCCCTTGGTGCGCGGACCGAGCGAGGCGGGGTCGGGCAGGAGGGCTTTGAGGAACTGGATGGGGACGATTTCGGTGCCTTGGAATTTCACGGGGTCAATGCGGGTCATGCCGACGTTTTGGAGGATGCGCAGGTGGTTGAGGTAGTTGTCCGAAAACGTCATGAAGAAGCGGATGCGGCGCAGTCCGCGCAGGTTGAGCCGCAGCGATTCCAACTCCTCGTGATACATGAGGTAACTGGGTTTGACGCCGATTTCGGGATAGTCGTAGTCGCGCCGCACGGAGAGCGGATCGGTCTCGCGCCACTCCGCGCCCTTCTCCCAGTAGCGGCCGCGCTGCGTGATTTCGCGGATGTTGATTTCGGGGTTGAAGTTGGTGGCGAACGGGTAGCCGTGGTCGCCGGCGTTGGCGTCCATGATGTCAACGAGTTCGATGCTGTCGAAGAGGTGCTTCTGGGCGTGGGCGCAAAAGACGTTGGTGACGCCCGGGTCGAAGCCGGAGCCGAGCAGCGCGGTCAGCCCCGCGCGCTCGAACCGTTCGCGGTAAGCCCACTGCCACGAATACTCGAACTTCGCGAGGTTGGGCGGCTCGTAGTTCGCGGTGTCAACATAGTGCACGCCGGCGTGCAGACAGGCGTCCATCAGCGGCAAATCCTGATAGGGCAGCGCGACGTTGATGAGCACGTCGGGACGGAGTTTTTCGAGCAGCGCGACGGTCTCCGGCACGTTGTCGGCGTTGACGGTGGCGATGCCGATTTCGCGGCCGGTGTCCGCCTTCACATCGGCAGCGACGGCGCGGACGCGGTTCTCCGTGCGCGAGGCGAGCACGACTTCGCTGAACGCCTCCGTGTTTTGCGCGCACTTGTGGGCGACGACGTTGCCGACGCCACCGGCGCCGATAATCAGGACTTTGCTCATAGTCACGGCAGGGAAACGCCCCCTCCGCCGGCGGCAAGAGTGTTGTCGCCTTGCTGCCGCGACGGGGCGGGAACGAGGGTGAGCGTGACGGGGCCGAGGAGGCCGGAGGGACGTAGCGGGGCGGTGGCGCGGGGACCGGCGATTGTCCACGTCTTGCGGGCGGCGGCGGACTGACCGGCGTCAAAGACGAGGCGGTTATGCCAACTGCCGGTGACGGCGATTGTGAGTTCGTTGGTGCCGGCTCGGACGTATGGGGCGAGGTCGAGCGCGTAAGGCGGTGCCCAAAGTGTGCGCAGAACACGGCCGTTAAGAGAAACGACGGCGATGTCGCGGACAGTGCCGAGAGAGAGGAGGAGGGAGCGGCTTCTTTCATCCGTTCGCCACTCAAAGGAGGTGCGGTAGGTGGCGGTGCCGGAGAAGGCGCGGGCTTCGGGGTTGCCGGCAAAGGCGGGGAGGTCTTTCCACGGGGCAAGGTTTGTGAGCGCGATGGGCGCGGTGGGCGCACCCCAGCCAGCAGGGAATGTGAGCGTGAAAGGTGCAAGCGGAACGGCGGTGCCGGCGGTGGCGGTGCCGGCGGCAGCGGTGCCGGCAGGGGTGCCGGCCGCGCTCTGCCCGTGAACGGGCAGCACAGAACTTGTGCCGGCGGTGGCGGCAGTGCCGGTGGGAGAGTGCGGGATTACGAGGAAGAGGGCTTCGGCGCGGGCGAGGTTGAGCGGGAGTGCAAGGCGGCCACCGGCGGTGCGGCGCAAAGCCACTGGGCGCGTAGTGCCGGTGACGGGGCACCAGAGTTCGGCGGAGACGCTCTGACCACTGACCACTGGCCACTGACCACTCCGCACCGAGATTTCGCCGGAGAAGGCACGGCCTTTCGGCGGCGCGATGAAATACCAATCGGCACCGGCGACACGCCGGCGCGTCCAGAGGAGGCCGTGGATGTCGTCGGTGTGCGGGAAGCCGGCGGCATCGCGGAAGACGGGCGCGGCGGCGAGGGCGGCGGCATCGCCGTCGGCGAGGAGGTCGGGAGCGGTGCCG
>JAISSQ010000076.1 GCA_031273045.1 Puniceicoccales bacterium
GCGGCTTACTCCGGCGGGGCGAGGCGGACGCCGCCGAGGTCGGCGCTGGCGACGGTTGCGGCGTAGGCGCGAAGGGCGGCGGTGACGCGGCGTTCGCGGACGGGTTTGTAGGCGCCGGCGCCTTTCGCGCGTTCGGCGGCGCGCCGGCGGTCGAGTTCGGCGGCGGTGCCGGCGGCGTCAAGAATTGCACCGCCGGCAGCGGCGCAGCGCACGTTGATGGTGCGGGCGGGGATGTTGATTTCGATGAGGTCGCCGTCGCGGACGAGGGCGATGTCGCCGCCGGCGGCGGCTTCGGGGGAGACGTGTCCGATGGACAGTCCGCTGGTGCCGCCGCTGAAACGGCCGTCGGTGACGAGGGCGCACTGTTTTCCGAGGTGGCGCGATTTGATGTAGGAGGTCGGGTAGAGCATTTCCTGCATTCCGGGACCGCCGCGCGGTCCTTCGTAGGTGATGAGCACGACGTCGCCGGCGACGATTTTGCCGAGCAGGATGGCTTGGCAGGCGTCGTCCTGCGAATGGAAGACGCGGGCGGGTCCGGCGAAGACGAGGATGTTTTCGTCAACGCCGGCGGTTTTTACGACGCATCCGTTTTGCGCGATGTTGCCCTTGAGGATGGCGAGGCCGCCGTCCTTGGAGTAGGCGTGTGCGATGTCGCGAATGCAGCCGCCGGCGCGGTCGGTGTCGAGCGAGGCGTAGTAGGTTTCCTGCGAGCCGAGCGCGAGAGACGGCTTGCCGGCGGGAGCGGAGGAGTAGAGCCGCTCCGGTTTCTGGACTTCCGGTTCCGAACCCAGTCCGCCGTCCACTGACTGCTGGCCACTGACCACTGACCACTTCCGAACCGCCTCTCCCAGCGACAGCCCGTCCACGCGGTGCGCGGCGGTGTCAACGAGGCCGGCGGCGGCGAGTTCGCCGAGGATGCCGAGGATGCCGCCGGCGCGGTTGACGTCCTCGATGTGGAACTTGTCGGTGTTCGGCGCGACTTTGCACAGGCAGGGGACGCGGCGCGAGAGCGCGTCAATATCGTCCATCGAAAACGCGACGCCGGCTTCGCGTGCGACGGCGAGCAGGTGCAGGACGGTGTTGGTGGAGCCGCCCATCGCGATGTCGAGCGTCATCGCGTTGAGGAACGCGGCGCGTGTGCAAATGGAGAGCGGGAGCACGGAGGCGTCGCCGGCGTCGTAGTAGCGGCGGGCGTTCGCGACGATGAGCGCGGCGGCGGCATCGAAGAGCCGCTCGCGGTTTTTGTGCGTCGCGACGATGGTGCCGTTTCCCGGCAGCGCGAGGCCGATTGCCTCGTTGAGGCAGTTCATCGAGTTCGCCGTGAACATGCCGCTGCACGAGCCGCACGTCGGACAGGCGCAGCGTTCGAGCGCGGCGATTTGGGCGTCGGCGACGGCGTCGTCGGCACTCTCGACCATGACGTTGATGAGGTCGAGATGCCGGCCGTCGGCGGAGACGCCCGCCTCCATCGGCCCGCCGGAGACGAAGATTGTCGGAATGTTGAGCCGCATCGCCGCCATGAGCATGCCGGGCGTGATTTTGTCGCAGTTCGAAATGCACACGAGGGCGTCGGCGGCGTGGGCGTTGACGACGTATTCGACGCTGTCCGCGATGAGTTCGCGAGACGGCAGCGAGTAGAGCATTCCGCCGTGCCCCATCGCGATACCGTCGTCAATGGCGATGGTGTTGAACTCCGCCGCGAAGCAGCCCTGCCGCTCGATGGCGCGTTTCACGTGCTGCCCGATTTCGTGCAGGTGCGTGTGACCGGGGACGAATTGCGTGAACGAATTTGCAATGGCGATGACGGGCTTTCCGAAGTGCTCCTCCTTCATTCCGTTCGCCCGCCACAACGCGCGGGCACCTGCCATGCGGCGCCCCTGTGTGCTGACGGCGCTGCGGAGTGGGATTTTTGACATGCGCGGCAGGGTGCGCGGCGACACCGGCGGTGGCAAGAGGACGCTTATTCCCACAGCCGCCACGTACCGCGCATGGCGCGACCGCGAAGCCGGTTCGCCGCCGCGTCGCCGACAAATTCCTCGCGCGCGGGGTCCCAGCGCAACGGGCGGCGCAGCCGCATCGAGAGCATCGCCGCGTTGCAAATCGTCGCCGTGCGGTGCCCGATTTCGACGTCCGCCACCGGCGCGCGGCGCGTGCGCACGCATTCGAGGAAGTTGCCCATGTGCGAGCGGCTCTCGTAAAGGCGCACCTCGCCGGCACCGATTTTCTCCTTCAGCAGCGCGGGGTTCGACGCCCACGAGCCGCCGCGCGAAACGTCAATCCACGCGCCGTCCGCGCCGATGAAACGCACCGTCCCGCGTCCGGCGCGGCGGTGGTTGCTGATGAGCAACTCGACGCCGTCGGCGTAGCGGGCGCGCACGTCAATGACGGTCGGCGACGTGAACAGCCCCGACGAGGGGAACTCGCCGAAGCCCTCGAACTCGACCGGACCGGTGGCGTCGCGGCCGAGCGCCCACTGGCAGATGTCCACGTCGTGCGCGCCGAAGTTGGTGATTTGCCCGTTGGCGTAATCGAGGATGAAGCGGAACGAGTAGTGCGTGCGGTCGCGCGCGTAGGGCTCGAAGGGCGCGGGACCGAGCCACATGTCGTAGTCGAAGCCCGCCGGCACCGGTGCCGGTTCCCATGTCGCCGCGCAATGCCGGTTGTTCTGGGGAATGGTGACTTCGACGCTGCTGATTTTTCCGAGGCGCCCGTTGCGGACGAGTTCGCACACATGGCGGAAAATCCTGCTGCTGCGCTGCTGCGAGCCGGTCTGCACGACGCGCCGCCGGTGCCGCGCCTCGTCCGCCAGAACGCGCCCCTCCTCAATGGTCAGCGTGAGCGGTTTCTCAACGTAGGCGTCCTTGCCGTGGCGGACGGCGTCGAGCGCGACAAGCCCGTGCCAGTGGTCGGGCGTGGCGACGATGACGGCATCAATGTCGGCGCGGCGCGTGAGTTCGCGGAAATCGCCGAACGCGAGGCAACCGGTGTCGCCGTAGGCGGCGTTCACTTCGGCGGCGGCGGCGCGCCGGCGGGAGGCGTCAACATCGCACACGGCGACCGCCCGCGCCTCGGCACTGCCGGTGATGTTCGCGAAGTCCACACGCCCCATCGAACCGCATCCGACGAGACCGCAGTGGATGCGCTTCGAGGGCGCGCCGGCACCGAAAACACTGGCGGGAACGATGTCCGGAAACGCGAGCGCGCCGAACACAGCCGCGCCGCCAATCTTGAAAAGACGGCGGCGCGAGAGGGGATGATTGTCCGAACGGCTGCGCATTGTTTTGCCCCTCGGACAGCCCCCGCCGACCGTGGTTCCAACGCCAATCCGCCCCGCGCTGCCGGGGGAGCGGCATTGGCACCGGCGGCGGACGGTTTGCAACGCAACGCGGTCACGCGCTGGCGTTGAGTGCTTGGTCGAGGTCGGCGCGGAGGTCGGCGAAATCTTCCAAACCGAGGGAGAGGCGGACGAAGTCCGGCGGCGTGCCGGATGCGAGTTTCTCGACGTCGCTCAACTGGCTGTGCGTGGTGCTCGCGGGGTGAATGGCGAGCGAGCGGGCGTCGCCGATGTTCGCGACGTGCGTGAAGAGGCGCAGGGATTCGATGAAGCGGCGGCCGGCTTCCAATCCGCCTTTGACGCCGAAGCCGACGAGTCCGCCGTAGCCGATTTCTTTTTCACCGCCGGCACCGGCAACGTCGCCGGCAGTGCCACCGGCAGCGCGTCCGCCGAGGTATTTTTTCGCGGCGGCGTGGCTGGCGCTCGCCGGCAGTCCGGGATAGTTGACCCAAGCGACGCGCGGGTGCGCGTCGAGGAAACGCGCGGTGGCGAGGGCGTTTTGCGAGATGCGTTCCATTCGCAGCGGCAGCGTTTCCAGACCTTGCAGCAGCAGCCACGCGCTCAACGGCGAGAGGCAGGCACCGGCGTCGCGCAGCAGTTGCAGACGGATTTTCATCGCGAAGGCGACGTTGCCGGCGCCGGCGAAATCCTTGAACGCCTCGCCGTGCACGAGGCCGTGGTAACTTGGGTCGGGGTCGGCGAAGCCGGGGAACTTGGGAACGCCGGCGGCGTCGCGCACGAGCCAGTCGAAGTTGCCGCCGTCAACGACGGCGCCGGCAATCGTCGTGCCGTGTCCGCCGATGTATTTTGTTGCGGAGTGGACGACGATGTTCGCGCCGTGCTCGAACGGGCGGTGGAGTGCCGGCGAGAGCGCGGTGTTGTCAATGATGAGCGGCACGGCGGCTTCGCGGGCGATGGGCGCGACTTCGTCGTAGGGGAAGAGGTTGAGCGCGGGGTTGCCGAGCGACTCGCCGTAGAACGCCTTCGTGTTCGGGCGCAGGGCGCGGCGGAACGCGGCGGGGTCGGCGGCGTCAACGAAGGTGACTTCGATGCCGAGGTGCCGCAGCGTGTGGTGAAAAAGGTTGTAGGTGCCGCCGTAGAGTTGGGCGACGGAGACGATGTGGTCGCCGGCGCGGGCGACGTTCAGGATGGCGTTCGTGATGGCGGCCTGACCGGAGGCGTGCAGCAGCGCGGCGGTGCCGCCTTCGAGCGCGGCGAGGCGTTTTTCGGCGACGTCGTTCGTCGGGTTCATCAACCGCGTGTAGATGTTTCCGGCCTCGGTGAGTGCGAAGAGGTTCGCTGCGTGCGCGGTGTCGCGAAAAACATAACTGCTCGTCTGGTAAATCGGGACGGCGCAGGCGCAGGTTGACGGGTCGGCTTGCTG
>JAISSQ010000086.1 GCA_031273045.1 Puniceicoccales bacterium
AGAAATCGTTTGGGGTGCCGGTGATATTTGCGGAATTGATTTTGGGAAATATTTTGTTGCGGTTTTATAATCCCCCCCCCCCCCCCCACACACACACACATACACATACACGCACTACACACTTTTGCTTTCATCACGTCAAGTAGCACATATCGCCTAAACAAACACATCCTTCAACTTCACCACACAACTCACATCACAATGCCCACCATCAGCGAAAAAATCCGCGAGGTCTTTCCTGACATCGCCATCTTGAAGAATCCTGACAACCAGACCGTGTTCAGCGGACGCAATCTGCCGTCCTTTGTGAAGGACTATTTGGTCAAGCGTTTCATTGACGCTGGCGGCGCGCTGGACGTGTTCCGTTTGCGCGAATTTCTCGACCGGCACATTCCCGCCAAAAACACCGAGGTCAAGGGGCGGCTCATTCAGGGCGAAACGCTTAACCTGCTTGTGCGCTTCATCATCTCGCACAATATCAGAAGCGGTGAGACGCAATTCTCCATTCCCGACATCGGCATCAAGCCCAGCGAGGGAATTATTCCCGATTACGTTGTGCGCGAGCATCGCGAGGAACTTTGCGAGGGAGAAAAATGGGGTGTTATCAAGTTGGTTTATTCGAGACCGGGCAACGTGAAAGCCGCCGGTGTTGTCGAACTTGTCGAATACAAACCGTTCCGTCCCTACAAGGTTGACTTGGATTATTTCCGCGAGTGCCGGCGGCGGTTCACGCTGGACGAGTGGCTCGATGTTTTGCTTTCGGCAATGGAATACAATCCCGACGGCTTCGTCGGCATCACGCAGAAAATGGAGTTTTTGTCGCGCTTGCTCGTGTTTGTCGAACCGCGTTTGAATATGGTCGAACTCGCTCCCAAGGGCACCGGCAAGTCCTACGTGTTCGGCAATTTGAGCAAATATGGCTGGCTTGTGAGCGGCGGAAAAGTGTCGCGGGCGAAGTTGTTTTTCGACAAACAAAAACAACAGCCCGGCATTATGAAGAACTACGATTTTGTCACTTTTGATGAAATCCAGACCATCAGTTTCTCCGACTCCTCCGAAATGCAGGCGATTTTGAAATCTTATTTGGAAAGCGGAAAAGCGACGGTTGATAATTACGAGTTTTTGTCGGAATGCGGAATGATGCTGATGGGCAACATCCAACTCACCGAGGCGAACCGGCCGGCGTCGTCCAAATACTTTTCAGCCCTGCCCGATGCCTTCAAGGAGAGCGCGTTGCTTGACCGTTTCCACGGTTTTATCGAGGGCTGGCAACTGCCGCGCCTGAACAAGAATATGGTGCTGACCGGCTGGACGTTGAACGTCGAATACTTTTCGGAAATCCTGCACGCATTGCGCACCGCGCCGGAATACGGCGCGTTGGTGAACGAACTTGTTTTCTCCGGCGAGAAGAGCGACCTGCGCGATTTGAAAGCCGTGAAGCGCATCGCCACCGCTTATTGCAAACTCCTCTTCCCGCACATCACCGACCCCGCGCAAATCAACCGCGCCGACTTTGAGACCTACTGCCTCCAGCCCGCCCTGCGCCGCCGTGGAATCATCAAAGACCAGTGCCACCAAATCGACCCCGAATTCAAATCCGAAATGCCGGAAATCGGACTGCGGTGATTGGGATGCGAAAGCCGGCGGACTTGCGCAAGGGTTTTTCCTAATTCGGGCTGTGGGCGTTGGCGTCGGAGGCGCTGGGCGAGGAGCCGCGCGGGGACTCGGTTTTCGTTTTCACGAACCGCGCCCGTTCGCGCGTCAAAGTCCTCGCGTGGGACGGCACGGGCGTCTGGGTCTGCGCGAAACATCTGGAAAAGGGGACGTTCGCGTGACCGCGAAACACAGGCGGCGCGCGAGTTCTCGCCGCTTTCTGTCAAGGCGCGACTTGTCGCGCCCCAAACACGCCTTGCCTGCCTCGCGTCCAGTCGCAACACGCCTCTGTCTCAACCACAGAGTATGCGGCGAAACAGAGATTGCGCACAGAGAATGCGCACGAAACCTCTGTGTTGCCTCTGCGCACTCTACGTTCTCTGTGGTTAAATTCGAGAAGAACCTCATTTCCGCACAAAGACCACGAAGATGCTACCGTTGGGCGGAAGTTCTAACGGAACAGTCGTGGTTCCGGCGACGGTGTTGCGGGCAAATGCCGGCGCAGGACGGCGTTCGCCGGTGACAGCGTCCCAGAGTTCGGGGCGGGCACCGGAAACGCGAAACTCCGGCGCGACACGCACGGACTCCGGAACGATTCCCTTCGCAACCGGCGGTTCGGCACCGGCAACGCGAAATGCCGGCGCGACGCGCACGGTTTTGTCCGAGCGGTTCGACACAAAGTAGATATCGCAAACGTTGCCGCCACCGGTGGCACCGTTGGTAATGGCGGCAGCGTTGCCGGTGAGTTTCCGATGCGTGTAAAGCAACGGCGTTTTTGGGTCGTCCCACTGGAAGTCGGGAACGAGACCAAGCGCGGCGCAAAAGTTTCGAGGTGATCCCGTCGCGGAAAGCGCCGCCGGTGGCGTCAAAAGCCCGCCTTTGCCAAAGAATTCCTGCGTGAGTTTTTCCACTTCCTTGTCTGCGTTCGGATAGTTTTTCAAACTTGGAGAACGCACCGGCGGTGTTCCCAGAATCGTCGCGCCGTCCCGCGCGAGCGCGATGATTTTGCGCAGCACTTCCGGTCGCATAGTGTCTTGCGGCGGAAGGACTAACACGCGGTAACTCTTGCCGTCGGGAAGCAACAGTTCGCCGTCGGCACCGACGCGCAAACGGTTCAAGATGACATCGCTGTTGATGTAATCGTAGTCGAAGCCCGCCGGTGGTGCCGGTTCGCAAATGCCCGTTTGTTTTGGAGCGTCCTCGCCGATGTAATACGCGATGTCGGCGACGTGCGTTCCCTGCTGCAAGAGGAAGTTGCAACGCTTCAAATAATCGGTGAACAAATCAAGATGGGCGAACCACGTGTTTTTGCGGTTGAACTCGACGCCGAACCAAGCGTCCAAACCCGGCGCGCGCATCTCGTCCGGTTGAGAAATGCAAACGTGCAGAACCGTGTCGTTTATCCCTTCGCAGAACGCTTTGTCGCCGACGCTTTTGAGTGCTGCCGGTGAATATGAAAACGGATGACCGACGCTTGTGAACGATTCGGCGGACACTTTTTTCTTTCCGTAAATGTGCGCGCACGAGGCGGCGGCGCGGTTCTCGTAAGTGTGGTCGTCCTCCGCCCAGAACTCGCCGCCCACCATATCCGCCTTCGCGCCGTAGGAAAGGAAATCGCCCGGAAATCCCCAATGCCCGTAGGGTTCGAGCCAAGTTTTGAGACCGTGCTTGTTGGCGGCGTCGGTGAGACCTCCAACGTATTCGTTAGCAATTTCGTCGGCGACAAACCGCCGGACGTCCCAAAGAAAACGGTCGGTCTGGTCGGGGCTTCCAATGACATAACCGGCGAACGCCGGCAAGAACGGCGTCGCGTCGTAGCCGTAGCGTTTTTGAAATTTTTCGAGCATTCCGTCGGTGAAATTCTGACCTCCGGTTTCATAACTGTCGGCAACAATTGTTGTGAGTGTTTTGCGCTCGTTCTTTGGAATGAAATCGAGGATTTTTTTGATGTAGGCGTCGAAGTGGAAAGCAATGTGTTTGCGGCTCATCTTGTCCACTTCAAGACCGCGTCCCTCCGGCGACACCGGCGCGTTGGTGACGCCCGTCGGCACCATTCCCGTCCGCAAAATAACCCAATCCCCCGCAGGGACTTGCCACGTGAGCGTGCCGTCGGCGGCGAGGTGTTTTGAGATGTCGCGCACCTGCGCCGGTTGCGCGCAGAATGCGGTGTCCGTCGACTGCGCGTCCCACATGTATTCGTTCCAGCGCGGGAAGTCGTTTTGCGACATTTTGCGGAAGAGTTTTCCAAGTGTTTTTTCGACGTATCTTTCGGGCACTGGAACGCGCGAGAGGACGATTTTTTTGATTTTGCTGCCACCGGCGGTGTCGCGCAGAACAAGCCGGAAATCCGCCGCCGTTGTTTCGGGGAAATTCACAACGATTGGCCCTTGCGGGTCGAAGCCGACAATCGCGCGATTGTCCACGCGGCGCATTAGAAACGAAGCGAGCGTTTTGTATTCGCCGCCGGCAGAGCCGCGCGCCTGAAACTCACATCTCGCGTAGAGTTTCCCGTCGGGAAAAATCATCAAGGAGCGCGCCGGTTTCGCTTGCGGAAGAGAAAATTCCACAACGGAGGCACCGCCGGTGAGCCGTAGCGGAAAAGCGGGCTTTTTGTCCGCCGGAACAGCATCGAGAAGATTGTCCTGCTCGGCGTGTCGGGCGGGAAACGCGAGCACTTTCACATCGCGGAATCCGCGCTGCGCCGGCGTTAGTGTCTCGCTGAAAAGACGCGGACCGGCGACGCGCCGTTCGACGGTGGCGAGGCGGCGCATGGAGGTGTCCGCCGTGTGCCACGGACCGCCCGATTGAGACCAGCCCGGACAATTGAACAGCCCAATTTCGATGTCGAGTTCGCCGGCGGTCTTGAGCGCGGCGCGCAGGCATTCGCGCCACTGCGCGGAGAACATTTTCACGTTGCCGGCGCGGCCGACATCGCCCACGTGCGCGATGAACGCGCGGTTGATTCCGGCGCGTTTCATCGCGCGCAAGTCGGCGGTGACGCTCGCGACGCTGATATTGTCGTTGAGCCAATACCAATAGCACCCCGTGCGCATTGTTTTCGGGGCGGCGTCGAATCCGGCGGCGAGCGCGTCGCAAGCGTCCGTCGCCACAACCGGTTGCGTGGAGAACGGCGCGACGGACACAGACGTTGCGAATTCCGCGCCACCGGTTCCGTCACCGGCGGCACAGCCGGCAATACCGGAAATACCGGAAAATATGAGCGCGATAAAAACGGCGGCGGACGAGAAGGCGGCGCGGAACGGAAACGGTCTCATGCGAAACAAGACCGCGAACGCCGCCGGATGTTGCGAAGTCCCGCAAAGCGACGCGAGGATTACTTCAACAAGAATTCCTCCGCCACGCTGTCCTCCTCGAAGGCGTCGAGGATGGCGTCAATCGCGTCGGTGTTGGGGATTTTGTAGAAGTTGCCGCTCGGATAGTCCACCATCACGGGCGCGTGAACGCAGAGGTTCATGCAACCGGTGACGGAGACCTCGATGCCTTCGAGCATGCGGTCTTGCACTTCGTTTTGCAGGTGCGAGAGCAGCGAGATGCTGTCTTTTTTGAAGCAGGCACCCTGCCGCTCGCCGTTCGCGCGGAAACTGCCGCACACGAAGAGATGATGTTTGGGAACGTTCATTTGTGTTTGTGTTGTTTGGTGTTATTGGTGGTGGGAAAAATGGGAAGGTTGCCGACGTCAGCCGCAACCGGTGCCGGTGCCTTTGCAACCGATGCCGCAACTTGTGAAGCGGCGGGCGAGGGCGGCTGGAATAGGGCGGTCGTTGAAAATCGCATCGAGGCCTTCTTCGAGCATGCCTTCCATTTCGACGACGCGAACGCCGCGTTCTTCCAAAGCGCGTTTGGGTTGCGGACCGGCGGCGGAGACGAGCAACGCGCGGCAGTCGCGCAACGTGTCGGCGAGCGCCGCCCAGCGCGAGGGACCGCCGCCGGGTTCGGGCGTGCGGCGAACTTCAACGTATTTGTAGCCGGAGGCGGTGCCGGCATCGCGTTTGAAAACAAGAACGCGCGCCGCTTCGCCGAGGTGCTGGTTCACAAGCATTCCCTCCTGCGAGGCGACGGCGACAAACGGGCGCGAAGCGGCGTCGCCGGCACCGCCGGCACCGTTTGCAAAACGGGCGAGCGCGGCGAGGTTTTGTTCCGAAATGCCTTCGTTAATCAGCCCGACGGCGTCGGCGCGGCAACGGGCGCAGTGCGTCATTTGCGGCAGGTGACGTCCGGCTTTAAGTCGTGAGCCGGCAACGAGTTTTGCGTCAGGTTCGGGCAGGTCTTCAAACGCGGCACCGGCGACGGGCATGAACGCCATACAGTTCATAATGTCGGCGCCGAGCGCGCCGACGGTGCGGGCGACGTCCTCGACGTGCTGGTCGTTGACGCCCGGAATGATGATGAAGTTGACTTTGACGACGATGCCGGCGGCTTTGAGTGCGCGGATTGCGGCGAGTTGTTTGTCGAGCAACGTTTGTGCCGCCGGTATCCCACGCATCGGGTGGTGCCCGTCGCGAATCCAAGCGTAAACTTTTGCGCCGATGAGCGGGTCAACGGCGTTGATGGTCAGCGTGACGTGGCTGACGCGCAACTCGGCGAGCGTCGCGATGTGCGGACCAATTCCCAAGCCGTTGGAGGCGAGGCACAGGAGCATTTTTGGGTGTCGCCGGCGGACGTGTTCGAGCGTCGAGAGCGTCTCGTCGGCATTTGCGAACGGGTCGCCCGGACCGGCAATGCCGGTGACGGCGATGTTCGGGTGGCGGCCGAGGACGTCGTCGAGATAATCGGCGGCGCGTTCGGGCGCGAGAACCGCGCTGGTGACACCCGGTCGGCTCTCGTTCATGCAATCGAATTTCCGGTTGCAAAAGTTGCATTGCAGATTGCAGCGCGGCGCCACCGGCAGGTGAATTCGCCCGTGCGTGTGGTGCGAGGAACGGTTGAAACACGGGTGCTTCGTGAAATCGAGCGCGACTTCCTCCGGCGTCGGCGCATTCGGCGGCGGAGTGGTGGAAGTGCTGCCGGTGCTGCCGGCGGCGGCACCGGCGGAATCTTCAAACCCGCAAGCCGAGAGCGGCGAACACGGCGCGTCGGCAGCGGCGGCATCGCCACCGGTGGTGGCGGCAGCGGTGGCGGCACGCGCTAAATTGGAGAGATTGAGATGCATGACTGCGGACGGATTTTGAGTATCGTTGTCTGTCTTTGCCCGAAGCAAAAGCAATCTGCGTGCCAGAATTGCCAGAAAACGACATTTCCCTAAACGACGATAAAAAAGCCCGATTTTCGCCGCGCAACCCGCAAAAAATCAGAGTGCGCGTCTAAAATCCGCCACAATTCCCTGCACTGCCGGTGGACATAAGCGCACCGTCCGCCGGTTTCGATTTCCGGCGGAACCGTCCGTTTGGCGTTTTGCGTTACACAATCAAAACCAAGAACTGCTCAAACGGGCGGTTTTGGTTTGTCCTTTTTGAAACTGACAAATTTGTTGAGCAGGAATTGGGTGAGGGCGACGAAGATAATCGTGATGCCTTTGGCGGCGGGTTCCCACATCCCGAAGCGACCGACGAAGATGACGAGTAGCACCGAACTCAAGAGCAAACCGGAAAGACCGACGAGGTAGAAAGAGGCGAAACGATGGACGGTCAGGTCTTTCACCTTGAACGTAAAGTGCCGGTTCAGAAAGAAACTTGTGAAGATGCCACAATGGACGCTGACCGTGTTTGCGAGCAACACAAGCGCGACCTTTGTGTCCACATGGAACGCCCATTCTCCGAAGTGCGCACTGACAAAGCACAAATCGAACGGCGTGACCACCAATTCCTTCTCCAAGAAGAAATGCAGGACTTGGAACACAAGCCAGTCGAGACCGGCGCACCCCGCGCCGATGATGCCGTATTTGAACACCTGCTGGTAGCGCAGAAGCAACGGTTTGAAAATTTCGATGATTTTGGAGAGACCGGTCATGTTTGTAAAACAAGGATGTATATTGTGTAAGAAAATGCAATTGTGGAGTGAACGGTTAATGCGGCGGAAGAATGCGGGAACTCCGTTGGATTTCCGCCTCAATCCACGGGCGCAACCGCGCCGCCGGCGTGACATGATAGATTTTCGCGTGCGAATGAGGAACGGACACCTTCAGCGCGATTCCCCCCGATGCTTCCGGAGGCATAACCTCTTTGAAGCGATCATGATAGGGGTCGCCTTCGTAGAGAATGACCCATGCGGCAGTGTTTTCAAAACGTTTCCAGTCGGCACCGGTGAGATTTGCGCACTTCACAAAGTTCGCATTGTAAACGCGCTCATAATGCGCGGAGTCGCCGACGCCGTCGGCATAATGGTTCACCTTGTCCAGATAAAGCGTGATGTTTTTCGGGAAGAGGAATGAGAAAATCAGGCGTTCGTGGTGCGGGTCGGAGTCGGTTGCGGTCTCGCCGGCGGCGAAGAAGATGTCGTTTTCCCCGACCTCGTTGGCGACCGTTCCGTAGAAGTTCTCGAAGAAGGCTTCGTGCTTCCATTTGTGTAAATCGTGCGAGGCAATGAGAGCGTAGGCGACGGCGGCGGCGAGCATCGCGGCGGCGGCGCGCAGAATGCGCGTGTTTCTCGTCTTTGCGAACTCGATTGCAATGAAGAGCCAGACCAATCCGTAGGCGGGGAACAGGTAGCGATAAAGAATGAGCGGGCGCGCGAACAGCGAATGGAAAAGAAGCAGGATGTAGAAGAGGAAGGGTGTCAAAAACAGCGCGGCGGCGTAGTAATCCGTCTGACACCGGTGGCGGCGCATAAGGAAAAGCGCGAGCGCGCCCGCAAAGGCGATAATGAGCGCGACGGACACCCCCCGAACATAGCCGCCGGCGTTTTCGTTGGAGAAGATTTGCACCACCGGCGCGAGACCGCTTGTGAAGTCCAGCGGCGGGAGCGGATACCCGACGGAGGCGGCGTGCGAGACGTGGGCAAGCACCGGAACCCACGGCGCGAAGCACAAAACAATCGCACCACCGGTGATGAGAATCGGAACTCGTTTCCGTTTGTCGTTGAACAAGATGTGAATTCCAAGCAAGCCGCAACCGACCAGTGAGATCGCTCCAGCATAGTAGTGGGAATAGAGCGCGCCGAGGACGCACGTCGCCAGCGCGGCATAGGGGAGCGGCGACGGCTTTTCCCGTTCGTCGCGGATGATGTGGTAAGCGGCGAGCGCGGCGAAAGTCACAAACAACAACGCGAACGAGTAACCGCGAATCGTCACCGAATAATCGAAGGCGAGCGCGGAAGTGTTCATCGCGAGCAGAAAGAAAATCGCCGCCTTCGCGGAGAATTCTCGCCGCAAAAACGCCGCGGTGACACCACCGGTGGCGAGCATTGGCAAAATCACGCACAGGCGCAGCACGCGGACGTCGCTTCCAAACAAAACCGCGCACGCCTTGGCGTAAAAGTAGAACAGCGGCGGGTGCGTGTCGCCGGAGCGCAGCGAAATGATTTCGCCCCACGGGAGGCGTGTCGTCGCGAGCGTATAACTTTCATCGAAGTCGAAGCCGCGCCCCGCGAACGCGAGCGAGACGGCGTTTGCCGCGAAGAGGGCGAGCAGACCGGCGATTGCGACGTTTGCCAACCGCCGGCGCGCCGCCGGCAGTGTCAAAAGCGCCGTGAATTGCCGCGTTTGCAACAGAAAAAGTGAGACGAAAAGAACGACGCCCTCGGCACCAAAGAAGTGAATTCTCGCGCGCACCCACGGGTTCGCTCCGAGGCGCGGAATGGCGCGCGAAAGCGTCTCGAGAAAGAGAGTGCCGGCGTCGTCGAACACGAGCGCACCGCACAGCAACACGCCGAGCAGACAACCAGCGGCGCGCAACGCTTGCGCCCGCTTGTTGCGAACGTTCGCCGCCGTTGCCGCGAACGCCGCCGGTGGTGTTGCCGGTGGTGTCATGTTATTCGTGTTGTTGTTGTTCCGCAGCCAGCAGCCACAGGACGGCGTTCTCCATGAGCGCGGTGAAATTCGGATTTTTCCAATCGTCCCAGTGTCCGAGCGAAGTGTTCACAACTTTGCGCCCGTTCGTCCACAACACCGGTTGCTCGGCGTTTTTCGGATAGCCCGGGTCGCGTCCGGTAAGCAGAACCTCGGCGCGCGGCGACGCCAGCGGCGTGTTGATGTAGAGCCACGCCGGACTGTTAAACTCGGCGGCGACGCCTTTCAGCAGCGGGTGATTTTCTTTGCCGGCGACGGCGCGGATGGTCGTGCCCTGTTTGAAATGGCCGTAGTGTCCCTGATAGTTTCCGCCGAGGACTTCCTGGTCGAAGCGCGGCCATTGCGCGAGGAACTTTGGCGCGGCGTTTTTCGCCGCCACGACACCGCCGCCGGTGGCGGGGACATTCCCCTTGGCATCGAAGGATGTCGGCGCGGCGCGGAAGCCCAGCACGGGACGTCCGCTGGCGACGTAATTGCGAACGCGCGCCATTTTTTCGGGCGCGAGCGCGCGCCGCCGGATGGCGAAGACGGCGAGGTTCGCGTCGTCGAGGATTTGCAAATTGTGAATGTCGTGCCGTCCCGGTCCCGTCATCACGGGGCGACCGGTGGCGAAGTCGCCGGCAATGTTGTGTTTGAGCAGAAGCGAGCGCGCGAAAGCGGCGAGGCGGCGGCTCGACTGGTATTCGCCCTCGGCGGCGAGGAAGGCGACGCGCCGCCGCGTGTCCTCCTTGAAGCGAAACTGTTTTTCGCCGGTGAAGTCCGTTGAGAGCACCGTCGGCGCGACATGCGTTTCGATGTATTCGACCATCAAGTCCAGCCCCGCGAAGTGGTTCACGAACGGGCGTCCTCCGCCCTGCGACGCCTGTTCGCGACCGGCGACGTTGTTATACATCAGGTCGGTCATGTCGCGCATCAACGCGACGTTGTAGCCCGCCTGCCGCATCGCGCGCAGCCCGAACGGACGCCCGATGACGCACATGTTCGTGTGCACGCCGGTGAGGATGACGTTCTTGACGCCGACCTTCTCGAAGTAGGCACGGATTTGCGGACCGTTGTCGCTGATGAAGTCGCCGTCCTTGATTTCGAGCGTGGCGATTTGCCGGCTCCACGCGCGGCGCTGTTTGCAGACGGGACAGCCGCCGTTGCCGGTGTGCTCGACCGGCCACTGGACGCCCTTCTCGCTCTCCAAGCCGTTGTTCCACCGGTTGCGTCCCTGCGGCTTGAACGGTTCGGCGTTCTTGCGCGCGGGGTGGTTGCGGTAGAAGCCGATGGTGTCGCTGGGCGCGTGGATGATTTTCACGCCCCGCTCGCGGGCGGCGGCGATGACGCGGTTCAACGCCGGCGCGAGTTCGGCGACGCGCGCCGTGGCGTGGGCGCACCAGTGCTTGTCCCACATGTCGCAGATGATGATGGCGGTCTCGGCGGGCTTCCACTGTTCGACGCGCTGGCGGACGGCGATGTCGGCGGGGGCGTCTTTTTCGAGGTCGGCGGCGGCGGCGTTGAGCCGCTTCGCCTCGCCGCGCCACGCGCCGGCAAAGCGTTTGTTGCGCGGTTCGGCGGCGGCGGCTTCGAGCGCGGCGGCGTCCTCGCGCAACTGCCGCAGGAAGGGAATGCGCTCCTGCAAAACGAGGTGGAGCGGCGCGGCGTCGCCACCGGCGGCGTCATCACCGGCGGCGAAAACATCGCCACCGGCGGCGCACAGGAGAACCGTCAGCGCGGCGGCGGCGCGGGCGAGCGGTCGCCGGACGACTTCGGGGAAGGACGGGAATGTCATGCGACGAAAACACAAACAGACGCCCTTTCCGGCAACGCCGCATTTGCGCCGGCGTTGCCACCGGTGCCGCCCGTCGTCCACCCGCCGCCCGCCATCCGCCCGCCGCCGCCGTTCCCCGTCCGCAACCTTGACGCCCCGCGCGATTTCTGGCTTCGTGCGCGCTCCTTGCGCGACACGCGAGACCGCCCGCACCGCCGGTGGCTCGACGCGCCGCCGGTTTTTCTCCGCCTCTCCCGACATGATTACTTGGATTCAAACGTCCTTCCAAAAACACCACAAACTCGCCCTCGGCACCCTGCTCGGCATCACGATTGTCTCGTTCGTCTTTTTCGGCGCATGGAGCGGTGCCGGCGGTGCCCGCCCCAAAAGTTCCTTCCTCGGCGTGGACACCCGCAGCCAGCGCGAAATCGAGCCGTATCGCGACATCGCCGTCGTCCTGCAAAAGGACCCCGTCGAGTGCATCCTCGGCAAGCACCTCGCCGACGCCGCCCAGATTCCGACGCCCACCGACGCCCAAGCCGCCGCGTTCGTCGGCGATTTCCGCTTCTTCTACGGACGCCTCCTCACTCCGCGCATCGCCGCCGGCATCCCCGAAACCGAATTGCCGAAACTCAACGCCGAGCAGCGCAAAAATTTCCTCGACGCGCTGACCGCGCGCATCGCCGCCTCCATTGAGGGCGCGACGCCCCCCGCCGCCAAAAAAGCCGCCGCCGGACGCCTCGTCGCCGCCATCAAGCAAGCGTGGCGCATCGAGGAGGCGACCAAACTGCTCGCCGGTCCCGAATACGCCCCGCCCTTCGAGGCCACCCTCCAATGGCGCGTCCTCAACACCACGTGGACGCTCGAAACCGCCACGCTCGACGCCGCCGGCTTCAAGCCCGAAATCCCCACGCCGGACGACAAGTTGCGCCCGTTCTTCGACGCCCGCGCCGAGACGTTCCGCATCCCGCCGTTCGTCGAAGTCGCCTGCGCCGTCTTCCCGACGGACAAGCGCGACCGCGACGCCGCCAGCAGCGACGCGCCGCCCGAAAGAGACCTCCGCGCCTTCATCCTCAACAACAAGGACGCGCTCGCGCTCGAAATCACCGGCCTCGACACAGCCAAACTCGACGAGCAACTCGACGCCTCCAAGCCGGACAACAAACGCGCCGCTATCCTGAAGGCGTGGAACGACTCGCGCGCGCGGGACGCCCTCGCCGGCCGCATCTCCGAAGCACTCGAAAAACTCTCCCTCGACGACCCGTTCTCCGAAGAGCGCGTCGCCAAGTTCACCGCCGCCAACGGCGGAAAACTCTCCTCCGTGCCGGCGTTCAACAGCAACTCCATCCCCAAAACGGCGCCGGTGCCCGCCGACCTCCTGCGCCACGCGCTCACGCTCACCACCGAGCAATGGCGCTCCTCCGTCTATCCCGCCAAGAACGGGCAGGTCGTCGTCTTCTTCCTCAAAAACACCAAGCCCTCGCGCATCCCCGAATTCGCCGAGGTGCGCGAAAAAGTCGCCGCCGAATACACCGCAGCCGAAAAGGCACGCCTCTTCGCCGAACTCGCGACCACCACCGGCGCGAAAATCCGCGAAGCCGTCAAGGACGGCAAAAAATTCACCGACGCCGCCAAGACGCTCGGACTCAAAACCGACGCCCCCAAGCCGTTCAAACCGGACAACGTCCCCGCCGACCTCCAACCGCTCGGACGCCAACTCTGGCGCGAAGCCGCAATCGTCGCCGTCGGCGAAATCACCCCCGTCCTGCGCGCCGGCGACAAGGCGGTCTTCGTGCACGTCGTGAAACGCGACACACCGGCACCGGACGCCAACGACCCCACGCTGAAATACTTCGCCACGAACAACGCCCGCCGCGCCGCCGAATTCACGCTCTCCGGCCGCGATGAACGCCCCGCCGTCGCCGGTGCCAGCCCCATCCACTGGACGGGCTTCTTCGACGAGTTCATCGGCAAGCGCAAAACCGCCGAAGCCGAGTAAACCCATCCCGCATTTCGTTTCTCCGCCGCCGGCGCGAAAGGCGAGCGGCGAACGGCGCGCGGCGCGAGGCGAACAACCGGCGGCGGCGGTTGTCTTCCCTCGCAACATGCGCTCCGCCAACGTCTCCGCCCGCTTCTCCGCCCTCCTTCCCTGCACCGCCGCTGTCGCGCTCGCGTTCTCCGCCGCCACCGGTGCTTCCGTCCTCGCCACCGGTGACGCATTCGCCGCCGCCGCTCCCGCCAAGAGGCAGCCCGCGTGGCGCAAAATCACGCTGACAGCCGAGTTCTTCTCCGAGGGCGCGTGCATCGGCGACTTCAACAACGACGGCGTTCCCGACATCGCCGCCGGTCCGTTCTGGTTCGCCGGTCCCGACTTCAAGCAGCGCCGCCTCGTCCACGAGCCGAAGGCGTTCGACATGAAGAAGCACCCCTACATCTACTCGGACAATTTTTCGCAGTTCGCCTACGATTTCAACGGCGACGGCTGGCAGGACATCCTCGTGTGCGCCCATCCCGGCACACGCGGCTACTGGTTCGAAAATCCGGGCAAAACCGCCGCCGCCGGCGCCGTTGCCGGTGACCCTGCCGGTGGCGAAACCGGCGGTGCCGCTCCGCTCTGGAAGAAGCACTTTTTCCCGAACGAAATCGGCAACGAGTCGCCGCAGTTCCTGCGCCTCGCGAAGACCGACGTCCATCCCTCCCTGCTCTACAACCGCAACGGCTACCTCGGCTTCTCGACGCTCGCCGTCACCGGCGGCGCGCCGCAGTGGACGTTCCACAACGTCTCCGGCAAAAAAAACACCCGCCGCTACCAGCGCTACACGCACGGCGTCGGCGCCGGCGACATCAACGGCGACGGCCGCGCCGACATCATCGAGAACGAGGGCTGGTGGGAGGCACCGGCGGCATCCGCGGCGGGGAATGGGGTTGGGAGCGGGGAGCGGGGAACAGGGAGCGGGGAGAAGAGCGCGGGGACCGTCTCCGAAAAGACGGCGTGGAAGTATCACCCTTACGTCGCCGCGCCGGAGGCCGCCGCCGGTGACGCCGGCAACGCCGCCGCCGCCGGCAGCACGAACACCGGTGCCGCCGCCGCCGGTGACGCCGCGAAAAAGCGCAAGCGCCTGCCGCCGCGCTTCGCCGTCGCCGGCTCGCACATGCTCGTCTTCGACGTCAACGGAGACGGGCTGAACGACGTCGTCACCGCCTGGCACTGCCACACCTACGGCCTCGTCTGGCACGAGCAGGTGCGCGTTGACGCCAAGACCGCCGCCGGTGGCGAAACCATCCGTTGGCGCCGCCACGAAATCCTCCCCGTCGAGCCGGACTTGAAATCGCCCGCGCTGCGCTTCTCGCAAATGCACGCCCTCGCCGCCGCCGACCTCAACGGCGACGACCTGCCCGACCTCGTCACCGGCAAGCGCTTCTGGGCGCACGGTCCCGACGGCGACAAGGAACCGTCCGCCCCCTGCGTGCTCTACTGGTTCGAGTTGGTGCGCGACAAAACCGCCCCCGGCGGCGCGCGCTTCGTCCCGCACAAGATTGACGACGACAGCGGCGTGAGCACGCAACTCACCCTCGGCGACCTTAACGGCGACGGCGTTCCCGACATCCTCGTTTCGAGCAAAAAGGGCATCCACGTGTTTTTGAGCAAGTAGGCGCGCGCCACCGGTGGCACTGGGAGCGCCGACTTTCAAGTCGGCTCGGCTATGGTGCGGCGTAGCCGCCTTACTTCTCTAAACTAAAAAAAGCAGACACCGTGCCAAATCAGGAAAAAATCCTCTCCACTGCCTCGAACCACCGCATGGAGCGCGGTAACTTGTCATCGCTTTCCACCCCAGCGCGCCTTGTCGCGCAAAACGCCACCGGTGATGTCATTTTGCATTGCAATTCGCCAACAGCGATGTCATTTTGCGCCGCATTATGCCAACAACCACTCCCGCCGACTCCGCCTCGTCCGCCATTCCACGCTTTTTCGCCGCGCCGGCGTCCTCGTTCTTCCTCTTCGGACCGCGCGGCACCGGTAAGACATGGTGGGTGCGCCGGCATTTTCCCGACGCGCTCCGCCTCGACCTGCTCGACGCTAAAACGTTTCGCGAACTTTCCGCGCACCCTGAAGCATTGCGCGAACGCATCGCCGCGCTGCCGGCGGTGTCGGCGCAAACCACGCATTCTGCGCAAACCACCGTCGTCATTGACGAGGTGCAGAAGTTACCGGAATTGCTCGACGAGACGCATCGCATCATCGAGGAGCGGCGCGAATTGCAATTCGTGCTCACGGGTTCAAGCGCACGCAAACTGCGTCGCGCCGGCACAAACCTGCTCGGCGGTCGCGCCCTGAAACGCGCGATGCACCCGTATATGGCGGCGGAACTCGGCGACGCATTTTCACTCGAAGGCGCGCTTGCGCACGGATTGGTGCCGGTGGTCGTCGCCTCGCCGACGCCCCGCGACGCCCTCGCCGGTTACAACGCGCTCTACCTGCGCGAGGAAATTTTTCAGGAAGGTCTGACGCGCAACGCCGGCGCGTTCTCGCGTTTTATGGAAGCGGCAAGTTTTTCGCACGGCGCGGTCTTGAACGCCGCCAATATTGCCCGCGAATGTCAGGTCGGACGCACGACGGTTGTGTCGTTTCTGGACATTCTCGAAGACCTGTTGCTCGCGTTCCTTGTCCCCGTTTTCACGCGCCGCGCCAAACGCGAACTCGCCGCGCACCCGAAGTTTTACTTTTTCGACACCGGCGTCTTTCGCGCCAACCGCCCCGCCGGCGCATTGGACAGACCGGAGGAAATCGAAGGTGCTGCCCTCGAAGGACTCGTCGCCCAACACCTACGCGCTTGGTGCGATTACACAAACAACGGCGCAATCAGCAACGTAAACAACGGCGCAATCGCTGACACAAACACCGCCACCGGTGGCGGACACGCCTTGTATTATTGGCAAACCCGTGCGCGCGTCGAAGTGGACTTTGTTGTCTATGGCGAAAGCGGATTGTTCGCAGTCGAAGTCAAAAACACGGACAAAATTCGCCCCGCCGACCTAACCGGCCTCCACGCCTTCGGCGAGGACTACCCCGAAGCAAAACGCTTCCTGCTCTATCGCGGCACAGAGCACCTTGTCCGCGACGGCATCCTGTGCCTGCCATGCGAAGAATTCCTGCGGGCACTGCGACCGGGAAATTTTCCTTTTTAACCACGCGAAAACCGGCCGCGAAAAAGTCCCTATTCATCGCCCAATCACCTAAATCGTGTTAATCATTGGAAATCATGTAAATCATGTCTAAAAAACAGACCGCCCCATTACTTTTTTGACGGGATTTATCCCTCCCCTACCCTCTCCTAAAAATAATCCTTGCAAATTTTAAGTCCGCCCTCAAATTTGCAAGACCATGTTCCAACGCCTTGCAAGCAAACGGGTTCTTGCCCTCGCAAAACAGTTTCCCTCCGTCGCTATCTACGGTGCGAGGCAGGTCGGCAAGACAACGCTCGCCCGTCAGACATTCCCTTCCGCCGTTTACTTCGTTTAGGGAAAATCATCCGCGCCCGCGCTCTCTCCGCGCCCGACGACCGTTTTTATTTCTGGCGAACCTCCGACGGATATGAGGCGGATTTGCTGATTGAACGCGGCGGTGTTGCCCATACTTTGTGCGAGGTAAAAATCGGCTCCGGCGCGGATGTCTCCGCCGCGCGCCGCCTCGCAAAAATAGCCGACCAACTCGGCGTCCGCGAAAATTTCATTTTGAGCCAGCAAAACGGCAGCGAACTCCTCGCCCCAAACGTCGAACGCCTCGGACCGGAAAAATTTCTCGCATGGTCGGAATATACAGATGCCTCGAAATTTGTAGGAGTAGGCGAGTCAGATAATCATTGACCTGCACCGTTGCCGCCGATGCTGCCGACGTTACGTCGTCGGCGCACCCGCCGCCGGTGGCGTTTCCGTCGCCGGTGCCGCCGGCGCGTCGCCTTCCAACCATTTCCTGAATGCCGCGACTTGCTCGCTCGTTCCGATGAGTAGCAATTCGTCGCCGTTGAGCAGTTTTTCCGAAGCAGACGGATTTTCGATGCGACGCCCCTCGCGTCCGATGCCGGCAACGCGCACGCCAGTGTCGCGCGTGATGTTCAGTTCGGCGAGCGTGCGTCCGGCGCGCGGCGTGACGGTGACGGCGCAGCGGCTGAGCGTCGCCAACCCGCGCTCGCGCTTGATTTCGTTCAAGTCCGCCTGCGCGGTGATTTCCGCGCGCGCGCGGTCGAGGTTTTCGCCGCTGCCGAGCAGCAACAGTTTGTCGCCGGCGGAGAGCAGTGTTTCCGGTCGCGGCGTGAGGACTTCGGTGCCGGTGCGTTCGATTTCGACGACGGTGACGCCGAAGCGCGCCGGCAGCGCGAGCGCGCTGAGCGTTTTGCCGGAGCAGCGCGCGTTTTCGGGCACGGTGCAGTCCTGCAACTTCATGTCCCACTCGGAGAGCCGGTCGGTCATTTCGGAGCGCGCCAACTGGCGTTTTTCGGCGGCGGCGATTCGCGCCTGTTCCTCGTCGAGCAACCGGTCGCCGCCGGCGATGACCCCCGCGAGCATCCTGCCCAATTTCTCGTGCGTCTTCGCGAGGTGGCGCGCGCACGCCACGGCGAGCACGAGCAGCGCGCAGATGATAATCAGTCGCACGCTCAACGTGAACGTGCCGAGTATCGAGACGTCGCCGCCGGCACTGATTTCCTCGAACGGCAGGACGGCGTTGAGCCAGCCGCCGAGAATCACGGCGGCGGCGAGCGAGAAGACGAAGCGCAGCGTGCGCTCCCACGCCGGCGAGCGCGCGGCGACGCCCCGCGCGAGCACGCGCACGACGCCCTTGGGGCCGAAGGTCTGCCACGCGACAGCGGCGAGGAAGAAGACCACCACGGCGCCGATGAGCAGCGGGCTTAACATGCGCTCCGTGCGGGCGAGTTCGCGCAACCAGCCCGCCTCGCGAACCCAGTCGGCACCGGTGGCGCGCGCGTGGGCGGCGAGGTATTTGAACGCCGGCCAGCCGTATTTGAGCAGACCGGTGACGAGCAGGATTTCGCCGCCGACGGCGAGCAAGCCCGGCCGCGCCTCGGTCCAGACGCCGCGCGAGGGCGGACGCTCGCGCATGCGCGCCATCCATTCGCTGTAGGCGTCCAGCGCGCGCGTGATGCCCAGCGGCCGCTCCAAAACGAGGGCGAACCGGATGATGGCGTCCGCCTGCCGGTTCAGCACCGGTGCCAGAATCACCGTCACCACCGACAGCGCGATGGCGACTGGGTAGAGGTAGCCGGGGAAGACGAGTTTCCCGACCGCGATGCTGGCGATGATGAACGTGAACTCGCCCAGCGGCGTGAGCAACAAACCGGCGCGGCGCGCCTCAAGCGGCGGCGTGCCGACGATGATTAGCGCGAGGCCGCACGCCAGCGCACGCCCGACAATCGTGAACGGCAACAGCGCCGCGAGCAGGATGAGCGCGTCCATGTTTCCGAGCGCGCGCGGGTCCGCCATCATGCCAATCGAAACGAAGAAGATGCCGCTGAAGATGCCACGCACGCTCGAAAACGATTTCTCGATGAACTCGCGCTGCGGCAGTTGCGCCACGATTGCGCCGAAGAGGAACGCGCCGAGCGCCGTCGAAAACCCGGCGTGGTCGGCGCAGTAGGCGAGGAACAAGAGCACACCGGCAACGCCGATGTCGCGCAGTTCGGTGTCGCCGGAGGTCGGCAGTCGGCGGATGAACTTCGGCACAAAGAAGAGTAGCGACGCGATGAGGAGCACGACGAAGGAGCCGATTTTCTCGAAGAGCGCGCCGGTGGTCTTCGCGGCCGACGCCGCCGCGCGCGCTGCCTCCTGCGCCATGACCGCGCCGCTCTGGGTGAGCGTCGGAGCGGCGGCGGCGGCACTGTCCGCGCCACCACCGGCGGTATCTCCGGCACCGGCGGCACCCACCACGACGGACAGGATGGTCAGCATGATGACCGCCACGATGTCCTCGCACACGGTCACGCTCAGCGCCAGTTGCGCCGTCCGGTCGCGCGTGATGTGCAGTTCGTCTATGATTTTCGCGATGACCGCCGAGGAGGAGACCATGAGCATCGCGGCAGCGAAAATCGTCTGCGGAAAATTCCACCCCATCGCCTGTCCGAGCGGTATCGAAAGCATGAGCACCGTCGTCGCCCCAAGAAGCGTCGCGATGATGACCGGCGCGCCGGCGCGGCGGAACTTCGACAAACTGAGGTTCAGCCCGACAGCGAACATGACGAACACCAGCCCGACCTGCGCGAGTTCAAGGATGCGGGCGTTGTCCGAAATCAGGCGCAGTCCGGGACCAACAAGGATGCCGGCGAAGAGGTAGCCCACGATGGACGAGAGTCCGATTTTCTTGCAGAGCGAGCCGGCGATGAGGGCGGCGACGAGAACGACCGCAATGTTTTGAACGAGGACTAATGAGGACATGGGCGCGAATGCGCGGAAGGTGCGGGCACCGCCCCCGCCAAGCAAGGGCGGAAGCGGCGGGGAAAGGATGAAGCGGAAGGTTGAAGGATGAAGGATGAAGGATGAAGGAGGAGGGATGAAGCGAAGTGCCGGCGTTCACAGACGGCACTAACCACTGACCACCGACCACTAACCACCGACCACTGGTCACTGGCCACTGACCACTGACCACTGACCACTGGCCACTGGCCACTGACCACTGACCACCGACCACTGACCACTGACCACTGCCGCCGCCGCCGGCGGCCTTCACTCGACGCGCAGAATCGCGCCCTTCAGGTAGCGGCTTTCGGGGAAGCCGAGTAGCACGGGATGGTCAGGCGGCTGACCGGTCTCCTCAATGAGGCGCACCTCGCGGCGGGCGTCGGCGGCGGCTTCGGCGAGGACTTCCGCGAACACCGGCGGCTCCACGCGCTGCGAGCACGAGTAGGTCGCGAGGATGCCGCCGGGGGCGAGCATCTGCATCGCGCGCAGGTTGATTTCCTTGTAGCCGCGTAGCGCGCCGTCGAACGCCTCGCGGCTGCGCGCGAAAGGCGGCGGGTCGAGGATGATGAGGTCGAACTGCGCGCCGGCGGTGCTTCCCCGCTCCGCCCGCGCCCGCGTGAACCAGTCGAAGACATTCGCCTGTTCGAAGCGCGCCGGCAACGCGTTGCGGACGGCGTTGCCGGCGGCGGCGGCGACGCATGCGGCGGAGATGTCCAAGCCGAGAACATCGGCGGCGCCGGCTTTGGCGGCGTGCAGCGCGAACCCGCCCTGATTGCAAAAAGCGTCGAGCACGCGCCGCCCCTTCGCGAAGCGCGCGACGTGCGGGTGCTGCGGACGCTGGTCGAGATAGAAGCCGGTCTTCTGCCCGCCCTGCAGGTCGAGCAGGTATTCGACGCCCTCGATGCGAAACCACGCCGGCGCGAAGGCACCGCCGGTGAGCGTGCGCGTCTCCAACGGCAGTCCGTCGCGGGCGCGCACCGGCGCGTCGTTGCGGAAAATGATTTCGCGCGGGGCGAAACGTTCGCGCAGCCACTCCGCCGCCACCGGCAGCGCGTTGTCCGCACCAACCGTCAGCGCTTGCATCACGAGCACGTCGCCAAACTTGTCCACGACCAGACCGGACAGATTGTCCGCCTCGCTCCACACAAGACGCTGGAAGTCACCGCCGGCGGAGGCACCGGTGGCGGCGGTGGCGGCGGTGGCGTCGCCCGCGCCGCCGGTAGCGTGTCCACCGGTGGCGGCGAATCCGCGACGCGCAACGGCGGCGGCAAGTGCTTCGGCGACAAATGCGGCGTCGAACGGCCGCGGCGCGCGCGAGTGCCGGCGCCATACTATCTGCGAGCGATTACTCCACACGCCCGCGCCAAGCGAACGTCCGCCGGCATCGCGCAACTCGACGCTCTCGCCGTCGGCGACGCGCTGTGCGTTCGCCAAGGCGACATCGCCGGCGAACGCCCACGGATGACCGGCGGCGGCGCGGCACGCCCGTTGCGGCTTGAGTCGGACAACTTTCATCACCCCGCCAGCGTAGCCACCACCACCACCGGCGGGAAAGCCGCGAAGCGTCGCCCCGAACCGCGAAACCGCGAGTGCCCCCAACAGCAATGCGGGTCAGAGCCCCGCGCTCCCGGTGGCGCGCTCCCACCGCCACACGCCAATCCGATACACACATGGAGCGCCACCACATGGAGCGCCGCACATGGAGCGCCGACTTTCAAGTCGGCTCGACGGTGTTGCGGCGTAGCCGCCTTGCTTCTCTAAAGAAAGTGGCGGCTTCGCCGCATGGAGGAGGCGAGCCGACTTGATAGTCGGCGCTCCCAGTCGGTGCTCCATGTGTTTAGCCGCCACCGCCGCCGCCGCCACCTCCGCCGCCACCGTTATTCCAGCACCTTCAACTCGATTTTGCGGAAATCGGTCGGCGCGCTTTCGCTCTGGATGGAGATGGTGCCGCGCTCAATGAGCAACTTGCCGCCGGCGGCGGCGATGAGCGGTTTGGCGGTGCTGTCCTTCGGGTCGTATTGCGGCTTGTAGTAGCGCATGACTTCGACGCCGTTGACGCGGTGGATGATTTGCTCGGAGCCGTGAACCTCGACCTCGACGGTCACCCATTGGTCGCCGCGAAAGGTCGGCGATTTCGAGTTCAATCCGTGCGGCGTGTAGAGTTTCTCTTTTCCGTCCTTGTCCTTGACGACGACGTTCGTGCCGGGGGTGCACAGGTTCGCGGTCGGGCGTTGTCCTTTTTCGCCGCCGCCGAGCAACTGCACCTCAATCGAGGCGGGGAAACTCTGGTTGAGCGCCATCGTTTCCGGCGTCTGCCCGTGAATCATCAGGCCGTTGTTGCGCTTCGCCCAGCCGGGGCCGTCGGGCAATTGCTCGCCGACGAACCGGTATTCGGCGCGCAAAATGTAGCGCGAGTAGGCGGTCTTGTAGAACAGGTGCCCGTAGCGTTCCTTGAATTTGCCCTCGTAGGCGGGGCTGTCGTAGCGCACTTGCAGAACGCCGTCCGCGACGCGGAAGGTGTTCCCAAAGTTTTCGCCGACGGCGAAACCGCGGATTTTGGGCGTCCAACCGTCAAGGTCTTTGCCGTTGAAGAGTTGCAACCAGCCGTCCTTGACGACCGGTTCGGCGGCGGCGGCACTGCCGGTGCCGGCGGCGGCAAAACCAAGCGACGCGACGGTGATGGCAAGCGCGGACGCGACCGTGGACGCGACCGTGGACGCGAAGGAAGCCGCAAGAGAGAAGAGATGTTTTTTCATGTTGTGATGTGGGTGTGAAGTGCGTGTTGCGGGCGACAAAAACCGCCGGCGCGTGGGAATGTTCCGCGCGCAAGAACGCAGGCAGGCGAAATCTTTGAAAACACAGGGCACGAAAAACGCCGGCGGCTGTCTCCGCGAAAATGCCTCTCAAAACTTTCCTCGCGCTCCTGTGCGCGTTGCTCGCCGGCAGTGCCGGTTGTGTCGCCGCCGATGACACCGGCACCGGCACCGGCAACGCCGCCACAACGGTCTCCGCGTCGTTCGACGACGCCATCGCCGCCGCCACCAGCACTGCCGGCGTCATCACCGGCGGTGCCTTCAACATCTGGCGCGGAACGCCGCCGGGCGAAACCACCCCGCCCCGCCCCGAACGCCGCGCCAAAAATCTCGCGTTCGTGCGCGATGTCTGGACGCCCGCGCTCGAATTCCGCCCCGCCCCCGCCGCCACAAACACCGGCACCGCCGTCATCGTTTGTCCGGGCGGCGGATACAGCGGTCTCGCCTACGCGCACGAGGGCTTGGAGGTCGCCAAATGGCTCAACTCCATCGGCGTCAACGCATTCATCCTCAAATACCGTGTGCCGACACGCCCGGGACAAAAGCGCGGCGTCATGCCGCTGATGGACGCCCAGCGCGCCGTCTCGCTTGTCCGCGCCAACGCCGCCGCTTGGAACATCCGCCCCGACCGCATTGGCATCCTCGGCTTCTCCGCCGGTGCCCATTTGAGCGCGCTAACTTCCTGCGCCCCAAAACGCACCTACGCCCCAACCGACGCCGCCGACGCCCTTCCCTGCCGCCCGAATTTCACCGTCTTGATTTACCCCGCATACATCGTCGAAAAAGGACGCTTCACAGACGAATTTGAAGTCACCGCCGAAACACCGCCGGCGTTCTTTGTCCACGCCGTCAACGACCCATACACTTACAAATCGAGCGCGCACTATTTTGAAAAATTGCGAACGTTTGGAACAAACGCGGAACTGCACATTTTTGGACAGGGCGGACACGGTTTCGGACTACGCAAAAACTCACCGGGTGACCTCTGGCCTGCCGCCGCAACCGCTTGGCTGCGCGCAAACAAATGGCTCGCACCGGCGGTGCCACCGGCGACAAAGAACACACCAAAGAACACGGCAAAGAAAAACCGCGCCGCAACCACCGAAGGCGTCTCCATCCAGCGCGCGACGCTCTCGCTCGACGGAACATGGAAAATCGCGAAAACCACCGGCGACACGCCACCGGCGTCCGCCGCCGACTACACGTCCGAAACACCGGTGCCGGGTCTCGTTGACAACGCGAAGCCCGCACTCGAAATCAACCCGAAAAAATACGACAAAACGTGGTATTGGCACCGGCGGACATTCACCGTCGGCGGCCTCGACAGCGACGTCGCCCAACTCAAAATCTTCAAGGCGAAATACCGCACGCACGTTTACGTCAACGGCAAGTTCGCCGGCGCAAACGATTACTCGTTCACGCCTTCCTACTTCGACCTGAAACCGTTCCTCAAACTCGGCGAAAACGAAATCGTCATCGGGGTCGGTTGCAAAGAACAAGTGCCGCCGACGGTGCCGGACGGCCACGACAACGAAAAGGTCATCTACATTCCGGGAATCTACGACAAGGTCGAACTGACGTTCGCAAACAAACCGTTCATCGCCAACGTGCAATGCGCACCAAACATCCCGCGAAAACAACTGCGCGTCGTGGCGGAATTGGAAGTGTCGGAGAAAAACGGCGATGCCAAAACGCCGGAACTGCGCTACCGGGTCGTCGAGAAGAAAACGCAAAGAATCGTCGCCACCGGCAGCGCGAAAGCGGAGAAGACCGCGAACGCGAGCACACTGGGCGCGCCGTCAAAGAAAATCGCCGACTTCACCATTCCGCTGCCGGACGCGACGCTCTGGACCCCCGAAAATCCGTTCCTCTACCAACTCGTTTTGTTCACCACCGGCGACACCAAACGCACAACGTTCGGGATGCGCTCGTTCCGCTTCGACCAGAAACGCAACACCGCGCTGCTCAACGAAAAACCGTATTTCCCGCTCGGCACAAACGTCTGCATTTTCCGCTTCTTTGAAGACCCGAAACGCGGCGTCCTGCCGTGGAAACGCGAATGGGTCGAAGCACTCCACAAACGCTTCAAGGAAATGAACTGGCACGCCGCGCGCTACTGCATCGGGTTCCCGCCGGAGGAATGGTATGATATCGCCGACGAACTCGGCTTTCTCATCCAGGACGAGTTTCCGTTTTGGGATGTGCAAAACCGGCAACCAAAATTAAAGGCGAAACACATGGCGGAGGAATACCGCCGGTGGCTCCGCGAACGTTGGAACCACCCGTGCGTCGTCATTTGGGACGCGCAAAACGAATGCCGCACACCCGAAACCGGAAAGGCGGCAAACATGGTGCGCGCGCTCGACCTCTCAAACCGCCCGTGGGAAAACGGCTGGGCACCGCCGGCTTCGCTCACCGAAGACGTTTGCGAGGCGCACCCGTATCTGTTCCTGCGCTACATGGGACGCGGCAAAAAACCATCGCCGGCGGGATACAAAAAAGAAATCTACGGCAAACCGCTCACGCCCAGAAACGACGCCAATGAACGCTCCCCCCAAAAAGACGGCGGACGCTATCCGAACCCGTTGCTAATCAACGAATACGGATGGCTCTGGCTCAACAGAGACGGCTCCCCGACCACGCTCACGGGCGAGGTGTGGAAAAACGTCTGGGACGGCGAAAAATTGAGCAAAGAAAAACGCTTCGAAATCTATGCGCGCGAACTCGCCGCGCTGACCGAGTTCTGGCGCGCGCACCGGCGCTCCATCGGCATTCTGCACTTCTGCGGTCTCGGCTACTCGCGCACAAGCAAACCGCGCGGTCAAACGTCCGACCACTGGCAGGACATCGAACAACTCAAACTCGAACCCAACTTTGCAAAATTCGTCAAACCGGCGTTCGCACCCGTCGGACTGTTCATTGACTACTGGAAAAAATCGGAAAAACGCACCACCGGTAGTGCCCAAAACACCGCCGGCAGCGCGCAAAACAAAACAACCAAACGCACATTCGACGCACCGCTCTACTTGATAAACGACACGCCGCAAAAAATCGAAAAGAACATCGTCATCACAATTGAAAATACCACCCTGAACACCGCCCAAAACACCGCTGCCGACCGCGCGCTCGGCAGCACGACCACCGGCGCAACCACTGGCGCGACTACCGACGCGCTCGTTCACAAGCAAACCGTGCGCGTCGCTTGCGAGCCAAACACCGTCAGCGTGACACCCCTGAAACTCCCGCTCCCCGACGCCGCCGGTGCCTACCAAATCCGCGCCGCCATCGCCGAACCCGCCACCAGCGCCACCGAGACCGCCACCGACACCACCGGTGCCACCAACACGGTCTTCTGCCTACGCGACCTCGTGGTGGAATAACGCCCCCCCCAAAAAAACGCTTGCATTCAACTCGGCACCCGACATTTTCCGCAACGAAACAAGCAACCCCCGATAAAAAATCCAACCGAATACCAATGACCTCCTCCACGAAGAAGTCCCCGAAATCCAGGACCGCCACCGCGCGCGATGGCAAATCCGTTGCCGACGCCCGCAAAGCCGAGTTTGAGCGCATGAAAGCCGCGATTATCGCGAAGCAAAAAGCCGCCGCCGATAAAGCGAAGAAGGAGCGCGAGCGCGCCATTGCCGCCAAGAAAGCCGCCGAGGCGAAGGCGAAGCGCGAACGCGAACTCGCCGCCAAGCGCGCCGCCGCCGAGAAAAAAGCCGCCGAGGAGAAACGCCGCCGCGAGGAGGCGAAGCGCCGCAAGATGGAGGAGGCCGCCCGCAAGAAAGCCGCCGCCAAAGCCCTCGCCGCGCGCCTCAAGGCCGAACGCGAGGAAAAACTCCGCCTCCAAAAGGAGGAGCGCGCCCGCAAAAAAGCCGAGGAGCAGGAGCGCCGCCGAATCGAGCGCGAGCAGTTCAAGCAGGCGTCCGGCATCGCCAAGGGTGCCAAGAAAAAAGCCGACCGCGCGCTCACGCACGCCACCAAGGTCAACGAAAACATCTCCAGCGCGCTTTCCTCCGAGGCGCTCGC
>JAISSQ010000103.1 GCA_031273045.1 Puniceicoccales bacterium
TCGGCGGAGCCGCAGGACGTGTTCGTCGAGGCGGAGAGTTTCGCCGTCACCGGCAGTGCCGGCGGTTGGGTGATTGACCAGCAGTTCGCCGAGCAGATGGGGTCGCCTTACTTGCTCGCGCACGGGCTGGGGCGACCGGTGGCGGATGCGAAGGCGACGGTGCGTTTTCCGGCGGCGGGGTCTTACCGGTTGTTCGTGCGGACGTTCAACTGGACGGCACCGTGGTCGAAGAAGCCGGGGCCGGGAAAGTTTCAGGTGCTCGTTGACGGCGCGCCGGCGGCGGTGGAGTTCGGCACTGCCGGTGACCGTTGGCAGTGGCAGTCGGGCGGAACGGTCAAGGTCGCCAAGCCGGAAGCGGTCGAAATCACGCTGCGCGACCTGACCGGTTTTGACGGGCGGTGCGACGCGCTGTTCTTCACGCGGGCGCCGGAGCACGTGCCGCCGGACGATGCGGCGGAACTCGCCGCGTTCCGTCGCCGGCACTCGCCGGAGCGGCGTCCGCAGCGGCGCGAGTTCGACTTGGTCGTCGCCGGCGGCGGCGTCGCCGGCATTTGCGCCGCCGTCACCGCCGCGCGGCTTGGGTTGAAAGTCGCGCTCGTGCAGGACCGCCCCGTCTATGGCGGCAACAACAGCAGCGAGGTGCGCGTGCACATCGAGGGGCGGACGAACCACGGGAAGTTCCCGCGCCTCGGCGACGTCGTGCGCGAGGTGCAGCCGCCCAAGCACGCGCGCAACGCCTCGCCCGCCGGCGGCGATTACGCGGACGAGCGCAAGGCGGCGGTCGTCTCCGCCGAGCCGAACATCACGCAGTTTTTGAACTGCCGCGCGTCAGGCGTCCGCGCCCGCGACGGCAAAATCACGAGCGTTCTGGCGCGGCACAACGCCACCGGCGAGACCATCGCGCTCGTCGCGCCGTTGTTCGCGGACTGCACCGGCGACGGCTCGGTCGGTGCCGCCGCCGGCGCGGATTTTCTGATGGGGCGCGAGGGGCGTTATGCGTTCGGCGAGTCGCTCGCGCCGGCGGAGCGCGACAAAAAGGTGATGGGCGCCTCCGTCCTCTGGGCGACCCGCGAGACCGCCGAGCCGTCGCCGTTCCCCGTCTTCAAGCACGGCCTCGTCTTCAACGAAAAGAACGCCCGCAAGGTGACCTACGGCGAGTGGTTCTGGGAGGCGGGCACAGACCGCGACCAGATTCGCGACGCCGAGCGTATTCGCGACCTCGGACTGCTCGCGGCGTTCTCGAACTGGTCGTTCCTCAAAAACGAGCACCGGCAGAAGGAGAAATACGCGCGGCGCGAGTTGCAATGGGTCGCGCACATCGCCGGCAAACGCGAGTCGCGCCGGCTCCTCGGCGACATCGTTCTGCGCGAGCAGGACGTGCGCGCCGGCGTCGAGTATCCCGACGGCTGCGTGCCCACCGCGTGGCCCATTGACCTGCACTATCCCGAACCGAAAAACAGCCGCGACTTCCCCGGCAACGAGTTCATCACCATCAACAAAAACACCCACATCAAGACCTACCACATTCCCTACCGGTGCCTCTACTCGCGCAACATCGCGAACCTGTTCATGGCCGGGCGCGACATCAGCGTCACGCACGTCGCCCTCGGCACCGTTCGCGTGATGCGCACGACGGGCATGATGGGCGAAGTCGTCGGCATGGCGGCGGCAATCGCCCGCCGGCACAACTGCTCGCCGCGCACGGTTTATGCCGAGCACCTCGCGGAATTGCAGGAACTGCTGAAACGCGGCGCAGGAAAAGCCACCGGAAAAGGCGCGGGAAAACCACCGCCGGCAGCGAAAACGAAGTGAGCGGCGGCGCACCGGCGCGTTGGAGCGCGGCACCGGCGCGGCACCGGCGGCGCGGACGAAATTCCGCCTTTCCGCTACGGGAGGTTTCTGTTTCCTGCGCCGCGAATGAACTCCTTCTCCAAAATTCTGTTCGGTGCCCTGCTCGGCGTGCTCGCGTGCATCTGCTGGGATTTTTATCAGGCGCGGCAGATGGAGCCGGAAAGCAAACCGCAAGCAGCGGTGCCGGCGAAAAAACAGGAACCAACTCCGAAGCCAAGACCGGAGGACACGCAGAAGGAAAAGTCCGCCCCAATTCCGCCGCCGGTGCCGCCGGCAACGCCGGCAAACCCCGCCGAATTTGTCGCGCGGCTCGCGAAGGAGCGTTGGCGCTGGCCGCAGCAGGTTTCGCTCACGTCCGATTTGAACATTCCGCTGGGCGCCAACGGGCAAAACGGGTTCATCCCAATCACTGCGGGAAAGACCGTGGACGTCACGAACATCTTCCCGAATGGAACGCTCTACGTGGTCTATCGCGTAGTCCCCGGTGCCGCCGGCACCCCGTTCCGCACGAACTACACGCTGACGGACTTGATTGGGCGCGCGCTGCCGGAAGGAACCGCGCCGCCGCCTCCGCCACCGGTGCCGAGCCGGCGCGTCGAGGTGCGCGAACCGGAAAGACCGCGTCCGCCACCGGAGCAGCCCGCGCCCGCGCCGGAACCGCGCCGCAGCCCTGCCCCGACCCTCTTCGGCACTCCAATCGAGACCTCCCGATGACGTCCGCGTCGCTCAAACTCCACTCGTGGAACGTGAACGGTTTCCGCTCCGTTCGCGCCAAGACATTCGACGCCTACTTGGACGCGCACGCGCCGGACATCCTCTGCCTGCAAGAAATCAAGTTGAGCGCGGCGACGCTGCCGGCACCGCCCCAGCCCTCGCTCTTCGATGCCGCCGATGCCGCCGCCACCGGCACCACCACCGGCGGCGGCGATTTCTCCGCCGGCAGCACCGGAAACGTCGCCGACGGCGCGCTCGTTTCGGGCTACCCGCACCAGTTCTGGCACATCGCGGACAAGCCGGGCTACTCCGGCACGGCGGTGTTGAGCCGCGTGCGCCCGCTTTCGGTGACGCATGATTTCACGGACACCGCCGCCGGTGGTGACACCGTCGAACACCCGCGCGAAGGGCGCGTGCTGAACGTCGAGTTCGCCCACTGCTTCGTCGTGTGCGCCTACGTCCCGAACGCGCAGGACGGGCTGACGCGCCTCGATTACCGCCTCGCGTGGGACGCCGCGTTCCGCCGCCACCTTGCCGCGCTCTCGGCGCGGAAACCGGTGTTCGTCTGCGGCGACCTCAATGTCGCGCACTGCGAGATTGACCTCGCGAATCCCGCGCGCAACCGCCGCAATCCGGGCTTCACCGACGAGGAACGGGAGAGTTTCGGCACCCTGCTGGCGCAAGGGTTCGCGGACACGTTCCGCGAGAAAAACCCCGGCGTCGCCGAACGCTACTCGTGGTGGAGTTACCGCGCCGCCGCGCGCGAGCGGAACGTCGGTTGGCGCATTGACTACTGGCTCGCGCCGCGCGCGCTCGACGGTCAGTGGAGCGCGCCCGAAATCCTCGACAACGTCCTTGGCAGCGACCACTGCCCCGTCTCACTGCGCGTCGAACGCGCCCTGTTTTGAGCACCGGCGACACCGCTAAAAAACCGCTTTACTTTCCGGCGCGAAGCGGACACTGTGCGCGGCAAGACGCTTTGAGACATTTGCGTTATGGACACGCATTCGAAGCGCCCTAAGCCACGCAACAAGAAAACAACAGAAGGAAGAAAGCACATGCCGTTACCGAATCTTAACCGCAAGGAAATCGTCGCCGAAATTTTTAACCAGACCGGCTACAACCAAAAGGAGGTGCAGGATGTCGTGGAGTTGACGCTCGACACGATTGTCAAGGCGCTGACCCAAGGACGTAGCGTCGAATTGCGCCGCTTCGGCGTGTTTGCGCTGCAGAAGCGAAAGCCGCGCATCGGCCGCAACCCGAAACAGCCCGACCAGCAGGTTCCCATCCCCGCCCGCGCGGTGGTGAAGTTCAAGATTGGCAAGGAACTGCAGGAAGGTCTGCGCAAACTCAACCCCGCCGTCCTCGACTAACTGACCGGCGCATGGCGCGCCGCCGGCAGCGTTTCGCGAAAGTTTCCCTTTGCTCGCGACGGAAACTTTCGTTCCCTGCGCGCCATGATTTTTGACCCGCAAAAACTCCTCCTCCTCGCCGGACCTTGCTCGCTCGAAAGCGAGGAGGTTTGCCGCGCGGTCGGCTCCGCGCTCACCGTCCTGCGCGACGCGCATCCGGCGCTCAACATCGTCTTCAAAGGGTCGTTCGACAAAGCGAACCGCACCTCGCTCGACGGACGCCGCGGACCGGGCATGGAGCACGGTCTCGAACTGCTCGCACTCGTGCGCTCGGAGTTCGGATTTCCCGTCGTCACCGACGTCCACGAACCCGACCAGTGCCCCGCCGTCGGCGCCGTCGTGGATGTCCTGCAAATCCCCGCGTTCCTGTGCCGGCAGACCGACTTGCTCGTCGCCGCCGCCCACACCGGACGCGCCGTGAACGTCAAGAAGGGGCAGTTCCTCTCGCCGCACGAGATGAAGTTCGTGACCGCGAAGTTGAGCGAGAGCGGCGCGTCGGAAGTGTGGCAGACCGAGCGCGGCACAACCTTCGGCTACCAGAACCTCGCGGTTGACATGCGCTCGTTCCCCATCATGGCGCAGAACGGATTCCCGACTATCATGGACGCCACGCACAGCGTCCAACTGCCCGGTGCCGCCGGTGGTGCTTCCGGCGGTCAGCGCGAATTCGTGCCGGTGCTCGCGCGCGCCGCGCTCGCCGCCGGTGCCGACGGTCTGTTCATCGAGACCCACCCCGACCCCGCCCACGCGATTTCGGACGGACCGAGTCAGGTGCCGCTCGACGAACTGCCCGCGCTCGTCGCCTCCTGCCTGCGCGTCTGGGAAGCCGTGCGCTGAACGCGACAGGGAATGCGGGTCTCCGACCCGCAACTGGGAGCGCCACACACATGGAGCGCCGACTTTCAAGTCGGCTCGCATGCTGGGTGCGGCGCAGCCGCCACTTCAAAAAGAGAAGAGAAAGCAAGGCGGCTGCGCCGCATGGGGCATCCGAGCCGACTTGAAAGTCGGCGCTCCATGTGTGTGGTGCTCCATGTGCGTATCGGCTTGGCGTGTGGCGGCGAGGTGCGCGATTCCGGAAGCACGGTGCCGGGAGCGCGGGTCTCCGCCCCGCATTGTTGAGAGCGCGCCCAGCCCCGAAGGGGCGGCATAACATAGGCAGGGGTGAAGTCGCGAAGCGACGGAACCCCTGTAATAGCGCAAACAAAACCGTGAACCGCGAAGCGGTGGCATACTGCACCGAGGGCATGAGCCCTCGGATTTTTATGTCACCGCTTCGCGGTTCGCATTGTGCCCGAGGGCGACGAAAACAGGGGCTGACGCCCCTGCCTATGTTATGCCGCCCCTACGGGGCTGGCGCACCGCCGCTGGGTCGCGCCACTGGGAGCGCGCAACTGGGAGCGCCGACTGGGAGCGCCGACTTTCAAGTCGGCTCGCCCGCCCAATGCGGCGCAGCCGCCATTCTAAAAAAGAGAAGCCAAGGCGGCTACCGCCGCACCACCACCAAGCCGACTTGAAAGTCGGTGCTCCATGTGCGTCGGCTCGGCGCATGACAGTTGGAAGCGCACTGTTGAACGGACGTCCCTAATAGCGCAGGATTCCGCCCCGCATTGCCCACGCCGTTCTCCGACCGGCAACCATTCCCACCTCCCCCACTCCGGCAACCAGCGCAACAGCGAATAGCAAATTTTTGCGCAGATAGTCGAGCAACGTTCGACTATCCGCGCAAAATCTGCTAAACCGCGCCTCTAAACTCCCGCCCGCCTTTCGGTTCTGCATGATCTGTGTGATGATTGAGGGAAATCATAGTCCTGCCCCCTATCACCCACGGTGCAAAAAATCAGGGGGCGGTTCTGGGAACCCTTACGATATACACATGGAGTCCACCGCCGGCGTTCGCGCCGGACAATCCGGCAGGGAACTTAAATCATTGAAATCAAAAAGTTGCGCAATTGTTCCTTGTAAGCGTGTCAGAACCATCAGAGCCCCCCGCGAAGATTGTTATGCGTTTGAGGGAGGAATGATAATGGACAATTTTCACCCCGTGGAATCATCCAATATCTGCACATCGACAGCGTTCTCGTCGCTACGAACTTCATAACGTTTTTCAGGTCGTCCATAGACGTTAGCGGATTGATGAGTTGTCGCGAATGTGTTCTCTTCAAGATAATTCGCGTTTCCGAAGAGGATGCTCTCAGTGGTGTTTGCGGCGAACGTCGAACATTCATTGGTTTCGGAGAAGAGGAGTTCAATGCATTTGATTCTCTTCAAGTTTTCGATGTCGTCTGTGGAGTCCTCGGGCATGAAAATGAACAGATAATCCCGCGCTCGGCTAATCGCGACATTCAGGATGTTGCGCTTGTTCAAAAACATGCGCGGGTTGTCTGATATTTTTGGCGGCGGGTTGAATACAGCAAGAACAATATCGCACTCGTCGCCCTGAAAACCGTGAATGGTTCCGGTTTGAATCTCCACACAAGCGGGCTTTCCGCGCCACGCGCCGACCAATTTGTCAATCAGCGATGCCTGCGCGCGATAGGGCGCGATAATGCCAATGCGCCATCCGTTCACGTCTCCGCCACCGTTCAGTTCTTCAATTTGCATTGTGATAAACTTCACGAACTCAAATGTTAACAAGGCGGAGTAGGGTTGGTAGTTCGAGCCACCGCCGAGTTTCTTCGGGCGATAAATGCTTTCGTAATGCGAGACGGGGAACTTGACGATATTTAACGGTTTCAACGGGTTAACCGAAAGTCCGGCGAGTGTCAGCGGACGCCGAGACGCGGCGTCGCGAAAGTGCGTCAACTTCTCACCATAGGCAAATTTGCTGAAAACTTCGCCAATAGCGGGAACGCTGCGATACTGCGTCGCAAGATTCGTGACTTTGTATTTGTGCGGAACGGTTTTCGGGTTGGAAAAAGCATCCTCCTTACTCAATCCAATAAGTGTGTAGATGTTTTCGTCCACCCATTGCTCACACTGAACAATCGGTTCAATTTGGAACGGGTCGCCGGCAATGACAAACCCTTTTGCGGGCTTCGCTTTGTGGAGAAGATAAAGGGCACTCCTAAAAATGAAGAAATGTGAATAACTTTTTGCGGAACAAGTAGTTATTCGCGGTGTCTTATTCCGCGCATGAACACTTACCAATGCACATTTTTTGATGGCGGCAACTCG
>JAISSQ010000132.1 GCA_031273045.1 Puniceicoccales bacterium
TCATTTGTTTCTTCGGTGGGCGTTTGTGTTGCCGGTGCCGTCGGTGCAACTGGTGCTACCGGTGTCGCCGGTGGTGTCGGAGGTGTGTCGGCGCGGGTGCCGGAGGTTGTTGCGTTGCCGGAAGTTGTGTTTGTGGAGCGGCACCAGTATAAACCGGACCATCACAATACGGCGACGTTCTTTCCTGCCGCGAAGACGGAATATAATGACGGACGGTTCACGCCCGGCGGAGCGTTGAAAATCCTCAATCCTGCTACCGGCGAGGTCAGGCCGCTGCTCGAAACTGCCACCGGTGTCGTGCGCGACCCGGAAGTGCATTGGGATGCGCAAAAAATCGTTTTCTCTTATCGGCGCGACGTCGCCGACTCCTACCACATTTACGAAATCAACACTGACGGCACCGGTTTGCGTCAACTTACTTTTGCCGCCGGTGCCGACGACTTGCATCCGTTTTATCTTGCCGACGACCACATCGCGTTTTCTTCGACGCGCGAACCAAAATACTGTGGTTGCAATCGGCACATTATGGCGAATCTTTATCGGATGGAACCGGACGGCGCAAACATTCACCAAATCTCAAAGAACACGCTTTTCGACGCCCACGGTTCGCTTCTTCCCGACGGGCGGATTCTCTACGACCGGTGGGAATACGTGGACCGCAATTATGGCGACGCACAAGGTCTCTGGACGTGCAATCCCGACGGCACAAACCACGCCGTCTACTGGGGCGCAAACACGCCGTCGCCGGGCGCGATTATTGACGCGCGGCACATTCCGGGCACCGATAAGACAGTGTGCATTTTCTCCTCGTGCCACGACCGTCCGTGGGGTGCGCTCGCAATCATTGACCGCAAACTTGGCATTGACGGAAACAAGCCCGTCTGGCGTGTCTGGCCGGATGTGCGAAAGTTTATTTGGGAACCGGAACACTCGCGGAATTGGCGCTTTGGAATTGACAGTATGAAATCAGCCGTCGCGCGCAAGATTTGCAACCCGTTTCCACTCTCTCCAACCCGCATTCTCTATGCCCGACAAATCACGCCGAAGAGTGAGCGAACCGCGCTCTATCTTGGCGTCGTTGACTCCAAGGAAATTTTTCTTTATGAAGACCCGAAAAAGAAGTTCGGTTGCTTCGACCCAGTGCCGGTCATCAAGCGAAAACGACCGCCGGTGCTCGCCACAAAACGCAATTACACCGACACCACCGGCACCTTCTACGTGCTCGATGTTTACAACGGAACGCACCTCAAAAACATCAAGCGCGGCGATGTGAAATTTCTGCGCGTTGTGGAGTCCTTGGAGAAACGTTTCTGGGCGTCGCCGAAGATAATGTGGTTGAGCACGTCTTCAACGGTGAATTGGGATGAGTTTATGACAAAACGCACACTCGGTGTGGTGCCGGTGAACGCCGACGGCAGCGCGTCCTTCGAAGTGCCGGCGGAAAAGTTTGTCTATTTTCAACTGCTTGACAAAGATGGAGTTATGCTGCAATCAATGCGCAGCGGGACAATGGTGCAGCCCGGCGAGCAAAACGGTTGCGTCGGCTGCCACGACGACCGCCTCGCCGCCGTTCCCGCTAATCCTGCAAAACTCGCCAAAATCCTCCAAAAACGTCCCGACAAACTGCGCGATTTGGAAACGTATTTTTCCGCGACTTCCACCGCAACCTCCACCGCGACTTCCGCCACAACCCCAACCGCCACCCCCACCGCCACCGCAACTTCCTTCGTAACCACCGCCCCCGCCGGTTTCTCCTATCTCGCCGAGGTGCAGCCCGTCTGGGAAAAATACTGCGTTAATTGTCATCACGACGACGCCGGTAGCGCCGGCACTACTGCCGGCAAAAAACTCGTTCTCACCGGCGGCACTGGTCAAACCTTCAACCGTTCCTACGCGGAACTTTGGGCAAAGCATTATATCAAACCTGTTGGCGGTGGTCCCGCGCGTTTTCTTGAAGCGAAAACATTTGGTGCACGCGCCGGAAAATTGTTTTCCGTCCTGACCAAGAAACACGGCGGCGTTCATCTTGAGAAAGACGACCCGAAGGCGTTCAGAAAAGTGTGCGAGTGGCTTGACCTCAACGCGCCCTATTATCCGGATGTCGCGACTTCCTTTCCCGACAATCCTTACGGACGCAGCCCGCTTACTTTTGAGGAAACCCGCGCTATCGAGAAACTCTCCAAGACCCGTCTGCTCAATCTCGCACGTGTGCGTTCGGCGGACGACGCCACCGGCAACTCGTTCTACGTTGACGAACCGGCAAAGTTAACCCCTCGCGACGCCGCCCTCCTCTGGATTGTCTCCGCGCTCGATTTCGACAACCCGGAAAGAAGCCCCATCTTGGAAACGATGCGCAAAAATTTTCCCGACTTCGCCAGCGGCACCGGTGCCGCTTCCATCGCCCCCCGCGCTTCCATCGCCCCCACCGCTTCCACCGCCCCCGCCGCTTACACCGCCGCACGCGACGCCGTTCTGAAAATAATCCACACCGGCAGCGACCGACTGCGCCGCGCCGGCAACAACGGAATCGCCGGTTTCCAATACTGTCCGACCGATCTTTGGCGCGAGCGGAATTACCAGCGCACCCGCGCCCGCGAAGCCGCCAACCGCGCCGCCATCGCCACCGGCAAAAAGGTCTATGATGAAAAGTGATGCGCGGGAACCGCCCATGGAATTAGGAAATTAAAATTTCCCAATTTCCCGCAACATCCCTGCGAGGTTGACCGACGATTTGACCTCCGTGATGGCGTTCTTTGTGGTGCGGGTGACGAGGAACGAGCGCGTGGCACCGACTATGCCGGCGACCTTTTCCAGCACGTCCAACTCGGAGCGCGACGGCGCGGTCGTTAATTTGATTTCGATGACCCAGCGTTGTGCGCCGAACTCGACAATGAGGTCGGCTTCAAGCCCGTCGCTGGTGCGGAACCAACTTGGTTCGGCGGCGATGCCGGCGGTCTTGAAAGCCGTCAAAATTTGCTCAATCACAAATCCCTCCCAACTTGCGCCGACCCACGGGTTCGCGAAAAAATCGCGCTCCGCCGTCCAACCGAGCAGTGCGTGGCACAACCCGCTGTCGCGCCAATAGACGCGCGGCGATTTCGTGAGTCGTTTGAGTGTGTTTCCCGACCACGGTTGGATGACGCGCAGCAGATAGGTCTGCTCAAGAAACGCAAGGTAGGCAGCGGCGGTGTGGTAACTGATTCCGAGCGACAGACCGACCTGCGAGGCGTTCCACGGCTGCGCATTCAGCGCGGCGAGGATTTTCAGGAAGCGCAGCGTCACCGGTGGTTTTGCGGGCAGTCCCCACAGCGGAAAGTCGCGTTGCGCGAGCATGGCGAGGTAGTCGTTTTGCCAGCGCGGAAACTGCGCGGAGGGTTGCGCGGTGTCGAGCACCCCGCCGTCGGGGAAGCCGCCGAACCGCCAGAGCGTGTCCCAGTCCTTCTGCGGCATCTCGCCAGTGAAAAAAGGCGTGAGTTCGCACAGCGCGGCGCGTCCCGCGAGCGATTCCGAAACCGTCCGCATCAGTGCCGGCGACACCGCCCCCAACAGCAGAAACCGCCCGTTTCGCTTGCGGTCGTCGTCAATCGCAGCGCGCAATTTCGGGAACACTTCCGGCGCGCACTGCGCCTCGTCGAGGACGATGAGTTGCTTCGCGGCGCACAACGCCGGCCATTCGAGGTCGAGGCGCAGCCGGTCTTGCTCGGCTTCCATGTCGAAGCAGACGGCGCGTGGCAGGGAGCGGGCGAGTGTCGTCTTGCCGCACTGGCGCGGACCGGCGAGCACCACCGCCGGCGATGCCGCCAGCAACGCCGCGATTCTCGGCTTGAGTTTTCGAGGAAGCATTCCTGCAAATTAGAAATCGATTTCTAATCTGCAAGAGGAAATGACGCGCCGGCGGCGGCTCTGCGAGGGCGGCTCTTCGAGGGCAAATTGGTCATCGTGGTTGTGCTACGCATGCCTATTGGCTTGTCCCTGATGAATCCTTGTGGAACAACTCTTCTCGAACATTGTCCGCCCTCGCTCCATCCGCCCTCGCTCCATCCGCCCTCGCTCCAAATTCTTGGTCACTTTCTTTTCACGCACGTTTTCTCATGAACTCCCTATCGTTATACGCTGTGCGCGCTGTCAGGCGCCTCGCCACTCGTCGCCTTGCCTCCGCGCTCGGCGGCATCGGCGTTCTTGCCCTTGTTGCCGCGCTTGCCGCGCCAGCGGGCGTGGGCGGTGTTGGTGGCACCACCGGCACTGGCGCGGATGCGTCCTCGCGTTTCGCTGCCTCCGCCGCCCCGTTTGTTCCGGTTGCTTCCGCTGCGACCGCTCCGTCCTCCGCTGCCAAACCCAGGACCGAAATCGCCCGTTTGCTGGAGGCGTCAACGGTCGTCATTGAGACCTTTTCCGCGCTCGACTCGAACGGCAAACCGCAGGGCGGCACCGGCAGCGGCTTCGTCATCGCCGATGAGCGCGTGGTCACGAATTACCACGTTGTCGCCGATGCCAAAATCATCTCGCTCCGCCTTACGGGGCGCACAAAAACATTCCGTGTTTATGAAATCATTGATTTCGACAAAACCACCGACCTCGCCGTTCTCGCAGTGCCCGGTTTGCGTGCGCCCGCGCTCGAAATCACAAACTCAAACGCGCTCGAAGTCGGACAGGATGTTTTCCTTCTGGGCATTCCACTCGGCGAATACGACGGCACCTTCTCGCCCGGTGTCGTGAGCAATCTGTTGCGGCGCAACGACATTATCCCGCGCCTGCAATACACGATTCCGACTTCGCCCGGAAACAGTGGCGGTCCGGTTGTTGACATCACGGGGCGCGTTGTCGGTGTCCATTGCGCCGGTGACAAGAAGGGGCAGAACATCAACTTCGCTGTTCCGTCTGACGCGCTTCTGCGATTCCTAAAAGAATCCGGCGTCTCGACCAAAGGACGCTATGTTGCCGAACGTTCTGCCGCGCCCCGCAAAACACTGCCGAAGATTGACAAGGGCACTCCTAAAAATGAAGAAATATGAATAACTTTTTGCGGAACAAGTAGTTATTCGCGGTGTCTTATTCCGCGCATGAACACTTACCAATGCACATTTTTTGATGGCGGCAACTC
>JAISSQ010000156.1 GCA_031273045.1 Puniceicoccales bacterium
GCCTTGTTTTTCTTTTGTAGTGGCGGCTACGCCGCACAGGGCATGCGAGCCGACTTGAAAGTCGGCGCTCCCAGTGGCGCGCTCCCAGTTGCTCGACCCAGTGCCGACGCGCCAGCCCCTTCGGGGCTGACGTGGTGCCGCCAGCGTTCGCCAGCGTTCGCGCCCTACCGTGGTTTTGGCGGCGTGGTGGGAACGTGCGGTCCCCACGGCGGGTGGGGCGGTGAGGCGGTGGCGTATTCGGTGACGCGCAGGTAATCCTTGTCGCCGCCGGCGGCGAGGGCAGTGATTTGCTCGCAGAACGGGCGCGCGCCGTGGACGGCGTAGCGGGGCGTCCAGCCGCCGAAGACGCCGCCGAGTTCGCCGTCCGGCTTGATGACGACGACGCATGGTGCGCCGCCGACGCCGTATTGGTCGGCGATTTCGAGTGCCTTGGCGTCGGTGTCGGAGAGCGTTTTGCGGACGCGGATGTCCATGTCCACCTTGGCGAGGACGAGTCGTTTCTGTTTCGCGTATTCCTGAAAGTAGTTGGCGTTGAGGACGTATTCGTGGAAGCGCGCGGTCGCCAGCGACGGGTCGTTGCGGTTCATGAAGTAGATGAGGACGGGGCGCTTGAAGTTTTTGCCTTCGCGCAGGGCGGCTTTGACGTCGGAGTTCCACGAGCCGCGCAGCGAGATGGAGCGTTTGGGCGGCGGGCGCGGCGCGGCGCCGGTGGGCGGCGTGAGCGGCGACAGCGGCGAGAGCGCGAGGGCGAGAATGCCGACGGCGGCACCGGCGGCGGCGAGGGGGTTTATGAAGGTGAAGGCGGGGCGCATGTGGGCAGGGGAGGGAGAAGTGAGCGGGGAGCGGGGAGCGGGGAGTGGGGTTATTTCGACGCCGCCGGTGGCGGTGTTTCCGGCGTGTCGTCGGCGAGGATGCGGAAGCCGCGCAGACGGCTTTTGTCGCGGCGCGGGACGGAGTTGGTCGGGACGGACGCGAGGGTTTCGCGGTTGTTCTGGTAGTTGCCGCCGATTTCGGTGCCGTCGGCGGCGAGAACGTCGTCGCGCGTCCACTCGGCGAGGTTTCCGAGCAGGTCGCAGAACCCGTGCTCGTTCGGGCGGCTGGTGGCGACTTCGTGCGCGCGACCGCCGCTGGTCTCGAACGACCACGCCTGAATTGCCTGCGCGGTGCGCGCGGCGGCGGTGCCGCCGACGGCGAGGCGGAACTCGTCGGCGGAGGGCAGGCGGATGTTCTTTCCGGTGAGCCAGCCGAGGCGGCGGCAGAACTCGACGGCTTCGGGGAGCGCGACGGAGTCCACCGGCAGCAGGTCGCCGCGCGCGGCGCTGGGGTTCGCGCCCTCCATGACGAGGGCGTAGAAGTGTTGCGGAACCTCGCAGCGCATGAGGCGCAGCGCGGGCGCGCCGGGGACGGGCAGGAGGAAGCCGGCGAGGAGGCGGTGGACGGTGGCGATGTCGGGCGCCTTCATTTCGATGTAGCGCAGTTTGGCGTAGGTGGTGCCGTCGAGCGCGAACGCGGCGGGGTAGCGTTTCTGGGCGGTGTCCGCCTCGCGCAGGATGAGGGCGGCGGCACCGCCGGCGCCGTCCGCTCTGCCTTCGCGCAGGGCGGTGTCGAGCGCGGCGGCGCGCTTGGCGAACTCGGCGGCGAGCGGGCGCATGAGGGTTTTGTCGTGTTCGTCGCGCCGCGCCTTTTCGGGTGCCGGTTCGGTGAACGCGCAGCGCGGGTAGGTCTTGGCGAGGTCGGCGTAGCCGGCGAGTGCGGCGTCCCACGTTTTTCGCGCCTCCTCGTTGCTGCCGGTGGCGGCGAGTTTCCGGGCGCGTTCGATTTCGTCGGAGAGCCGCTTGTCCTCCGGGAACGCGAGGGCGGTCTGGCGTTTTTCGTCGAGTTTGACCGGTCTGCTGTATTCGGAGGGGAAGAGGTCGTTGTATTTCGTGGAGCGCAGGAATTCCTCCTTCTCGATGACGTCGGCGTAGATTTCGGCGGCGCGCTTCCACTCGCCCTTGGCGAGGAGGGCGTCCGCTTCCTTTTCGAGTTTCTGGGCGGCGTCCCAGACGGGGCGTGCAATGCAGATTTTGAGGCGCCGGTCGAGGTGCGTGTCGCGCATGGCGTCCTTCATTTTCGAGTAGGGGAATTTTTCCTTAATCTCGGTCTCGAACTGGATGGCTTTCTCGTAGGTTTTGCGCGCCTCGTCGAACTTCCCCGCTTCGAGCAGGCGGTTCGCCTCGATTTCCTCCGCCTCGCTGCGGGCGCGCGCCTCCTTCGCCTTGATGGTGTGGAGTTTCTCGCGGATGACCTCGATGACGCTCTTTTGCGTGCCGCCGTCGTTGACCATCTCGTAGTCGCCGCGCTGTCCGTTCCGCAGGACGTATTCCTCGCGCAGCATCCACGCCTCTTCGAGCAGGCGGATGTCCTCCGGTAGCAGTTTCGGGCGGAACTCGCTCACGTTCACGAAGCGGTCCCACATCTCGCGGCTCTTGACGCGCATTTCCTCGATTTCGCGCTTCTCTTGCAGGTAGTCGTCCTGCCCGCGCATCGCCGCCACGCGCGAGGTCGGCAGCGGTCCGTTCTGGCGCGCGCGCCAGTAGGCGGCGGCGAGCATCGCGACGGCGAGGACGAATACGGCGATGATTTGGAGGACGAGGAGCGTCTTTCCCGAATGGCGGCGCGGATGGCTGGGCATGGGCTTGGCGGCTGTTTGGGAAACGTGCGGCGGCGGACTTTGGCGCCGGCGGCGCAATGTTTCCTTGAACCCCTCGGAGGTTGGCGCGTAAGCAGGTTTTATCAACGCGGAAATCACCGGATTTCCGCCGCTGACGGCTCTGATTCATGACGAAGGAAAACGGGACATTCGCGAAATTCGGGACAATTGCCGTCCTCGGTGCGGGGCTGCTCGGCGGCTCCGTCCTGCTGGCGTGCCAAAAACGGGGCGTTGCCGCCGCGTTGCGCGCTTGGTCACCAAGCGAGGCGACGCGCCGCCGGTGCGCCGGCGCCGTGCCCGAAGCGACCGTCACCGGCAGCGCGCAAGAGTGCGTGCGCGGCGCAAACCTCGTGCTCGTCTGCGCCCCCGTTGACCAAATTGCGCCGACGCTGCGCGCCGTCGCCGGCGACCTCGCCGCCGGCGCGCTCGTCACCGATGTCGGCAGTGCCAAGGCGGGCGTCTGCGCCGACGCCGCCGAGATTTTCGATGCCGAGACGCGGCGGCGCGCGGCGGACGCGGTGGGAAAGGGCGCGCCGCCGGTGCCGCCGCCGGTCTTCATCGGCTCGCACCCGATGGCGGGTGCCGAGCGCGGCGGAATTGCCAACGCTTCCGCCGACCTCTTCGCCGGACGGGTCTGCATTCTCACGCCGCCGGCGGCGGAGGAGACCCTTCCGGCGCCGGACGCGGGCGAGGCGTCGCCGCCGGCGTCACCGGTGGCGGTGCTGCGGGAGTTTTGGCGCGCGCTGGGAATGCGCGTCACGCTGCTCTCGCCGGAGGAGCACGACACCATCGTCGCCCGCGTGAGCCACCTGACGCACCTCGCCGCCGCCGCGCTCTCGGCGACCCTCGCCGCCAAGCCGGAGGCGTGGCGCGACCTCGGCGGACCGGGCTTGCGCGACACCACGCGCGTCGCCGCCGGTGCCCCCGAATTGTGGCTTCCCATTCTCGCCGCGAACCGCGCCGAAGTCCTGCCCGCGCTCGACGAATTGCTCGCCACGCTGGCGTCCGTGCGCGACGCCCTTGCCGCCGGCGATTTCCCGCGCCTCGAAGCCATCCTGCGCGCCGCCCAGTGCTGGCGCGCCGCCGCGCAGTCCTGAAAATACGGACGGCGGGCGAACGCGCGCCGCCGCCGCCGGTCTTTTTCCTTTCCGCCGCCGGTGGTTGCGCCAGCATTCGCCGCGCTTCCCGAAGCACCACTCGAACTCACCTCAAAACACGCAAACTCATGCCCACTCTTCTCTCCTTCACGCTTGTTGCCGAAATCATGTCCCCCACGACGCTCACCATCCTCGTCGTCGCCGCTTTCATCGGCATGGCGTTCTTCATCATCTCGCGCTACCGCATGTGTCCGCCGGACCGTGTGCTGGTCGTTTACGGCGCGAAAATGGCTGCCGGTCAGTCCGCGCGTTGCTTCCACGGCGGCGCGGCGTTCGTGCTGCCAATCGTCCAGAACTACGCTTATCTCGACCTCAACCCGATGTCGCTCGACGTGCCGCTGCGCGGCGCGCTTTCGAGCCAGAACATCCGCGTGGACGTGCCGTCGTCGTTCACCGTCGGCATCTCGACCGCGCCGGGCGTCATGGAGAACGCCGCGAACCGTCTGCTGGGGCGCACGATTGACGAAATCCGCGCCCTGTCCTCCGAAATCATCATGGGGCAGATGCGCGTCGTCATCGCCTCGATGACGATTGAGGAAATCAACGCCGACCGCGAGAAACTCGTCGCGCTCATCACGAAGGGCGTCGAGGTCGAACTCAACAAGGTCGGGCTGAAGATGATTAACGCGAACATCACCGACATTCGCGACGCTTCGGGCTACATTGACGCGCTGGGGCGCGAGGCCGCCGCCCGCGCCATCAACGAGGCGAACATCAAGGTGGCGCAGGAAACGCAGCGCGGCGAAATCGGGCGCGCCGAGGCGCAGCGCGAGCAGGCAATCCGCGTCGCCGAGGCGAAGGCCGCCGCCATCAAGGGCGAGAACGAGGCCTCGATGCTCATCGCGTCGTCGAACGCCGACTTGAAGGAAAAGGAGGCCGAGGCGAGCCGCCGCGCCGTCGTCGCCGAGCGCGTCAAGACCGCCCAAGCCGAGCAGGAGGGCTACCTCGCGCAGAAGGAGGCGGAACTCACCCGCGCAACGCTCGAAAAGGCGACGATGGAGGCGGACATCATCACGAAGGCCGACATCGAGAAGCGCCGCAAAGAAATCGAGGCCGAGGCGCTCGCCGAAGTCACGCGCCGCAAAACGCGCGGCGAGGCGGACGCGTTCCTGATTCAGAAAAAGGCGGAGGGCGACGGCATCGCCGCCGTCGCGCAGGGCGAGGCCGCCGCCGTCGTCACCAAGAAGAAGGCGGAAGGCGAGGGCATCGCGCTCGTCGGCGACGGCGAGGGACGCGGCATCCGCGCCAAGTTGATTGCGGAGGCGGAAGGCACGCGCGCCGTCCTCGAAGGCAAGGCGCAGGGCTTTGAACGACTCGTCGGCAGCGCCGGCGGCGACCTTCGCGGCGCGAACCAACTGCTCATCACCGAGCAAATCGCCCGCCTCGTCGAACTTCAAACCGGCGCAATCAAAGGGCTGCGCTTCGACAAAGTGGTTGTCATGGGCGGCGGCGACGGCACCGGCGGCAGCGTCGGCGGCTTCGTCCGCGACCTCGTCAAGAACACCCTCCCGCTGCACGAAGTCGGCAAGAGCGTCGGGCTGGATTTGCCCAGCATTCTGGGCACCTACAAGGATGACGCCGCCGGCGCCGGAAGGGCCGGCAGTGCCGCTACGCCGCCGCCGGCACCGGTGCCGCCGCCGGCAGTGTCCGCCCCGAAGAAAGCGGAGTGAGGCGCGCCGCTGCCCGTCACCGCCACCGCCGCCGCGCATTTTCCATCCCCGAAAACAAAGACCATCCCCCGAACACAAAACCGATGAACCCCAGCAGCCCGCTCCCCTGCTTTCAGGGAAAACTGACCCATACTCTGAAAACGCTCGCCCTCGCCGCCGCACTCCTCGTGGCACCGGCGGCACTCCCCGACGACGCCGGCGCGGCGTCGAATCCTCGCACGCCGCGCGACAGCAGGGGCAGGGATTCCAAGAAGACGGAGACGCCGGCGGCGGCACCAAAATCCTCCGCGCCCGCCACGACCTTCGCCGGCACCGCCGCCGGTGCCGCCGCGTCCGCCGGCAACAAGAGCGGCAAGCCCGACCCCGCCGCCGGCATCACCGACCCGTTCGCCCCATTCGTCATCAACACGCCCGACGGTCTGCCCATTGAGGTCTCGCTCGTCAGCGCCGTGGACGGCGGCTTCGTCCTGCGCAACACCGCCAGCGAGCGCGAAATCCCCATCTCGCGCTCCGCCCTCGAAAAGGAGGCGCAGACGGCGGTGGACCTCCGCGTTCTCGCCCTGCGGCGCACCGTCGGCGCGCCGAGGTCGCCCCTGCGCATGAACGTCAGTGCGATGCTCTACGAAAACAATTCCACGAAGTCCTCAATGCCGCGCCCAACCGGCAGCCCGATTCCGATTATCAAGGGGCGGTTCGACCCGCTCGCCGACGCGCCGACGCTCGAAGCGGTCACCTCCGTTGACATTCCCGCTTCCGGCAAAACGCTCGGCGTGCGCATCCAGACCGGCGAGAAGGTGCCGGTGGAGATGCCGTTGGACGTGTATGTTTACTGGTATAAGATGGAGAAAAACGAGGGGAAGAACCTCGTGCCGGGGGTGAGCGCGACAGAGCAGTATTCCGTCCTCGCCACCCGCAAAACCGGCGAACTGCTCGTCAAACCGCAGCAATTTCAGGGCACCTCCTACGCCGGCTACGCCGTCTTTGTCGTCAATCAGGCGAACCGCCAAGTTATCGGCGGCAGCGTCTTCGGTCGCGACTCCGCATTCATCCGCCGGGACGCCGTCTCGCGCCTTAACGCGAAACTGCAGGAAACCGATTCGTATTAGCCCCATGATGAAAATCCTCGTCACCGGCGGCGGTGGATTTCTGGGGCGCGAAATCGTCCGCCAACTACTCGCGCGCGGTGAGAGCGTCCGCGTCCTCACGCGCTCCGCGCAACCGGAACTCGCCGCCGCCGGCTGCGAATGCGTTCGCGCCGACATCGCCGACGCCGACGCCGTCCGCGCCGCGTGCGCCGGTTGCGACGCCGTCATTCACACCGCAGCCAAGGCGGGCGTGTGGGGCACTGCCGGTGACTTTTTTCGCGCCAACGTCCTCGGCTCGCGCGCCGTCGCCGCCGGTTGCCGCGCCGCCGGCGTCCCGTTCCTCGTCCACACGAGCACGCCGAGCGTCGTTTTCAACGGACGCGGCATTGCCGGTGGCGACGAGTCGCTGCCGCTCACCACTTCCTGCCCGTGCGCCTACCCGCTCACCAAGGCGCAAGCCGAGCGCGAGACGCTCGCCGCCGATTGCACCGCCGGCAGCGGCACCACCGGAGGCGCCACTGCCGGCGGAGGGTTGCGCGTCATCGCGTTGCGACCGCATCTGATTTGGGGAGCCGGCGACCCGCACCTTGTCCCACGGGTCGTCGCCGCCGCCCGCGCCGGACGTTTGCACGTCGTCGGCACCGGTGCGAACCGCGTTGACCTCACGCACGTCCGCAACGCCGCCGCCGCCCATCTGCTCGCGCTCGACGCCCTGCGGCGCGGGGCGCTTTCGGGGCGCGCCTACTTCATCAGCGACGGTGCGCCGGTCGTCCTCTGGGACTGGGTGAACGCGCTGCTCGCGCGCGTCGGCGCGCCGCCGGTGACGCGCTCCGCGCCGCTGCCGGTGGTGAAGTTCGCCGGCGCGCTGTGCGAACTCGCGTGGCGTCTGCTGCCCCTGCGCGGCGAGCCGCCGATGACGCGCTTCACCGCCCACGAACTCGCCGCCGACCACTGGTTCGACATCTCCGCCGCGCGGCGCGACCTCGGCTACGCGCCCGCCGTCAACACCGCCGCCGCTCTCGACGAACTCGTCCAGTCCCTTGCCAAGTGACCGCCGGTGACGCCGCCGGCGGGGCGGGGCGGGGGACAGCGTTGTTGACGCTTCGCGCGGGCGCGGTACCCTGCGCGCCATGCAAGAACCCAGCGCCCCGCCGCCGGCAATGCCCTTCAAAATCAGCGTGCTGGTTTTCATCAAGGACGCCGCCGGACGCCACCTGCTCATCCGCCGCCGCAAGGCGCCGAACCGCGACTGCTGGAGTCCGATTGGCGGCAAACTCGAAATGGCGCTCGGCGAATCCCCGTTCGAGTGCGCCGTGCGCGAAACCGCCGAGGAGACCGGTCACGCGCTCACCACCGGCGACCTGCACCTGTTCGGGATGATTTCCGAGCGCGGATACGAGGGCGCCGGCCACTGGCTGATGTTCCTGTTCGACTGCAAAAAGCCGCTCGCCGCGCTGCCGGCGGACATTGACGAGGGCAATTTCGGCTTCTTCGCGCGCGACGAAATCGAAGCCCTCGCGCTGCCGCCGACCGACCGCGTGCTCGTCTGGCCGGTCTATGACCACCACCGGCGCGGATTCATCGCCTACCGCGCCGACTGCACGCGCACCCTCGCCGACCCAATCACGCCGGTCACGCTCATTGTTGACGAGGCGTGGTAGCACCGGCGGCGGCACTGCCGGCGGCGGGGGGGACGAGTTCGTAGGCACCGTCGGGACGCTTGCGGACGGGGATGGTGGCGTTCTTGGCGATGCCGACGGTGTGGGGTTTGCCTTCGACGATGAAGGTGAACTTCAACTGTCCGGCGGAGAGTTCGGTGAATTTGCCGTTCTCGATTTTGACGCTCACGTTCTCGCCGGTGACGCTTTCGACGCGGGCGTTCGGGAACCACTTGTCCCAGTCCTGCGTGAGCGTGTGGCGGCGGCCGGAGGGGTCGCGCAGGACAATGCCGTCGAGGGTGTTCAAGCCAGACATCTGCACTTTTTCGACCGTGAGGGAGAGTGTCGGCGGCGGCGGCGGCGGTGCCACCGGCGGCGGCTCGTCAATGCCGTCGTCGAGGTTTTCGTGCGTGAGGATGTATTGGATGGCGGCGTCCGCTTTCTTGGCGATTGCTTCGTCGCGCTTGGCGACGCCTTGCTGCGCCTTGGCGGCGCGGTAGTAGCGCAGGGCTTTGCGGATGTTCTTCGTGGTGCCCGTGCCGTTGAAGAACGAGGTGCCGGCGGCGTATTGCGCGGCGGCGTTGCCCTGCGCGGCGGCGCGCTCTTCCCACAGGACGGCGGCGGTGGCGTCGCGGGTCGTCCCGCGTCCCTTCGCGTAGCAGTAGGCGACGGCGAGTTGCGCCTCGACGTTGCCGCGTTTCGCGGCGGCGAGAAAGCGGCGGAAGCCGATGGTTTCGTTTCGCGGAACGCCGTCGCCGCTCATGTATTGCACGCCGAGTTTGTAAATGTCTGCGGCGAGCGCGGCTTCGTCGGCATCGGCACCGGTGCCGGTGTCGGAGGTTTGAGCGGGGAGGGTGAGCGCGCCGGCAGCGAGAAGGATGGTGCTGAAAAGGAGGGAGCGCATGGTCGTGAGCGTTGGCCGTTTCTGTTTTCCCGCCGCCGGTGCCTTATTTCCCCTGCGGGTTCGGGGTGTTCAACTTTCGCAACGAGGAGTTCGAGATGAGGGCACGGAGGCGTTTGTCGGTGGCGCGAATGGTTTTCAGGGCGATTTTCGGAAAACGTCCGCCCTCGAAGTGGTGGTGAATGACGCCGTTGCCGATGACGAACGTGCAGGTGACTTGGTTCTCTTGGACGACGGTTTTGGAAACCGCGGTTCCGACTTGTTCGCCTTCGTCCATTTTCTTGTGCACCTCCCGGACGTTCCCGTCCGCAATCTCCATCGCCGAGGAGACGCTGATGCGGTTGAAATCCGCATGAAGCGTGATGGCGTTTTCGGTCATTTTTTGGATTTTCCATTTGCCGCCGACCAACCGAGGAAGACCTTTTCCGTCTTTGAGGTCGGAGTTGTGCGGCGAGCGCGGGTCGGCAAGGGAGATAATGATGTCTTTGATTTCCTGATGGGAAAGGTTGCTGGGGAAGGGGACGTCCTTGGCGAAGCGCGCGGCACTAACGGTCGGCGGTTCATCCGAACCGCAGCCGGAAAACGCGCCGGCGGCGGCGGTGCCGGCGAGGAGCAGAAGGGCGGCCTTGGCGATGTTGAAAAAGGAGGTGAGGCGGGAGCGAAGCGTGTTCATGTGGTGTGGGAGTAGAGGGTTGTAGTGTGGAGTGGAGGGGAGGGGAAATAGTGCGGGGAAGGCGGGCGTCAAGGACGGGCATTTTGTTTTCCAGACGTGTTTGGGCGACTTGTCGCGAACTTTCCCTCTGGCGCAGTCCGCAATTCGCACGCCCGCCCATGCCTGAAAAACGCATGCCCGTTATTGGACGCCGGTCTTACCAGCGAAAACCAACGCCAAGGTTGATTTGGTGGGTCTGGGACGAGGCCTTGGGCTCTCCTTCCATCATCTTGATTTTGCTGTTCGCAGCGAACTTGTAGTTGATGTCGAGTTGCCAGTGTTGCGACACCTTCCACGTTGTGCCAAGAACGATGCCACCGGAAAATGCAGTTTGAGAAAAGTCATCAATCTTTCGCCCTTTGTATTTAAGTTCGCTGGTGAAGACGGTGGCACCGAGGTGCACGCCGGCACGGAGCGAGAACCTGGTTCCAAGATTGAAGTCATACGCGCCCAAGACGGAAATCGGGACGATGAGGTCCTCGCGTTTGCAACCATCCACGTCATAAGTGTAGTAATAACTTCCGTGTTTGGTTTTGAAATCGTCTTCGATTGATTCGTCACCGGCATAGACGCCGAGTTCGCCGTAAACGAGGATGGAACCGACTCTCGATTTAGCGAAACGGAAGCCACCGCCGAAAGTCGCGCCACCGGACACCATACTGTCCATTTTGAGACCTTTGGCGAAGTCACCGGAGAAGGACGTCAGCAGGACGCCGGCGTGGAGGGTTGTGAACGCCTCCACGGAGGGGCCGTCGTCGTAGGAGCGCGTGGTGGAACGCACTGCGGGACGAGTGGCGGGTTGGGGTGCGGTGTAAGCCGGTTGGGCGGGCTGATACGGACGCACGCTGGCCGGCGGCGGCGTGTAGGCGGGCGCGGGTTGCGCCGGTTGCGCGGGTTTGTTTGCCCACGGTTCGTCACCGGCAGCGTTCGCGGTGCCGGCGATGTTTCCGAGGAACGCGGCGGCGGCGAGAGTCGCGGCGGCGAAGCGCGGGAGTTTGCGGGTGCCCGACGAGCGGGCGGTGTTGTGCATGTTGCTGGTGTGCATGACGTTATTCCTTTCTGTGTGGTTGGATGTGGGTGGGTGGATGGTTGAGGGTTGGTGGTTGGTTTGGTTTGTTTTTTGAAGCACTGCCGGTGGCGTTTTTAGGGGCGTTTTCGGCAGGGCTTCGCGTCTGTCCTAACGCAGATTTTTTGAATTCTTTGAGGTTTTCTTTGGGCTTTGCCGTGGTTTTACGTTTCGGTTTTTTAGGGGGGGGCAAAAAGGGGCGCGCTATGGCAGGTGTTCGAGACGGAGCAGGAGGTCGCCGGCAATGGCGTCGGCAGGGTAGGTGATTTCGAGTCGGGGCGCGGAATGGGCGATTTCGCGCCACTCGCCGAGGATGTTCGCGCCGTCGAGAAGGACGGAGACGGCAAGGAGGTTTTTGTCCCCGCTTTGCGACGCGCCACCGGTGGTGCCGGTGCCGGCGGCGGTGGCGTTGGTGTCGTGAACGAACCGAAGGCGTCCGGCGGTATCGGGGACGCGAAGAATCCCGGCGCAGCGGATGCGCGCGTCGGCGCGCTGGACGATTCCGTCTTTGCGCGCCAAGTGGATGCGAATGGCGCGTGGCGTGGTGGCGGCGAGTTCGGCGGTGTGCGAGAAATCGCGCAGGAAGGCGCGACCGGAGGCGTCGCCACCGGTGACGCCGGACTGCGTGAGGCGCAGCAGACCGAGCGGGCGCGGAACGACCGGTGGCGGCGGCGGTGGCGGTTCGGGTGCCGGTTCGGGTTTCGGCGCAGGGGCGGGGGTGGAAATTTCCGCTGGTGCCGGTATTGGAAGCGAAACCGCTGGCGGAACGGAAGCGGTCAACGCAACGGCGGGCAGGTCGGAACCGTGCGTTCCCGATGCGGGGCGGAGACCCGCGCTCCTGTCTGCGGCATCTTGCTCAACTTTTTTTTGGGGGAGGGGGGTAATTTTTGTGTCGGCGAATCTTGTGTTGTCGAAGAGACCGAGTGCGTTGGCACCGGCGACGCCACCGGTGATAATCGCGGCACCGGCGATGGCGGCGAGCAAGACGCGCAGCACGCGCTTTGAAATTCGCGACTTTCGCGACACAGTCCCGCTGCCGGAGTTGCTATTTTTTTCGAGCCACTTCTCCAAATCGGCTGCCATTTCACGGGCGCGCGGACGGGCGTCGGGATTGGTGTCGAAGCCGCGCAGGACGATTTCGTCGAGTTCTGTGTTCGCTGTGGGGTTTATTTCGGAGGGCAACCGTTTTCCGTTCAAGAGTTTTGCCGGTGAGAGGATGTTGTAGATTTCGTCGGCGTCTTCGGGGGCGATATCGAGCACGTCAGGGAACGGCAGGTCGTTTGTGAGCAGTTCGTAAAGGATGACCGTCGCGCTCCAGACATCGTGCCGGCTCGTGAGGTCGCTCTTGCCGGTTTTGATGAACGCGATGAGCGCTTCCGGCGACATGTAGGCGGGCGTGCCGGCGGGCGGCTCACCGGTGCCGTCGGTCTTGAAGAAGCGCGCCAGTCCGAAATCGCAAACCGCCACCCGCTGGAACGCGCCGTCGGTGAGCACGTTCGCGAGCGAGAGGTCGCGGTGCACGAGCGGGTGGTTCGCGTTGTGGAGCGCGTCAAGGGCGTCGAAAATCTGCTTGGCGACACCGGCGGCGCGGCGTGCGGAAAGGAGTTTTTCGGTCGTGTTTCCGACTCCGGCGGCCTCGCGCTGCGTGGCGAGGTCGCGCATGCCGGGGTCGTAATCCATGACGAAACCGACGCGCCGTTCGAGTTTCCCGTTCTGGCGCTCAATGGTAATCGGACCGGCGTAGCGCACGCGCACGAGGTTGGGGTGCTCGACGGCGCAAAGTGCCCTCGCCTCAAAGTGGTTCGGTTCCTGCTCCTGCCCCTGCGCGACGAGTTTGAGAATCCGCCGCGCGTGCGTCTGCGTTTCGGTGGCGAGCAATACCTCGTTGCCGCCGTGCCCGCCCAGCGTCCCCGTGACCCGATACGCCGCCTCAAGGGCGTCGGCGGGCACCGGCGGTGGCGAAGTTTCGTGCGAGTTGGGTTGAGTTTTGGGCGGCATCAGCAAGTGGTCGCGGCAACGAGAATGCAACTGCGAGAGAAAAGAAAAGTGCGTTAAAATTTCTTCGCGTCAATCACGTAGCGGAAGCGGACGTTGCCGTCCCAGACGGATTTGTAGGCGGCGTTGATTTGCGCCGGCGCGATGATTTCGACGCGGGGGAAAATCTTGTTCGCAATCGAGTAGTCGAGTGCCTCCTGCGTCTCGCGGATGCCGCCGATGAGCGAAAAATAGACGCGCTTGCGCCCCCACAACGCCGAGGAGTGCACCACCGGTTGCGCGTCCGCCGCCGGCAGTCCGATGATGACGAGCGTGCCGTCAACGCGCAGCAATTTCAGGTAGTCGGCGGGTTCGTATTTGAACGGGATTGTGGAGAGGATGATGTCGAACTCGCCGGCGAAACCGGCGGGAAAATCCTTGAAGGCGTCGGGCTTGCGGACGTTCACGAACCGCTTCGCGCCGAGTTTCTTTGCCCACTCCGCCTTGTCGTCGGTGATGTCGAAGACGGTGACGTCGGCGCCCAACTTGACGGCGTATTGCACCGCCATGTGGCCGAGGCCGCCGAAGCCGGCGACGCCGACTTTCGTCCCCTTGCCGACTTTGTTCAGTTTGAGCGGCGAGTAGGTGGTGACGCCGGCGCACACGAGCGGCGCGACTTTCGGCAGGTCGCTCTCGGCGACGCCGCGCACGGTCAGCGCGAAACTCTCGCGCACGACGATGTTGTTCGAGTAGCCGCCCTGCGTGACGGCGCCGTATTTGTCCACGCTGTCGTAGGTCAAAATCATTCCCTTCGTGCAATACTGCTCCTCGCCGCGCTTGCAGTGCAGGCACTCGCCGCACGAGTCCACCATGCAACCGACGGCGGCGTAGTCGCCGACCTTGAACTTGGTGACGGCTTTGCCGACTTTGGTGACACGGCCGACAATCTCGTGACCGGGCGTGAGCGGATAGTGTTCGGGGTCGGTCTTCCAATCGGCGTTCGCGGTGTGGATGTCCGAGTGGCAGATGCCGGAGTAGAGCGTCTCGATGAGAATGTCCTCGTCGGCGAGGGCGCGGCGCTCGAAGACAACCGGCTTGAACGGTGCGGTCGGGTCGGCGACGGCGTAGGCGCGCGTCTGGACTTTCTCGCCGGCGGGCGCGGGCTTGTAAGGCGCGTAGGCGGACTTCGGCTCCTTGCCGGCGGGCAG
>JAISSQ010000210.1 GCA_031273045.1 Puniceicoccales bacterium
TCGACATAGACAACGCCACCGACGCCAAACAATGGAGCAGCGGCGGCTACTTCGGCGGCAACATCTACAACTGGCTCCTCCCCGCCGAACGCTTCGGCGTCACCGCAAAAGTCACCTACCGGTGGTGAACGTCCGAACGCGCCAAACCAAACAATTGCCCCGCCGGCAGCGGCGGGACGCAGGGTCTCCGGTGGTATGGACCCCCCGCGTTCCCGCCAAAACCGGCGGGGCTTTCTCACCCGAAGAACGGATAACTTCTTGCAAATCGGGGCGCGCGCGGCAACGTGCGCCGCATGTCCGCCGCGCTGTCTTCCGAACAGAAAAACACTCTCGCAGCATGGGTCGCGGAGGGGCTCGCCCTCTCCCAAATTCAAAAGCGCATGAACGCCGAAATGGGCGTCTCGATGACCTACATGGAACTGCGATTCCTCATAGACGACCTCAACCTCGCCTTGCAGGACAAGCCGGAGCCGCCTCCGCAAAAACCCGACCGAAAAACTCCGACATCAACGCCGGACGTCGCCGACTTCACCGGCGGACGCGACTACTCCGGCGTCTCCGCGCGTCTGCCCGACGCCACCGGCACCACCGGTGCCACGGGCGCGGACGACGACACCATTGACGCCGACGCAGACGCCGACGACGCCGCCGACGCCGGTGCTGCCGACGCCGACCCGCTTGGTGCCGCCGGCACCGGCAAGGTCAGCGTCTCCATTGACCCCGTCCAGCAGCCCGGTCTCGCCGCCACCGGCACCGTCACGTTCTCCGACGGCAAGTCCGGCAAGTGGATGCTCGACGGCTACGGACGCCTCGGCTTCGAGCCGCCGCAGCCGGGCTACCGCCCGACGGACGCCGACGTGCGCGCCTTCCAGAGCGCCCTGCAACGCGAACTCGCCGCGCAAGGGTTTTGACGAATTCCGCGACCGCCGCTCCGAACCGTGACCGCCGCCGCCGCGTGCCGCCACCGGTGACGGCGACGACCGACAAAAATTCCCCGCCAAACCAAAACCGCGCCATGTTCTCCCAACTCCCGAACATCATCACGCTCTCGCGCGTGCCGCTCCTGTTCGTCATTGCCGGTCTCGTGGCGTGGGACGCCCCGTGGTGCGCCAGCGCCGCGCTCGCGGTCTTCATGCTCGCCGCCGGCACCGACTTCCTCGACGGCTGGCTCGCGCGACGGCTGCGCCTCGTGTCGAACTTCGGGAAACTCATGGACGCGCTCACGGACAAAATCCTGCTCGTCGGGCTGATGATTTTCCTCCTCGTCTATCCGACGCCTTTCTCCGCCGCCGGACGTTTCGCCGAGCGCGCCAATGCCGCCGCCGCCGGCTTCGCCGACCTGTTCGCGACGCCCGACGCCGCCGCCGGTGCCGCTGCCGGCGTCGCTCCCGCCGCGCTCGCCGCCGAGCCGCCGATGCTGCCGGCGTGGTGCGTTTTCCCCGTCGTCATCATCCTCGTTCGCGAACTGCTCGTCACCGGCCTGCGCCTCGTCGCCGCGAGTTCCAACCGCGTCCTTTCCGCCGAGCGCTCCGGCAAAATCAAGACCGTCCTGCAAATCCTCGCGCTGATGCTCTTGCTGACCGTCCACGCCGCGAACCGCGACTGGACCTCGATGGTTTTCATCCCCGCCGACTACATCGAAAAGGCGCGCGCCGCCGCCCTCGGCGCGTTCTGGCTCGCCGCGCTGCTGACCGTCACCTCCGGCGTCGGCTACCTCGTCAAATACTGGGACATCTTCATGGGCAACGTCCCGCAGCCACCGGCACCGCCGCCGGAAAACGGGGCGGAAAAATCATGAGCGCCGGCAGCGGCGAAGAAGGTGCCGCCGCCGGCACCGCCGGTGCGCGCCGGCAGTGGCGTGGCGGAAGGCGCGCCGCGCTCGTCTTCCACATTGACGACCTGCACCCGCAGAAATCCTCCGACCATTACGAGTCCGGCGGCGACCTCGGCAGCGGCGTCATGCGCCACGTCGTCCGCCTCCTCGAACGCCACCCGAAACTGCGCGTCACCCTCTTCACCACCGCCGACTGGCGCGAAATCTCCTCCGCGCCCACGCGCCGCCTCCTCGCCGCAATCCCCTTCCTGCGCGACCGCTGCTTCCTCGCGCCGCGCTTCCCAAAGGGCGCGATGCGGCTCGACCGGCACCCCGAATTCGCCGCGTTCCTGCGCGGTCTGCCGCGAACCGAAATCGCCCTCCACGGGCTGACGCACTGCCACACCGGCGTCCGAATCCCCGTCGAGTTCCAAGAGGGCGACACCGCCGACTACGCCGCCGTGCTCGCCGAAATCTTCCGCATCTTCGACGCCGCCAACCTCCCCTTCGCGCGCGGCTTCTGCCCGCCGGGCTGGAACGCGCCGCCACGCCTCGTGGACGCGCTCGCCGCCGCCAAAATCCGATTCCTCGCCTCCGCGCGCGACGTGCGGACGCCGCCGGCGCCGGACGCGCTCACCGCCATGAGCGGGCTGCGCGGCGTCCCGCTGCTCTTCCCCGCGAAAATCCACGGCGGCGAAATCCTCCACTTCCCCACCAACTTCCAAGCAACCAGCGAGCCGCAACGCGCCTTCGACATCCTCGCCGCCGGCGGCCTGCTCTCCATCAAGGCGCACATTACGCCGGGAATGCTCGACAGCATGTGCGACCTCTACGCCAACTACCTCGACCTGCTCCTCACCGAAATCGAACGGCGCTTCGGCGACGACGTCTGGTGGACAAGCATGGGCGAAATCACGCGCGAAACGTTCGGAGAGGAGGCGGCGTGAACAACGAGGCGACCGCCGCGAACGCCGCCGGCAGCGCGGTCACGGACGCCACCGGCACCGGTGACGCCGCCTTCCGCGTGGCACCGGTGACGCCCCCGCGCGCCGAGTGGCTCGCCCTCCTCAACCGCGTCTATCCGCACTGGGGCGGCGACGCCGAATACGACTGGGTCTTCGAACGCGCCGACGACCCCGCGCCCGCCGTCCGCTTCGCCCTCGAACACTCCGCCACCGGCGCCATCGCCGCCGGCTCCGCACTCGTCTGGCGAAACCTCTTCGCGCCCGACGCCACCGGCGGCGGCACCGGCGCCACCGGCGGCACCACCGTGACGGGGCGCACCTTCACCATCGGCATCATGACCGGCTCGTGGACGCTCCCCGAAGCGCGCGGACGCGGCTGCTTCACGCGCGTCATCGCCGAGTCCCTCGCGCGCGTCAACGCCGCCGGTGCCGACGCCCTCACCGCGTTCGTCACCGCCACCAACGCCAGCGCGCGCCGCCTCGCCGCCGCCGGCTCCCTCATGCTCCCCGCGCACTACCTCTTCTACGACGACCCCACCGCCGCCGGTGCCGCCGCTGATGCTACCGCCGCCGCCGCCGGCAACGCTCTGATTTCGCCGTCGGACGCCGTCCGCTTCGGCTACGACGCCGCGCAGTTTGACGCGCAATTCCGCGACCGCCCGACCGCCCCCTTCCCGCACCGCACCACCGGCGGACGCCCCTGCCTCCTCGAAATGAGCGCCGACGCCGTCAAAGTCCTCCACATCGAGAAAAACGACAACCTTGCCGCTGACCTCGCCGACCTCGGCCGCTGGTCGCTCGCCGAGCACGGTCGCAAACTCTACCACTACACCACCAACCCCGCCGAAGCCGCCGCCTGCCGCGCCGCCGGTTTCCGCCACGTCCCCGGCTGGTTCACCGTCCTGCCCGCCGCCACCACCGCCGGTGCCGCCCTGCTCGACGCGCTGCGCGCCCGCCCGCTCGAAATCCAACTTGGCGACAAGATGTGAGCGCGTTCACTGCGCGCCCCTATGCTCAAAGGCATCTCCCCGCTCGTCAGCCCAGACCTCCTCCAAGTCCTCGCCCGAATGGGACACGGCGACGAAATCGTCCTCGCCGACGCCCACTTCCCCGCCGAGACCTTCAACAACCGCGTCCTGCGCGCCGACGGACTGCGCGTCGCCGACCTGCTCGACGCCATCCTGCCCCTGTTCACGCTCGACGCCTACGTCCCCGCGCCCCTCGTGATGATGGCACCCGTCGCCGGCGACACCCTCGACCCCGAAGTCGAGCGCGCCTACACCGCCGCCATCACGCGCCACGCGCCGGACGCCCCCGCCATCGCGCGCATTGACCGCTTCGCGTTCTACGAGCGCACCCGTTCGGCGTTCGCCGTCGTCATGACCGGCGAGACCGCCAAATACGGCAACATCCTGCTCAAAAAAGGCGTCACGCCGGTTGGGTGAGGGCGGCACCGGCGGCACCGGTGGCACCGGTGGCGTTCACACGTCCGCCGCCGTGAACCCGTAGAGCGTGATGCCCATTTCGCGGGCGCGACTGATGACCTGCTCCTTGTCGAGCAACAGCACGTTGCCGGCTTCGAGCGCGGCGTGTTTGACGCCGCCGGCGGCCATGCTTTCCAACGTTTGCAACCCGAAGCACGGAACGTCGAAACGGTAGTCCTGACCGGGTTTGACGGTTTTGACGAACAG
>JAISSQ010000061.1 GCA_031273045.1 Puniceicoccales bacterium
TTTCACCTTCTCAAACTTCGGCGCGAAGGCGTGCATTACGAGCCACGCGACGAGGTAGGCGACGGCGCAGGCGACGAAGATGATTTGGTAGGCGGTGTTCGGGTCTGTCTTTTCATAATGCGCGATGAGGTAGCCGGCACCGAATTGGAAGAACACGCTGCCGAGTGTGCCCGCCATGCCGCCGATGCCGGTGACGCTGCCGACGGCCTTCTTCGGGAACATGTCCGGCACGGTCGTGAAGATGTTCGCCGACCACGCTTGGTGCGCGGCGGTGCCGATGCCGATGACCAAAATGGCGAGCCAGATGTTGATGCCGCCGAGCGTCATCGCCGAGAGCACCGTCAACGGCAGCAGCGCGTAGATGAACATCGCGGTCTTGCGCGATTTGGCGGCACTCATGCCGGAGTCAATGAACCGCTTCGGCAGGTAGCCGCCGAAGACGCTGCCGCAGGTCGAAATCGTATAGACGACGGCGACGGCAATGGGCCAGAAAATCAGCCCGTCAACGGCGAGTTTGTCGAGCACCGGCGTGTCTCCGAAGAGCGACGTGAAACTCTTGAGTTCGCCCAGCGCGGCCTTCTGCATGGCGGGGTCGAGGTTCGCGTGGGCGGCGGCAATCTTCTCCTTGTTTTGGTCGGAAAGGAACCGCGGCAGCCAGAACAGGAAGAACCACCAAATCGGGTCGGTGAAAAACTTGCCGAAGAAAAACGCCCACGTCTGGCGGAACGTCAGCAGTTTGAACCACGAGACCTTGCCGGCGGCGTCGGCGTCCTCGGATGTTGCCGGTGCGTTCGCTGCCGGTGCGTCGTCGCTGTGAATGTAATCGAATTCCGCCTGCGAGAGTTTGCCGGCGGCGAGTTTCTCGCGGGGCGACTTGTAGATTGCGAACCAGAAGACGAGCCAGAGCAGCCCGATGCCGCCGGTGATGACGAACGCCCACTGCCACGACCAGCCGAGGAAGTAGTGCGCCGCGAGGAACGGCACGACGATTGGCGCGAGGATGGCACCAATGTTCGTGCCGCTGTTGTAAATGCCGGTGGCGAGTGCGCGCTCCTTTTTGGGGAACCACTCGGTGACCGTCTTCTGCGCGGCGGGGAAGTTGCCCGCCTCGGTCGCGCCCAGCGCGGCGCGCCACGCCGCGAACGACAGGAACCCGCCCGAAAACGCGTGCCCGATTGCGGCGAAACTCCACCCCGTCAGCGCGACGGCGTAGCCGCGTTTGCTGCCGAGGAAATCCATCAACCGCCCGACCAGCAGCAGCCCGATGGCGTAAGACGCCTGAAACGCGTTCACGACGTAGCCGTATTCGATGGTGCCGGTGCCGCCCGGCTCGCGCGCGAGCATCGGTCGCAACGTGTCTTCGAGCAACGAGAGCACCTGCCTGTCCACGTAGTTGATGGTCGTGGCGAAGAACACGAGGGCGCAAATCGTCCAGCGGTAGTTGCCGATTTTCGCGCCGGCGGTGCTGCCGGCGGCGTGTGCGTTGCCGGCGGTGGCGGACGCGGAAGAGGAAGAGTTGTCGGAAGACATGTGGTTCTTGGAAGGGAGAGGGGAGAGGTGCGGCGTGTGTTGAGAGAGACGGCGGGAGACAAAGCCGGCGCCAAGGGGTTCCGCGAAACCCGCGAGGAAGCAACCCACCGGAGGGCGCGGCGAAGAAACGGCGCGGACGCACCACTGCCGGTGCTCGCTGCCGGCGCTCACTGTCCGAGAAGCGGAAGCAGTTCGCGTCGGCACCATTCGCCGTTTTGGAGCGTGACACCGTCGGGGTCGCCGACGGCACCGTGGCATTCGTCTTCGCAGACAATCCAGCCGTCGAACTTGCGGCGAACGAGCCACTCGGTGATTTGGTGGAAGTCGAGTTTACCGGTGCCCATTTGCGCCCACGGTTCGGGGCCGTTGCCGGAGAAATCTTTGTAGTGAACGTGGTTCACGAGGTAGTCCCAGCGGTTGAGCGTCTCGATGACGTTCATGCCGCCGCGGGCGATGTGGCCGACGTCGGGCGTCCAACCGGTGACGGCGGGGTCGAGCGAGTTGAGCACGACGTCGTAGTCCTCGCGTGTGCGGACGGCGGAGTGCGGCGGGGAGTTCGGGTGGAAGGAGCAGACGATGCCGGCGTCGGCGGCGCGTTTGGAGACGGCGTTGATGTTGCGGGCGAGGTTGAGGCGGACTTCGTGGATGTTCGCACGGCCGGCAGGCATTTGGACGGTTCCGAGGCGGGCGCCGGGGAAGTGTTTGAGGATGGCGATTGCGGCGTCGGCGGCGGCGCGGTCTTGTTCGTTTTCGCGCTCTTCGCGCCAACCGCAGGTGAGCGAGAGAGCGGCGAGTTTGATGTTGTTAGCGGCGAGGGTGTCGGCGAGCAGCACGGGGTCTTTGAATTTGCCGAGCCAGTAGTCGCCCGGAATGTGGGCGAGCACCATCGGCTCAATGCCGTCGAAACCGGCCTTCGCGGCGACGGCAATCATGTGGTCGAGTTTGCCGGCGTAAGCGGCACCGCCGCGCTGCATGAACCAAGTGTAAACTTCGGCTCCGAAGCGGATTTTGGGAACGGGCGCGGGAACGGAAAAAAGGGCGGGAGGAACGGTGGAGGACATGGACGCAGAAAAGCGGGCGGCGGGTTCGCTTGGCAACGGAAAAGCGGACGCACGCGCGTCTTGCCAGCGAAGCGATTTTGGGGTTCAACCACGTGCCATGTCCTCCGCCCGCCCGAAGGTCGCGCCGGAAACGGCACCGGCGCCACCGGCAACGGCGTTTCCGCCGCTTCCGCGAACGCCCCGCACCGCACCGGCAACAGCCCCGCTCACGCTGTTGCGGCGACTCGAATGGCGGCTGCGCGGAACGGTCGAAAGCGTCCTCGGCGGCGAATACCGCTCGTCGTTTCGCGGGCGCGGAATGGAGTTCGACCAAGTGGTCAAATACACGTTCGGCGACGATGTGCGCGACATTGACTGGAACGTCACGGCGCGGCTGGGCGAGCCGTATCTCAAAAAATTTGTCGAGGAGCGCGAGGTCACCGTGCTCGCGGTTTTTGAGGACACGCCGTCGCTGCAATTCGGAAGCGGCGCGGCGTCGAAGCGCGAGACCCTGCTCGAACTCGCCGGTCTGCTTTTCCTGCTCGCGGCGGTGAACCACGACCGCATCGGCTTTGTGCATGCCGCGCCGGACGGATGCGTTGTCGCGCCACCGGTGCGCGGTCGCGGCGCAATCCACCACGCGGCGGCAAAATTGCTCTCCGCGCCGCCGCCGGCACTCGCAAACACCGACCGCGCGGCGATTCCGTGGCACCAATTGACGCGCCTCGCGCCGCGCGGAAGTATCCTCGTCTGGCTCGGCGATTTCCCGCCGCGCCCAATCCCGCAGGGCTGGACGGAAATTCAGAAACGCTTCCGAACACTCGGCTTCCGCGTGGACGACCCGTGGGAAAACGAATTCCCAATCAGCGCGAAAAACGCCGCCGCCGGTGACGCGCCGGTGCTCTACGACCCCGTCTCGGGAACGCTGACCGCCCTCGAATCCTCCGCCGCCGCGCGAGCCGCGCACGCGCGCTGGCGAGGCGAGCGCGACTCCGCTTGGAACCGCCTATTCCCCGACGCCGCGACACGCCTCGTCGCAAACACAAACCAAAGCGTCCTCGACACGCTCGTCCGCTTCTTTGCCCGAAGGAGTTCAAAATAAAAAACGCCAACCCCGCCGGCAACGCACCGAATTCCGAAAACGCCAGCCATGAAACTCGTCATAGACAAAATCATTCCGCGCGAGATTTGCCATTTCGCGGACGATTCTCTGCTTGTCACAAGTTGCGCAAACAAGGTCTTTGCCGAACATGCGGACGGACGCGAAAACGTGTCGTTCTCCGTCCCCTATCCAAAGTGGTGGCAACGACTTGGAGCACTGTTCCGCCTGACGCGCCGCGCGCTGCGCCTCGACAAGATGAACGTCGCGCCCGTTGCCGGCGGTTTCTGCATTCTGCACCAAGGGAAAATCTGGCGTTATGACAACGCGACGCGCACGCTGACGCAAACCGGTCAACTCTCCAACTGCCGCAACGTGCTGCACCAATCCATCTGCGTTCTCGACGGTGGAAACACGCTCTACTTCGGCGAATACGGCGCAAACCGCGCGCGCGCCGCCGTGCCGGTCTGGCATAGTTCCGACGCCGGCAAAACTTGGACAAAAATCTTCTCCTTCCCGGCAAAGAAAATCAAACACATCCACGGCTGCTTTTACGACCCGTTTGAAGACAAAATCTGGACCATCACCGGCGACTTTGAAAACGAATGCTGGCTGCTCTGCTCCGACAGGGAATTCAAAAACCTCGAATGGGTCGGAACCGGTCAGCAGGAGTTCCGCGCCTGCAATCTTTTCTTCACGCACGACGCCATCCACTGGGTCATGGATTCACAACTTCAGGACTCGCACCACGTCCAACTCGACCGCAAAACACGAACGGTGCAAGAGAAAACGGCGTTTCCGGGACCGGGCTGGTATCACAAGAAACTCGAAGACGGTTTCTTCCTCGTCTCCACCGCCGTCGAAATCGGTCCCGGCGTCCACGAAAAAAACGCCCACGTCTTTGTGACGCGCGACTTTGAAAAATGGGAGTCCGCCGCCGCCTTTCCACACGACGGTCTGCCGTTGCGCTACTTCAAGTTCGGAGTGATTGCGTTCGCCGACGGCGCGCAGTCCTCAAACAAATTCTACCTCTTTGGCGAGGCGCTGAAGGGTATCGAAGGAAAAATCGCGCTTTGCCATTTGGAACCGACCGCCACCGGTGGTGGTGGGCAATAAAACAATACCCCAAAGAACGGAAAAACGGAAAAAACAAAAACCGCATGGAACCCATCTTGCCCTCATTCAGAAATCTGACGCCCGACATTCTGGCACTCCTGACGCACGCCCTCGCAACAGGGGAAAAACTGGAAATGTCCGTCATCACCGCTTGGGCGGAAAAATTGCTGCGCTTCTGCGAAATCAACCAATCGCGTCTGCGGCGGCGTGCGAACGAAAAATGGGGTGCCGCCGCCGGTTCCCAAATGGCAATGCTCGCCTCGTTTTTCTGCGATTTCTTCCTGAAAACAAACGACTTCCGCTTCCTGAACCTCCTCCTGAAACTCGCCGACCTCCGCTGGCTCGACCTGCCCGCGAAACTGCGCGCCCGCATTGACTCGGAATTTGAAAGAATCCGCCACCGGCGGACGTTCCCATCCTGATTTCCAACGTCTGTTCTTCTTCCACGCCATGCCCTCCAAACACCGCGTCATCATCTTCTCTCCAAACCGCTACAGCACCTACACAATCTGCGTCGCCGAACTGCTGCGCCGCGCGGGCGTGGAGGTCTCCGCAATCATCGTCCGGCGGCTGCTCAATCCCAAACGCCTCGCCTCCGAATGGGTGTTTGGCGGAGCGCGACTGCTCAAAAAAATCTGGCACAAGTTAGTTCTTCGCGGCCACCTCCAAGGAAAGAAAAACTACATGACGCTCCGCGATTTCATGCGCGACGGAAACATCAAAAAGAAAAAGGTCGAGGACTTCCAAAACGACGGCATCCCGTGCTTCTATTGCGACGATTTCAACGAGCCGGAGGTTCTCGAAATTCTCGAAAAGAAACGCCCGGAAATCATCTTCTTCACCGGCGGCGGATTGCTACGCGAAGGGGTCTTGCAACGCGCCGGCGACGGCGTTCTCAACTGCCACATGGGAATCCTGCCCGAATACAGGGGAATGGATGTCGTCGAGTGGGCACTTGTCGAAGGTCGCGAGGACAAGGTCGGACTGACGGTGCACTTCATGGACAAGGGGGTTGACACCGGCGACATTCTGGTCCGGCGTCTCATCAAACCGAAAAGCGGCGACACGCTCGACGACTTGCGCGGTCGCTTCGAGGTGCCGATGTGCCAGGAACTCGTCGGTGCCGGTGTCAGTTGGCTCGCCGGGAACCTGCTTCGCGAACCGCAGACGGACGCGCCCGAACGGCAGTATTTCAAGATGCACCCGCGCTTCACCGCGCTTGCAAGAAGGGAGTTGCCGCAATGAATTCCGATTCCAAGACGCGGGAAGAACGCGGGAACGGCACCACCGGTGGCGTTGCCCCCGCCGCGCCCGCCTTCCAATTCTCGCGAAACAATTTCGACCTGATTCGTCTCTTTGCGGCGACGCAGGTTTTGCTCTCCCACGGTTCGTATTACCTCGCGCACCATCACATTGAGTTCACTTGGTTTCTAGCGGGCGGTTTCTATTTCTGGCCGATTTACTATTTGAAGGATTTTCCCGGCGTTCCGATTTTCTTTGTCATCAGCGGCTTCCTGATTTCCGCTTCTTACGAACGTTCCCAGAACCTGCCCGAATACTTTCGCAACCGCTTCCTGCGCATCTATCCCGCGCTCTGGGTGTGCCTCGCGTTTTCCGTTGCCGTTGTTCTCGCTTTCCGCGTCCCGTTCACTCTCGCGCAACTTGCGAAATGGCTCCTCGCGCAAACAACAATCGTCCAATTCTACAACCCCGCTTTCCTGCGCGATTTTGGAATTGGGAGCGCGGACGGCGGCACCGCCGGCATGGGCGCGCTCAACGGCAGTTTGTGGACAATCCCCGTCGAACTCCAATTCTACATCTGCTTCCCGTTGCTCTTTTTGCTTCTCGCAAAAATTCTCCGCAAAAAGCCGGAGGGTGCCGCCGCGCTCGGCGCGTTCCTTGTGTTTTTGGGAATCGCGGCATGGGTGCATCTGAACGGAGCGGCACCGCTCCTGCACGCTTTGCACGCCACCACCGGCATCGGTTTGCGCGAACTGGGCTTCCTGCTCAACGAAACCGTTCTGCCGCATTTCTATCTCTTCCTATTCGGATGGGTCTTGCAGAAAAATTTCCACCGCCTTCGCCCGTTCTTTGTGGACAAGGGATTCGTCTGGCTCGGTGCTTACATCGGCTTCCTGATGTTCACCGGATGGGTGCTCAACATTCACCGCCCGACCGAGACATGGCGAATTCACACTCCATTCGGGACACTGCCGGTGGAACTCTTTTCCCGCCTCTTTTTGGGCTGCGTCACCATCTCCTGCGCCTACACGCTCGCAGGGGCGGCGCGACGAATTCTGCGCGGAACCGACATCTCCTACGGGGTCTATATTTACCACATGGTGCTAATCAATGTCTTCGTGATGTTCGGATGGCACGGACACAACTTCGCTTGGACGCTCCCCCTGCTCGCCGCAACCTATGCAATCGCTTGGTTGTCATGGCGTTTCGTCGAAAAACCGGCACTCGCTCACAAGCACCGGACGATTAAAAACGCAAAAACAACAGCATGACCAAACCGCCAAACATGACTCCTCCCAGCGACCGGCGGACACCGCCCGAACAACAAAAAACCTTCTGCGTTCCAAACGCGCCGAACGCGCCAAACGCGCCGCCGGCGCATTTTTTCGCAACCATTGCCGCCGCGCTCGTCTGCGCCGTGCTCGCTGTTCCGGTGATTCGCGACGCCGCGCTTGCCATTCTTGAAAACGTTTTCCACCGCGAGTTTTTGCGCGGCGACCTTCAACGCGCGCAGGTCAGCGCGCTCGGACTCGCCGCCGCGTTCTGGTTCGTTTCGTTCGCATCCCTGCATTCGCGCCGCTTTGCAAACTGGCGTCCGTCACCGGCGGTGGCACAGTCGCTCTGGCTCGCATGCATTGCCGGTGCCGCCGGAATCTTCATTGGCGTCGCGTCCGGCATTGTCTTTGTCGGAGAGCGCGTCTGGCTCGACGAGGTTTTCACCCTCGCGACGGCGCGCCATTCGTGGACGGAAATCATTGCGCTGCAAGTGCGCGACGTGCATCCGCCGCTGCATTTCTTTTTGGTGAAAATCTGGGGCGCGATGTTTGGAACCGGTGTCAACAGCGCGGAAATTTTCTCCATTTTTCCCGTCGCGCTAACCCTCGTTGTCACAAGCATTTTCCTGCGGCGCGAATTCTCAATCCGAGCGTCGCTTTTGTTCGCGTCCGCCTTTTGCGCCGCCGGAAACTTTTTGTTCTACGCGACCGAGGTGCGCATGTATGGTTTCGCGCTTTTCTGGGTGACGCTCGCCGCTCTCTCCGCGTGGAAATGCGGAACGGGAAAAACACTGCCGGTGGTGTTGTTCACGCTCTTCTCCGTCCTTGCCGCTTACACGCATTATTACGCCGGCGCGTTCTGCGCGATTCTCTGGCTCTTTCTGCTCGCAACCCTGCTCAAAACAGACAAATCCACAAAGAAACGCGCCGCACGCAAACTCATAGCCGCCGGTGCCGCCGGTGCACTGCTCTATCTGCCGTGGCTACTTGTGTTTTTGAAGATTTTCAAGAGCACCTCCGGCGGATTTTGGATTGAGCCGCTGACGCTCGGAGCGGCGTTTGAAAATCTCTCTTTCGTTTTCACCACCGGTGACGGCGCCCTCGGCGGAAGCGCCGCCTCGTTCGTGCTCGCAACCTTGTTTCTGACCGCGCTTGGCACCGCCGGTCTTGCGCGCGCGCACCCGCCCCGCGCCGAGCGTGTTTACGCCGCCGGTTTGCTGCTGTGCCCGTGCGCCGTTCTTGTTTGCGCGCTCGCCTACGGTTTCATCGTCCGACCGCTTGTCACCCCGCGCTATTTTTTCCCCGCGCACGGATTGCTCTGGATTTTCTTTGCCATCGCGCTCGCGCGCGAATGCGACCGCCGCCGGTGCCTGCTTGCCGTGGCAACGCTCTTTGCAATCGCCGCCGGCGTCACATTCCCAAACGCCGTTCGCAATGAAATCCTGCACACCCGCGTTCACAACGCCCTGTGCAAAACAATCCGCGAGCGCGAGCGCGCGAGCGACCTGTTCTTCATCATGGACGACCGGCACGCCGTCACCGGCGACATTCGCGGCGTCTTCGCGTTTCTCTTCAAAGGGCGCGATTTTGTGTTCCCTGACAAATCGGTTATCGCGGCGACAAAGGCATGGAACGCAGACCTCTGGACAGAGCAGGAACAAGGGAAAATGTTTGGCGCGAACTACCGGCGGCTCTCTGAAATCAAGGACTGGAACGCCCTGAAAAACCGCGCCGCATGGGTCATCGTCGCCAAAGGCGGAAAAGAAAGTGAACGCCTCCGCGCGCTGCTCCGCACCGGTGGTGGCGGAGGCGGGGGTGGTGGCGGCGGCGGTGACGGTGGTGGTAGCGGTGAAGGGAGCGATGGCGGTAGCGGTAGAAGTAGCGGTGGAGCGAACGGTGGAAGTAGCGGTTTCGAGCGCGGTGCCGCTACCCCGCTCTTCGAGTTCCCCAGCGGCTATTTCAGAATGGAACTCTTCTATCTCCCCTCCGCCGAAATTCTCTCCCGCTGGGCAACTCCCTCCCCGCCGGCAAAATAAAAAAGAGAAGGCAAGGCGGCTACGCCGCACCACTGCCAAGCCGCCACACACATGGAGCGCCACACATGGAGCGCCGCACATGGAGCGCCGACTTTCAAGTCGGCTCGGCAGAGATGCGGCGCAGCCGCCTTGCTTTCTTTTCTCTCTCCTTCTCTTCCCTCCTCTTCTCTCCTTTTTGGAAGTGGCGGCTATCGCCGCATGGAGGGGGCGAGCCGACTTGAAAGTCGGCGCTCCATGTGCGGCGCTCCATGTGTGTCGCGGACTGACAACGAAGCGATGGCATACAGTGTCGAGGGCATGTGCCCTCGGTAATTTATGCCACCGCTTCGCGGTTCGTTGTTGGGAAGGGATATTCTCATAACAGGGGCTAACGCCCCTGCCTATGTTATGTCGCCCCTTCGGGGCTGGACGCCGCTACCGCCCCTTCGGGGCTTCGCGGCGCGTGCTGTCGTTGTCGTCGCCCCTTCGGGGCTGGTCTTATTTCCCGAAGACCTCGACTTCGATGTAGTGGTTGCCGGAGTTGGACGTGTTGCCGTTGCTCCACAGGCGGACGTAGCGGCCTTTGATGCCCTCGACGGGAATGATGCGGCCGACGTTGAGTTCGGTGTAGGTCTTGTCGGCACCGGCGCCGAGACCGAGGTCGTTGGCGATGTCGTTGTTGAACACCGTGGTGGACGTGTCTTTCCCGAACTTCGGGTCGTCGGAAATCTGGATGGCGACGGACTTGTAGGCGCGCTCCTGCCGGTGGAAGTGCCACAGGGCGATGGCGTAGATGTTGGCGGACTTCTCCAAGTCAATCTGCACCCACTGCTTGCCCGCGGCGAGTTCGACCTCGTAGCCCTCGGCGGCATCCTTGTCACCGTCGGTGATGAGCGTCAGTTCTCCGACAATCGGTTCGGGGTCGCTGGACGTGACGGGCTTGTTCTTGGCGAGGTTCTTGCAACCGGCGGGGATGAGGAGTGCCTTTTGCGCTTCGGCGCGCTCCAGCGTGAGCGGGCGGGGTTCGAGGTTCGGCAGAACCGGCTTCTTGGGCGTGCCCACGAGGTCAACCTTCGGAGTGACGAGCAGGGTGCCCAGCGCGACCTTCGGACCGTTGTCCTGCGGGGCGGCGGCGGGGGCGGCGGCGGGAGCGCCTTCCGGTTTGACGGGGGCGACCGGCGCGACGTCCGCCTTCGGCGCATCCGCCTTCGGCGCGTCGGACTTCGCCTTCGGCGCGTCGGGCGCGTCTTTGAGCGCGTTGGCGGATTTGAGCGCGTTGGCGGACGGCTTGCCGGCGTCGGGCTTCGCCGCCGGTTCCGTTTTCGGGGCGGCGGGCTTCGCTGCCGGCGCGGGCTTTTTCTGGTCGCAGCCGGCGAGGAAGAGCGGCGCGGCGGCGGCGATAAGCGCGATGAGCGGGAGTGGTTTCATGTGCGTGAGTGTTTGAGTTCTGGAATGGTTGTTGTCTGGTTGCAACTTGCGCCGGCATAGGACATGCGCCGCGCAAAAAGGTTCAACGCAAAAGGCGCCGGCGCCGCTACCGCTTCGCAAAGCCCCGCAGAAAAAAACTCCAAAAAAACGCTTGCGTTCCGCCGGCGGCGCGGCATGCTCGCTCTCGTTTTCGCGCCCGTGGTGAAATGGATATCACTTCTGACTACGGATCAGATATTCGGGGTTCGAGTCCTCGCGGGCGCGCCACTTTCCAGAAAACGCCGGCACTGCCGGTGACAGACAGCAAGACCCGTTTCCCTCGCGAAACGGGTCTTGTCGCGTCCGGCGGGCACCGGCAAAACGCGCCCCCATGTTGATTGACAGCCACTGCCACCTCGACGGCTTCGCGCGCGACAACTCGCTCGGCACCGTGCTCGAACGCGCCGCCGCCGCCGGTGTCGCCGAGGTCGTCGCCATCGGCACCGAACCGACCGACTGGGCACTCTACCGCGACCTTGCCGACGCGCATCGCGGGCGCGTGCATCACACGGTCGGGCTTCACCCGTGCGAGGTGACCGCCGAGGGCTGGGAGGCGGCGGTCGCCCAACTGCCGGCGTTCTTCAAACCGGCGGCGAGCGCGGCGGTGCCGGTGACGACGGCGACGGACGCCGCATTGACGCCGCCGCCGCTACCGGTGGCGGTCGGCGAAATCGGTCTGGACTACTTCCACCTGCCCAAGGACCCCGCCGCCGCCGCCGCGCTCGTCGCCGCCCAGAAAGAGGCGTTCCGCGCGCAACTCGCCTTCGCACGCGAAATTGGCACCGCCGTCGTCGTGCACGCCCGCAAGGCGTTCGCCGATTGCGTCGCGCTCATTGACGCGAGCGGCGTGGACTGGGAGCGCGTCGTGTTCCACTGCTTCTCCGAGGGCGCGCCGGAAGTGCGCGAACTCAACCGGCGCGGCGGTCGCGCCTCGTTCACCGGCACCCTCACCTATCCGAACGCCGCAGCCACGCGCGAGGCGTGCGTCGCGCAAGGCGTCGCGCTGTGCATGGTCGAGACCGACTCGCCCTATCTCGCGCCGCAGACGCTTCGCGGCACGCGCAACGAACCGGCGAACGTCCGCCTTGTCGCCGAGCAAGCCGCATGCCTGCTCGGCATGCGCGACGAGGAATTCGCCGCCGCCGCCACCGCCGCCACCCGGCAGTTCTACGGGTTGTAGAGGGAGTTCCTCGCGAGACGGAGTAACCGCCGAATCTGCACTGGGTCGCGCCGCATGTCCAAAACTCGGAAAACGAGCACTTCGCCGCCAATTCGTAAAAAGCGGCACCCTCCGCGATGTCGTTTTCTGCGGTTGGCAGGAGGCGAACGGTCAACGGCAGCGGAGCGTTCATCAGTGCGGAAGTTTTGTGAGGTTGTAGCCGAAACGTTTGTTGAACATCGCGCAAAGACGCCGCTCAAGTTCCTCAAGTGGCATCGGTGGTTCCAGTCCTGCCTCATAACGGTGCCGCGTTTCGCCGAGCAGTTCGCCGTGCCATGCGGGGGCGGGAGTGGAGGCATCGCCGTCGGCGGTTTCAAAATCCTCGCGGCAGGGATGCACCTGCGTCCGTCCGCCGGCAACGGTGGGGCGGGAGGCAACGGCGGACATCGTTTCCGGCGCGCAAACACAAGCGGCGCGTGCGGTCGCGGCGCGGACACGGGACGGAATATTCTTTGCGGCGGAAGCAGACATGGCGGTTGTCTCGACGGCGCAGGAAATGCCCCACGCCGCCCCCGTGGAAACGAAAAAGGCGGAGCGGCGGCACTGCCGCCGGTGGCGGTGGAACCCCGTTGCCGGTGGCGGTGTCTCTCCGCGCTCCGTCACCTCTCTTCTCACGTCTCTCCCTCCGCATGAAAAACTCCACCCTCCCCCAAACCGCCGCCACCGGCAGTACGTCCGCCGGCAGTGCGCCCATCACCGCTTCCGCCGCCTCGCGCCGCTCGTTCCTGAAACTGCTCGGAACCGCCGCGTTCGCCGCGCCCTTCATCATGCGCGACCTGCGCGCGAACCCGCCCTCGAACCGCGTCCGCCTCGTCGCCTTCGGCGTCGGCGGCATGGGCGGCGCCGACTTGGGCACACACGCCGGCGTGCCGGGCGTCGAAGTCGTCGGCCTGTGCGATGTTGACCTCAACCGCGCCGCCGGCGGCCGCAAACGCTGGCCGAAAGCGTTTTTCTATCAGGACTACCGCGAACTGCTCGACAAGGAGGCGAAGAACTTTGACGCCGTGACCGTCGGCACGCCCGACCACATGCACGCGCCCATCTCCATCTCCGCGATGCAACTCGACAAGCACGTCTATTGCCAAAAGCCGCTCACGCACAACCTCTACGAGACGCGCCGCATGACCGAAATCGCCCGCGAGAAAAAACTCGTCACCCAGATGGGCATCCAAATCCACGGCGAGGCGTCCTACCGCACCGCTGTCAAAGCGCTGCGCGACGGCGTCATCGGCAAAATCAAGGAAGTGTGGTCGTTCGACGGACGCAATTGGGGCGACGCCGGCAAACTCCCCGAACGCACCGACGAGGTGCCCCAAAACCTCAACTGGGACGCTTGGCTCGGCGTCGCCGCCGCCCGCCCGTTCATCGGGAACGGCTACTACCATCCGGGCAACTGGCGCCGGCGGCTCGACTTCGGCGTCGGCACACTCGGCGACATGGCGTGCCACATCTTCGACCCCGTCTTCGGCGCCCTCGACCTCGGCTCCCCGACCTCCGTCATCAGCGACGGCCCCGCCCCCAACTCGTGGAACTGGGCGACCCGCGCCAACGTCACCCTCGAATTCAACGGCACACCGTTCACCGCCGGTGACAAAATACTCGTCCACTGGACCGACGGCGGAGTGCGCCCGCCCAAAGCCGTCCTCGACCTCACACGCAGCGCCGACGGCAAGCACAACGTCCCCGGCAGCGGCAGCGTCTTCATCGGCACCGCCGGCGTCATGGTCCTGCCCCACATCGCGTGGCCGCGCATCTACGGGCGCGACGACGCCGCCGAGTTGAACCGCAAACTCTCGACCCCGAAACTCGGCTACACCGTCCCGCGCATCAACCACCACGCGCAGTTCATCAACGCCGTCCGCGGCGAAGGCAAAACCGAGGTCAACTTCGACTACGCCGGTCCGCTCACCGAAGCCGTCCTCTTCGGCAGCGTCGCCGTCCGCTTCCCGAAGACGCTTTTGAAATGGAACGTTCGCGACATCACGTTCGACCTCGCCGAAGCGAACAAGTTTGTCCGCCGGCAATACCGCGCCGGCTGGGAAGTGAAAGGCGCGTAATGCCGCCGGCACTCACCAAACCGCCGGCACCGCTCATCGAAGTGCGCGGGCTACGCGTCGAGCGAGAGCGCGTCATTCTCGACGACGTTAACTGGAGCGTGAACGCCGGCGAAAACTGGGTAATCCTCGGAGCCAACGGCTCCGGCAAAACCTCGTTGCTCGCCGTGCTCACCGGTTGGCTCGCGGAGAGCGCCGGCAGTGTCAGCATCGCCGGCGCGACACGCGGCGAAGACGATTGGCGCATCCTGCGCCGGCGCGTCGGTCTCGTCTCGGCAGCGTTTGCGCAGCGCGTCGCCGGCGAAGAAAGCGCGCTCGCAGTTGTCGCCGGCGGGCGCGACGCCTGCGTCAACCTCCTCCACGAACCGCCGCCGGCAGTGCGCCGCGCCGCCCTCGCACTGATGCAGCGAACCGACTGCGCACACGTCGCCGCCCAACCGTGGCGAACGCTCTCCCAAGGCGAACGACAGCGCGTCCTCGTGGCTCGCGCCCTTTTTTCGCAACTCGCGGTTCTGATTCTCGACGAGCCGTGCGCCGGTCTCGACCCCGTGGCTCGCGAAAAATTCCTCACGTTAATAAACACACTTGCCGCCGGCAGTGCCGGCGTCCCGCTCGTGCTCGTCACACACCACGTCGAAGAAATCACACCGGTATTCACCCACGCACTGCTCCTGCGCGAGGGCCGCATCCTCGCCGCCGGACCCCTGCAAACAACACTCACATCCACCAACCTCTCCACCCTCTTCAACGCCCCGCTCCACCTCCGCCACCGGCACAACCGCTTCGCATTAGAATTCGAGAACAATTGCTTTTAAACAATTGAGTAAAGCAATACGCATTAACGGCACTCCTTTGAACTTTGAACTTTGAACCTTGAACCTCGTGTCCTTCGTTCTTCGTAAGACTTTCAATGCTTGTCCCACGGGAGCGTGACTTTGACGGGTTGGTGTTCCCAGACGTTTGTCACCGAGAAGACCTGACCGCGGCCGAGGATGTCGCGCGGGTCGAGGGCGTGTTTGACGGCGAGCATCGCGGCGATTTCGGCGTCGCTGTGTTGCAGGCGCAGGAAGGGGGATTTCGTGATGCCGATGCCGTGCTCGCCGGTGATGGCACCGCCGAGTTCGACGACCTTTTTCATCATCAGCGCAATGCCCTCCTCGGCGCGCCGGCACTGCTCCGGGTCGGCGCGCGAATACATGATGTGAATGTGAAAATTGCCGTCGGCGGCGTGTCCGAAAGTGGGCGTCGCGAGACCGGTGCGTGCGTGGATTTCGCGGGCGTAGCGAATGAGCGGCGCGTAGCCGGCGAGCGGCACGACGACGTCTTCGTT
>JAISSQ010000079.1 GCA_031273045.1 Puniceicoccales bacterium
TCGGCGGTTTTCAACGCGGCGGGATCGAAGGGCGCGGCACCGGCTTCGACGGCGATTTCGTTGAGGGCGGCGATTTCGGCGTCGGAGAAAAGCAGACCGCCGTTGCGCTCGGTGCGCAGGGCGGCTTCGTGCTCGATTTGACCGGGCAGGATGCAGCCGGTGTTGCCGTGTCCGAGGATGTCTTCGATGACGCGCCGGACGTTCTGCTCCTGCGTGCGACCGGCGGCGAAGGCACCGGCGGAGAGCGCTTCGGGGTGGATGACTTGGAAGTAGAACGCGGGGGTCTGTTTCTCGCCGGCGACGGGCGCGCGGCAGCGCAGCGTGGGCGTCGAGCCGCCGATGAACGCGGCGTAGAGTTCGTTCAACAGCGAGAGGCCGTAGCCCTTGTGCGCGCCGAAGGGCAGGAGCGATTTGGCGAGCGCGGGGTCGGTGGTGGGGCGGCCGTCGGCGTCAACGGCGGCGTTGGGCGGGAGGGGTTTGCCTTCGCGGGCGAGTTGCTGGACGCGCCCCATGGCGACGACGCTCGTCGCCCAGTCAACGACGACGGGGAAGCCGACGGCGCCGGTGGTTGGCAGTCCCCAACTGTGCGGGTTCGTGCCGAGCGTGGGGAATTTGCCGCCGAAGGGGACGACTTCGGTGAGCGCGGCGGTGCAGCAGGTGTAGGCGATGTAGCCGCGGCGGGCGGCCTCCATGACGTAGCCGCCGCCCCAGAGGTAGTGGAAGGCGTTGTCAACGGCGACGGTGCCGGTGCCGTGGCGGTCGGCGAGGGCGATGGCGGCGTCAATGGCGGCGAGGGCGGTGAACTGTCCGAGTTTTTTGTTGGCGTTCCAGACCTCGGCGGCGTCGAAGCGCGAGGGGCGTTTTTCGATTTGGGCGCGGGGGACGCAGCCGCCGTTTCCGCTGCCGAAGAGGTGGTCGAGGTGGAGCGCCTTGATGGCGTTGTGCGTGCGGTTACCGTGGCGGGTGGCGAGGGCTGCCATCTTGGCGGCGGCGGCGGCCTCGGCGTCGTCGTAGCCGCGTTTGCGATAGGCGGCGGCGACGAGCGCGTTGTGGGCGTCCTCTGGGACGATGCGGAATGTTTCCATGGGGAAGGCGGATTGCGGAAAAGGGTCGCGAAGTTAGGCGGCGCGGGAGCGGCGGACAAGCACGCGCGCGAGCGGCGGCACCACCGGCGGCGTCGGCGCGAAATTCGTGTTGACGCGCGGCGGGCTTCTGGTTCCCTCCTCGCCCTTCACCGGAACAGACACCTCCCGAACACACAGCAGAGACCTTTCCCAACACCGCAACAACACCATGTCAGTCGAAATCAAAATTCGCAAAGGCGAGACGATGGACAAAGCCATCCGCCGCCTGAAAAAGAAACTTGAGCGCGAAAGCATCATCAAGGATGTGCGCGCCAAGCGCTACTTCGAGAAGCCCACGGAGGTTCGCCGCCGCAAGAAGAAGGTGCAGGCGTTCACGGACATGCTCCGCCAGCGCTACGAGAACATGTAGCGGCGGCGGTGCCTCCGGCGGCAATGCTACCGGCGACAGCACCGGCGGCACCACCGGCAACGGTTCCCCCAAAAATCAGCGCGCCGGCAGCGGCGCAATTCGGCGAACGCCAACCGTGCGGTTCGTCCCCGACGACAAGGCAGGGTCGGTTTGCTCATGCAAACCCGCCCTGTCTTGCTTTGCGCAAAGGGCTGCTCCTCCGCCCGCACGAAACACGGGCGAAACGCGTTCGCGCAAAACGGTGCCAAGAAAAAAAATCTATCCGCGAGGCATAAAAAACTTTTGCCCTTCGAGAGAATTTTTCTTTTATGCCCATTGTCGCGCGCGCAACCGGTGCGCCGTCAATACTTTCGCGAAGAAAATTTCCAGCCATCCCCCCCCAATCCACCGACGCAACATGCGAAACGGAAAACCACAAAAGGCGGCGGAACGCCGCAACGTTCAAGGAGAGAAAACTCGCCTCGTCATCCTCAAAACGGCGGCGCGCCTCTTCGCCCAGCGTGGTTACGACAACGTGAGGATCCGCGACATCTCGCACGAGTTGGACATCGCCCCGTCGCTCGTCATGCACCATTTCGGGAACAAGGCGCTCCTCTACCGCAAGACCGTGCGCTACTACCTCGGCGACGGGCAAATTTTCACGCACGGCGCGGAACCGCTCGTCAAGGCGGACATCTCCGACCGGCAGGCGTGCGCGAACGCCGTCGCCGAGAGCATCCACATCTTCTACGAAATCTGGCACGGACCGGAGCGCGTCAAACACCTCGACCGCCTCATGCTCCAAGTCATCTTCGGGCGCGGTTCGGTGGATGTCCCGCTCGCGCTCGACTGGATTGGACCGACCGAGCGCGCCATCGAAAGGTTCTTCCGGCAGGTGAACCCGAACATCTCCGAGGCGGAGGCGGGCGTGCGCGCCGAGGTCTTCTTCTCCCACATCTTCTACCCGGCGGTCATCAAGAAACTCCTGTGCGCCGAACACGGCTGGCGCGAATTCCCGCGCGACTTCCTGCTGAACTGGAAGAAAACCGTCGCACGCGATTTCTGCCTCGGTCTCGGACTGCCGCCGCCGACCTTCGCCTACCCCGAAGAGTGCGGCGGTCTCAGCAACTCGTTCGTCCATCACCCCGAAACCGGCGACATCACCGCCATCCCGCACCGCCGGATTGCACCCGTTCGCGCGCACGCCTCGCCATCCAAAGCCCCCGCGCCCGCCGGCGGTAGCGGCAACGGAAACGGCACCGGCGGTGACGGTCTTGGACCTGCCACCGGCGGTGGCGCGAACACCGCCAACGCCGCCGCCGCCGACGCTGTCGCGAACGCCGGAAACGACGCCGCGCCGCACGCGCAAACCGCCGAGACCGCCGCGCCGCGCCGCCGCTCAATCACGCGCCGCCCGCTCATCCTCACCAAGCCGACCTCGCCGGAACCGTCCTCGTTCCTGCCGCGCCTCTTCCCCAAGCCCAAGGCCGACGACACCTCCGGCGGCTCCACACTGCCGGCGTGAGAAGCGCGCCACCGGCGCGAAACGCATTCCGCCTTGCGTCACCGCGCGCGGCGCGCTCAAACCAGCGCTCCGCCATGCAAGACGAACACTCAAACAACGCGAACGCCGCACCGCCACCGGTGCCGCCGCCGGCAACGCCCTTCGCCGCCATCTTCGACTGGGACGGCGTCATCGTGGACTCCTCCCAAGCGCACGAACGCAGTTGGGAAATCCTCGCCGCCGAGGAAAAACGCACTCTGCCGCCCGGTCACTTCAAGCGCGGCTTCGGACGCAAAAACGAATTCATCATCCCGAACATTCTCCAATGGGCGGACCCCGCCGACACCGCCGAAATCCGACGCCTCGGCGCGCGCAAGGAAGCCCTCTACCGCGAAATCGTCGCCGGCAGCGGGCTGGAACCGTTGCCCGGCGTGCGCGAACTGCTCGCCGGTCTGCGCGACGCCAAAATCCCGTGCGCCGTCGGCTCCTCCTCGCACCGCGAGAACATTGACCTCGCGCTGCGTCTGCTCGGACTGACCGACTTCTTCGCCGGCATCGTCACCAGCGAAAACGTCGGCAAGGGCAAGCCCGACCCGGAGGTCTTCCTCAAAGCGGCGGCAAGCGTCGGCTGCGCCGCCGGCAACGGGGTCGTCTTCGAGGACGCGCTCGCGGGCGTCGAAGCCGGCCTCGCCGGCGGCTTCCGTGTCATCGGCGTCGCCACGACCAACCCCGCCGCCGACCTCGCCGCCGCCGGCGCGACGCTCGTCGTCGAACGCCTCACCGCCGTCACCGCCGAGACCGTCCGACGCCTCGCCACCGGCAGCGGCTACGGCGACGCCACCGGTAGCGGCGGCACTCGTTGACACGCCGCGCGTTGACGCCGCCGGCGCCGGCGGGCATGTTTCGCGCCGCAATGCCGATATTCGAGTTTGAGTGCCGCGACTGCCACGAGGTCGCCGAAATTTTTGTCACCCCATCGCGCCCGCCGGTCTGCCCGAAATGCGGCGGCAAACACCTCGAAAAACACCTGTCCCTCTTCGCGACAAACGGTCCCGCCGGCAGCGCCGCCGGTGGCGCCGCCGGCGGCAAAAAATCCGGCGGCGGCTGCGGTTGCGGACACTGCGGCTGCGGACACCGCCACTGAAACCGCTGCGACCAAAACGCCGCCATGCGCGCCGCAATCCCCATCCTCGCCCTGGTGGCGGCAACGCCGTCGCTAATCGCCGCCGCCGGCAGTGGTGGCGGAACCGCCGCTTCCGCTCCCGAAGCCGCCACCGGCGGCGGACGTCCTGAGCAAACCGCCACCGCCGCCGCCGCCGAACTGGAATCCATCCTCCGCGAGCAGAAAGAGTTTTTCGACTTCCTGCAAAAAAACGCCACCGCCGCTCCCGCCACCGACGCCACCACCGGTGCCACGCTCGGCGCCACCACCGGCACCGCCGCGATTTTCGAAAACGCGAAGGAACTGCGCGCACGCTCGCTCATGGCGCGCTACGAAAACTTCATCGCCGCCCACCCCGACGAACCGGCGGTCATCGTGCTCTACGCAAAGTTCCTGCGCCTCATTGACGCCCGCGAACTCGCCAACCGGTGGTTCGAAAAAGCCGACAAACTCCTGCCCGACACCGCCGTCATCAAGGAGCAACTCGGCGCGTTCGCCGCCGAAGAAGGACGCCCCGCGCAAGCGTTGCCGCTGCTCGAACGCGCCGTCGCGCTCGCCCCCGAAACCGCCGTTTACCACTACCGCCTCGGCGAGTTTCTCGCCGCCTGCCAGCCCGCGCTCGTCGCCGCGAAAACGCTCACCCGCGCCGAGTGCGACGCGCGGATGCTCGCCGCGTTCGCCGCCGCCGCGCGCCTCGCCCCGGGCGAAGCCGGCTACGCATGGCGCCACGCCGAAAGTTTCCTCGACTGCGAAAAGCCCAACTGGGTGCTCGCCCTCGCCGCCTGGGACAAAATCGCCGCCCGCACCGAGAAACCCCTCCTGCGCGAAGCCGTCTCCCTGCACCGCGCCCGCGCGCTCATCGGACTCGGACGCAAAACCGAGGCGCGCCGCCTGCTCTCCGCCTCCCGCGCCCCCGAACTCTCCGCCTCCCGCGCCCGCCTCTCCGCCCTGCTCGCTAAAAAAGAAGAGAAGTAAGGCGGCTATCGCCGCACCACCGCCAAGCCGACTTGAAAGTCGGCGCTCCATGTCTGCGCCGCTCCATGAGTGCAGCGGCTTGGCGTATGGCGATGGGAGGGTTCGCGAAAAATAGGTCTTGCATCGGCGCGGACGCCTTATTCTCTGGCGCGCACAACCGGTGGCCCAGACGACTTCGTTTCTTTTCCACGCGCGAAGTTGTTCCGCTCCGGTTTTTGTCCTCTTGATTTCACCTCGAAAAATCGTCCGCATGAACATCGCCACTCCCGCTCGGCACATCGCCGAGATGAACTCCGCCGCCGGCACCACACCACCGGCGTTCTCACCGGTGCTTTGCCACGCCGACAGCGGAGGCGTCTCGAACGAACCCGTTGGGTTTGACGGCGTGCGTATCGCGAATGCGGAGCGGGTGTCCTTGCTTCCGACGGAGCACTCCGACGGCGACGCTTCGTTGCGTTTGCTCCGTCCCCCCCCCCCCCCCCCAT
>JAISSQ010000142.1 GCA_031273045.1 Puniceicoccales bacterium
CGGAACCGGCGCAGTTGCGCGAGGCAGCCGTTGATTTTGGCGACGACCCAGCGGCGGCCGAGCGCGAGGCGGATGTCCGGCGCGAGCCAGCAGCGCGCCTGTTCGAGGCGCGGCAGCGCGTCGTGGCACCACGCGGAGCGCAGCGAGGCGTTCACGCGACCGGCGTGGTCGAGGAACGTCGTCGGCACGCCGAGCCGACCGATGCGGGCGAGGGCGTTGGGCGTGATTTCGATGCCGTCGAACACGATGAACCGCTCGACGATGTTCGCCGGCAGCCGCGCCAAGTGCTTCTTTTTTGTGCGCAGCGTGAACGACGTGGTGTCGGTAGCGAGAATGTGGCCGGGGTTGGAAAGAACGATGGTGGGCATGGTCAGGATATTCGGCGGAAAGCGCAGGCGATGATGGCGACAAGGATGATTGTGGTCATTAGCGGCCTCCTTTCGCAAAACGGTTGGAGAGGCCGGCGTCGCCGGTGGCGGCGTTCGGTTTCGCGCGGAACTGTCCGGCGCGACCGGCGCCAAGTTGAATTTGAAAAAGGATGCGTTTAAGCATGCCGTCACAGTGCGCGGGCGCCGCCGGCAGCGCAAAAAAACGGAACTTCCGCGCACTTCCGCGGAGGTCTGACTTGCATTGGGAACGCGCGCCTTTCACCACGCCGCCGGCGGAACATTCGCTCGGCGCGGGGCGTCTTTGCGCGGCATGTCTTCCTTCGCTTCTTCGCTCCGAATTCTTGCGGTCACGCTCTCGCTCTCCGCCGCCACCGTCGCCGCCACCGCCGGTGCCGGTGCCGCCGTCGGCACTGCCGCCGATGCGCCCACGCCCGTTCCCGCGTTTCTCGCCACCGTTCCTTTCTCATCGCTTCCCGTGTCCTGCTCTCTTTCTGCCGACGCCGTCTTCGCTCCGTCGCGCATTCTCTCCGACCTGCACAAAGTCGCCTACTGGCAACTCGCTAACCGTCCCGCGCCCGACAACCGTCGCCCGACCAACTCCGACTGGACGTTCGCCGCGTTCTACGCGGGGCTGATGGCACTCGCCGACGTGTCGCCTCGCGCCGCCGTTTTCCACGAGGAAGTCCGCGCCGTCGGTGTCGCCAACAAATGGGGACCCGCCCCGCGAAAGGCGTCGCGCTACCACGCCGACGACCACGCGATTTTCCAATCCTACATCGAACTCGCCGACCGTTGCCGGCGCCCCGAATACGCCGCCGGCGCCCGCGAATACTTCGACTGGCGCATCGCCAATCCGCCCCCGAACCCCGAAAACCTTTCGTGGCGCAAAGAGGGTTGGAAGGTCACCGACAAGTGGGCGTGGTGCGACGCGCTTTTCATGGCGCCGCCGGCGCTCGCCCGCCTCTACGAGTTCACCGGCGACCGCCGCTATCTCGACATCTTGAATCGCCTCTGGTGGCAGACGACCGACTACCTCTACGACAAGACCGAGCGGCTCTACTTCCGCGACAGCCGCTACTTCGAGTCGCGCACCGTCAAGGGCGCCGAAGTCCCCGCGCCCCGCGAAAAGAACGGCGCCAAAATCTTCTGGGGACGCGGCAACGGCTGGGTCATCGCCGGCATCGCCCGCGTCCTCCAATCCCTCCCCGCCGACTACGCCGACCGCCCCCGCTACCTCCAACTCTTCCGCGAAATGGCGGAACGCCTCGCCTCGCTCCAAGGCGCCGACGGCTGCTGGCGCTCCTCGCTGCTCGACCCCGAAAGTTACCCCGCACCCGAAACCAGCAGCACCGGCTTCATCACCTACGCCCTCGCGTGGGGCGTCAACGCCGGCGTCCTCGACCGCGCCAAATACTGGCCGCACGTCGCCGCCGGTTGGCGCGGACTGCTCGCCCACGTTGACCTCGACGGCAAACTCGGCTCCTGCCAGCCAATCGGCGCCGACCCGCGAAAAATCAAACCCTCCGACACCGACCTCTACGGCACCGGCGCCTTCCTCCTCGCCGGCAGCGAAATCTACAAAGACGCCTCGCGCACCGCGTTCACCGGCGCCACCGGCGACGCCGCCGCAGCCCTCGCCGCCCTCGGCGACGTCGCCCCCGCCGTCCGCGTCCGCTTCGCCCCCGAACGCATGGACGACTTCATCTGGGAAAACGACCGCATCGCGCACCGCGTTTACGGACCCGCACTCGTCACCGGCGAAGGCACCTGCACCGCCGGCGTGGACGTCATCCTCAAATCCGTCCACCACCCCGTCCTCGACACCTTCTACAAACGCGGCGACTACCACCGTGACCACGGCGAAGGCCTCGACTGCTACGACGTCGGCGCCAGCCAAGGACTCGGCGGCACCGTCCTCTACGACACCGCCACGAAACAATGGATACCCGCCGGCAACTTCGAGAAATGGCGCATCCTCGAAAGCGGCCCCCGCCGCGCCGTCTTCGAACTCACCTACCCACCGCGCCTCGTCGCCGACACCGCCGGTGCCGGCAAACTCACCGTCACCGAAACCAAAACCATCACCGTCACCGCCGGCAGCGACTTCACCAAAATCACCAGCCGCTTCCACGTCACCGGCGGCAACGCGAAAAGCCACTTCGACGCCGCCGTCGCCCTCCTCCAACCCACCTGGCCCAACCGCTGGAAACACAAACGCGCCCCCTTCCCCCTCCTCGACAAAACCGGCACCGGCGCTGCCGCCGGCAAACCCGCCGCCGCGAAAAACCCCGCCGCCACCGGCAAAGCCGCCGGCAACGGCCTCTACATCGCCGACTGGCAAAAGAACCGCGGCGACAACGGCTTCACCGGCGTCGCCATCGTCGTCCCCGGCCTCCCGCACACCGCCCCCCGCCCCGAATTCCGCAACGCAGACGGCCACTGGCTTATCACCCAACGCCTCGGTCCCGCCCACGCTTCTAATCCCCGCGAACTCACCCTCACCTACTACGTCGGCGCCGGCTGGAGCAAAGCATGGTTCCCGACCGAAAAATCGTGGCTCGACGCCGTGCGCCGCTTCGCCGGCGCCGGCACCGGCGGAAACTGAACGACCGCCGCCGGTGGCAATCTTTGGGCGCGCCAAAACGCCCGTGCCGGCGCAAAACAACCCCATGGTCTCCGCCTACATCATTCTTGGTGCCGCCGGCTCCGGTCGGCGCGAAGTCCTCGCCGACTTGCTCGAAAACGGAACGCCCGCCGGCGACGCCCGCGCGACCGCCGGTTGCGTGCGGCTCTATCTCGCGGACGACGCTTTCACCACCGGCGACGGCACCGGCGGCGGCGGCACCGGCGGTGTCGCGTTCCCGAAGACGGTCGAGATTCGCCGCTGGAGCGTTGCCGGCGGCAACGTCTCGCTCGACGCGCCGGAGAGCGCGCCGGAGACGGTGTTTCTCGTCACCGACGGTCGCGCCAACCCCGTTGACCAGATGGAGATTCTCGCCGCGCTGTTGCCGCGCCTCGGCTGGGAGGTCGCGCGCATCATCACCGTCGTCAACTGCGCCCTGCTCGCCGCGAACCCCGCGCTGGCGGATTGGTTCAAGGCGTGCGTGCATTTCTCCGACGCCGCCCTGCTGGCGCGCCGCGAGAGCGTCCCGAACGCATGGGTCGCCAAGTTCGTCGCCGGTTTCAAGGACGAGTGCAACCCGTGCCTGTTCGAGTTCGTCAAGGGCGGGCGCGTTGCCAACGCCCCGCGCGTTCTCGTGCCGGAGGCGCGGCGGCTCTCGATGATTTTCGACGACACCGACGGTCTCGACGAAATGGAGTTCGACGAGAACAACCTTCCCGACGAGCCGTTCGACATCAAGCCCGGCACCGACCCGTGGTTCGAGCGCGCCCCCAACGGTGCCCGACGGCTGCCGCTGCCGGACATCCGGGAGTTTCTGGAACGAAAGTAGGAGCAGGACAGGGAAGCGGGGCGGGGAAGCGGGGTTGCGCGGGAACGCCCGCCGCGCACACTCCGGCGGCGTCATGGACAACAGATACGAAAAACTCGCCGCGCTGCTCACCGGCTTTTCAACATCCCTCAAAAAGGGCGAAAACGTGCTGATTGACGCGATTGACGTGCCCGACGAAATCGTCGTCGCCCTCGTCCGCGCCGCCCGCGAGCGCGGCGCGGTGCCGGCGGTGAACATCCAGCACCCGCGCGTCACCCGCGCCCTGTTGCTCGGCGGCACCGAGGAGCAGTTCAAACTCGCCGCCGACCTCGAACTCGCCCGCATCAAGAAGTTCGACGCCTACATCGCGCTGCGCGGCGCCTCGAACATCTTCGAGAACGGCGACGTCCCCGCCGACACCATGCGCCTCCACGGAAAACTCACCCACGCCGCGCTCAACTACCGCGTCAAGAAAACCAAGTGGTGCGTGTTGCGCTGGCCGACGCCGGCGATGGCGCAGCAGGCGCGGATGAGCACCGAAGCGTTCGAGGACTTCTACTTCCGCGTCTGCACGCTCGACTATGCGCGGATGGTGCCCGGAATGGCGGCACTCAAAGACGCGCTCGAAAAGACCGACCGCGTCCGAATCACCGGTCCCGGCACCGACCTGCGTTTCAGCGTCAAAGGCATTCAGGCGAACCCGTGCGGCGGCGAGAAAAACATTCCCGACGGCGAGGTCTATACGGCACCGGTGCGCGACAGCGTCGAGGGCGTCGTCCAATACAACGCGCCGACGGTCTATCAGGGCGCGAGTTTCAGCGACGTGCGGCTCGTGTTCAAGAAGGGCAAAATCGTCGAAGCCACCGCCGCCGCGAACACGAAACGGCTCAATGAGATTTTCGACACCGACGCCGGTGCCCGCTACGTCGGCGAGTTCGCGCTGGGCTTCAACCCGCATGTCCTCGAACCGATGCAGGACATTCTCTTCGACGAGAAAATCGCCGGCTCCTTCCACTTCACGCCCGGTCAGTGCTACGACGAAGCGCCCAACGGCAACAACTCCGCCATTCACTGGGACCTCGTTTGCATTCAACGCCCCGAATACGGCGGCGGCGAAATTTGGTTCGACGACCAACTCGTCCGCAAAGACGGCGTCTTCCTCCCCAAGCCGCTCCAAAAACTCAACCGCGAATACTTGCTCGGAAAGTAGCCGCGGAGGTCGGGGTGGGCGGGGCTGACTCGCCCCCGCAGCGGCGGCGGCGATTGGAAATTCGTCAGCGGGCGCGGGAGGCGTCGAGGATGGCGGCGGCACCGGCGGCGGAGAGGTCGTGGTGGTAGAAGAGTTTGAAGAAGCGGCGGGTCTCGGCGTTGATGTCAAAGCGGGCGGCGGCGAGGTCGGGGTAGAGCGCCCACGCGCCCCATTTCAAACCGAGGAAACGGTTCAGCGACGGTGGACGCCCAAGCCAGTTGAAGGGCGTCGTCGGCACGACGAAGACGCGCTTTTCGCGGACGGCGCGGAGGCCGCGCCATGCGGCGGTTTGCATGTAGGTGGGGAGCGGGGAGCGGGAGGTAGGGTTCGGGGAGGAAGTGCCGGTGGCGGCACCGGTGGCTGTGCCGGCGTGGACGCCGGTGGCACGACTGGAACTTGTGTCGGAAGTGGCTCTGCCGGCGGTGCGTTTTTCGCCGGTGAAGTCGGGGAAGGCGATAATCACGTCGGGCTGCCACAGGAGCAGGTTGTCGGAGGAGACCTCGACGCGGCCGCGGGCGGTGCCGATGCCGCGAACGACGTTGATGCCGCCGCACAGTTCGAGGGGTTCGCTGTGTAGCGAGCCGACGGGCGCGGCGAGCAATCCGCGCGGTCCTTCGGCGCAATAGACGCGCCGGCGGCGTTCGGGCGGGACGGCGGCGGCGAAGGCGCGGGCGTCGGCAAGCGCAGCGCGGCAATAGGCGGCGAGTTCGCCGGCGCGTTTCTCGCGTCCGAGCAACGCGCCGAGACGTTCGAGCGTGGCCGGGAACTCTTCGAGACGACCGCCTTCGAGCAGGACGGGAATGCCGGTCTGGCGTTGGAGGCGGTCGGACTGCTCGCCGGCGGCGGCGGTGGTGTAGCCGACGCTCAAGACGAAGTCGGGACGGGCGGCGATGAGGCGTTCGCGTGCGACGCCGGCGGCGTTCTGTCCGAACCAACCGCCGAACGCCGGCAGGTCGCGCACTTCTGGCAAGAGGAACGGTTTTTCGGAGGTGTGTCTCGGCGAGCACCAACCGGCCATCAAGTCGGGCGCGAGCGCGTAGAGCAGGATGTCGCCCACCGGCGAAGTCGAGATGATGCGGCTGATTTTTTGCGGGAGGCGGTGCGGGCGGCCGGAGCCATCGGTGTAAGGGCGCAGGGCGGGGGCGGAGATGGCATCGCCGGTGACGGCACCGGTGGCGGCGGCGGGAGTGTCGGCGGGCGCGGATGCTGCGGTGGGCGCGGATTTCCCCAGCACCGCAGCCATTCCTATCACCGCAATCGTCCAAATTTTCCGAAAAATCGTTTTCATAGCACCGTCGTTTAAGCAGACAACGTGCCCGCGCCGGCGGGGCTGGCGCGGCCGATACACACATGGAGCGCCACGCACATGGAGCGCCGACACATGGAGCGCCGACTTTCAAGTCGGCTCGGCGATGTTGCGGCGTAGCCGCCTTGCTTTCTCTGAAAAAAGAGTGGCGGCTACGCCGCATCTCCACCGAGCCGACTTGAAAGTCGGCGCTCCATGTGTCGGCGCTCCCAGTCGGCGCTCCGAGTGTGTAGCCGCTTGGCAACAAAGAAAAGATACCTTGTGCGAGAAGAAGGATTTGCGCGGGGGGATTCATTTGCGTTCCGGCGCGAGGGCGACGCGGAAGCCAAGGTAAGCGTGGCGGTGACCGGTCGGTTGGGCACCGCGGGCGGCGGCGCGACAGTGGTGCGCTGGGTTGAGCCAACCGCCGCCCCGATGGACGCGCCAGCCACCGGAAGTGTTGCACGGGTCAGTCACCGGTCCGCGAGGATAGTCCGCCAGCGTGTCCTCGCACCACTCCCAGACGTTGCCGTGCATGTCGTAAAGCCCCCACCCATTCGCGGAGTAGGAGCCGACCCGCGTGGTGCGATTGAGATGCGGCCCACGGGTCTTCGTGCCGTAGGGCTCGTTGCCGTTGAAGTTCGCCTGACGCGATGTCAACGAGTTTCCGAAGTGAAAAACCTTGTTCGTGCGGTCGCCGGCACGACAGGCGTATTCCCACTGCGCCTCCGTCGGCAACGCGAACCGGTAGCCGCGCGGAAGGCGTCCGGCGCGCTGCTCAATCTCGGTCAGGCGGGCGCAAAATTCCTGCGCCTCGTGCCAGCTAACGAAGTAGATGGGATGGTCGTCGCCGACGCCGTTGATGTCGCCCCAGTCGTGCCCGCACAGGTATTGTCCATGGACATCGGTGCCCATCACCGCCTTCCACTGCGCCTGCGTCACGGGGTATTTGCCGAGCCAAAACCCTTTCGAGATGGTGACTTGATGGAGTGTCTCATCGCGTCCCCACGTCTCGCGCTCTTTCTCGCTCGTTGGACTGCCCATCATGAACGTTCCGGGACGAATCCAGGCCATTTCGAGTTTCACGCCGCCGGGGAGGGCGACGGTTCGCGGACCGTGACGCAGGTCGCTGGTGGTGGGGGCGGCTGCTTGTTGAGGTGTTGGTTGCTTGGTTGGGGTTGCCGTTCTCACCGGTGCCGCCGCTTCAGGGCGTCCGCTGAATGTCCATTGGATGTTTGCGCGACCGGGCACAAGTTGCATGAGGGTCTTGTTGTCGGCAGCGAGGTAGAAGGTGGTCTCCGGTGCCGTGCCGATTTTGGCGGCAACAATTCTCGGTGCCACAACGCGCCACTTGCCCTCAAGAATCCGCCCTTCGTGAATCCGAGTGAAATTGCCGTTGTGAAAGAATGTCATCGCATAGGCACCGGTGCGACCAATTTGCCACGAGGAGTTCGCGAGAATGTGGTTAATGATAACCTTTGGTGGGGCGGCAGGAACGGGGGCAGGGATGGGGGTCGGTGCTGGCGCGGGTGCCGGTGCGGACGGTTGCTCCGGTTCCGGCAATGGCGGCAACGGTGCTGTTTGCGTTCCCTCTTTGGCGCATTCGGGACACGGCCCCGGCGAGTTGTCCTCCTTCACGCCGAAGAGCGTCGTCTTGTGCCGGTCACAAAGCGCGGCGACCGCATCCGGCGCGAGCACGACACTACTGGCGAGGACGGCGAGCAATGCGGTGAGCAGTGCGGCGCGTATGGTGCCGGCGCGAGTAGTTGCGGCGAATTTTTTCGTGAATGACGACATGTGCGGATGGCTTCTTGGTCTGGAGCGTTTTGGTTCGTGGAGGAGGAGGGCTCGGCATGGTCGGAAACGTGTCGAGCGGGGTTTATGGAAAGTGTTACAAAAAAAAAACAAGCGCGAAGTTTGGGCGGACGGCGGGTGCGTTCTTGTCGGTGGTGCGCGACAAGTCGCGCTTGGGGTGAAAGCGGTGGCAAGTCACCGCACTCCATACCGTGGTGCGGAGCGTCGGAAGGAGAAGGAAAGCGCACCGCGAAGCGGAGCGTTTGAGAGGCGGGAGCATCGTTTTCGTGCAGAGGTGCCGAACGGCGGTATGGAGCGCCGACACATGGAGCGCCGACGTTCAAGTCGGCTTGGGGGGGGGGCGGCGTTGCGGCCTTGTTTCTCTGAAAATTGTGTGGCGGCTCCGCCGCATCTCCACCGAGCCGACTTGAAAGTCGGCGCTCCATGTCGGCGCTCCATGTCGGCGCCCCATGTCGGCGCCCCGCCTATTCCGCCACCGGCAGCGGGTTCACGCGCCAGATGTCGCGGGCGTATTCGTGGATGGTGCGGTCGGAGGAGAATTTGCCCATGCGGAGGGTGTTCAGGATTGCCATGCGCGCCCAGCGGGGGCGGTCGAGGTAGGCGGCGTTGACGCGTTCTTGGGCGGCGATGTAGGCGCGGTAGTCGGCGAGGACGAGGTAGGGGTCGCCGTGGTCGAGGATGCTGGCGACCACCGGCAGCAGGGAGCCGGGTTCGTCGGGGGTGAAGTAGTCGGAGGCGAGCCAGTTGAGGACTTCGCGCAGTTCGGGGTCGGCGTCGTAGAGGTCGCGGGGGTTGTAGCCGCGCGCCCAGAGGGCGTGGACTTCCTCGACGGAGAGGCCGAAGGTGAAGAAGTTTTCAGCGCCGACTTCCTCCAAGATTTCGATGTTGGCGCCGTCGAGTGTGCCGAGGGTGAGGGCGCCGTTGAGGGCGAGTTTCATGTTGCCGGTGCCGGACGCTTCTTTGCCGGCGGTGGAGATTTGCTCGGAGAGGTCGGCGGCGGGGATGATTTGTTCGGCGAGGGTGACGCGGTAGTCGGGCAGGTAGGCGACTTTGAGTTTCGCGCCGACGCGGGGGTCGTTGTTGATTTTGGCGGCGACGGCGTTGATGGCGTGGATGATGTCTTTGGCGAGGTCGTAGCCGGGGGCGGCTTTGGCGCCGAAGATGAAGACGCGGGGGGCGATGGGGAGCGCGGGGTTGTGAAGGAGGCGCCGGTAGAGGGTGAGGATGTGGAGGAGGTTGAGGTGTTGGCGTTTGTATTCGTGGAGGCGTTTGATTTGGACGTCGAACAGGGCGTCGGGGCTGACTTCGACGCCGCATTCGCGGGCGATGACGAGGGCGAGGCGGCGTTTGGCGTCGCGTTTGGCGTCCATGAATTCGCGTTGGAATTCGGGGTCGCCGGCGAGGGGTTCGAGGCGGCGCAGGAGTTCGAGGTTTTTCGTCCAAGCGTCGGAGCCGAGGCGGCGTGTGACGAGGTCGGCGAGGCGGGGGTTGCAGTCGCGCAGCCACCGGCGGGGGGTGACGCCGTTGGTCTTGTTCTGGAAGCGTTCGGGCCAGAGCGCGGCGAAGTCGGCGAAGAGTGTCTGGCGCAGGAGTTGCGAGTGGAGGGCGGCGACGCCGTTGACTGCGTGGCTGGCGACGACGGCGAGGTGCGCCATGCGGACTTGTTTGACGGCGCCTTCCTCGATGAGGGAGAGGGCGCGTTTGCGGGCGTCGTCCCCGGGCCAGCGTTCCTCGACTTGGGCGAGGAAGCGGCGGTTGATTTCGTAGATGATTTGGAGGTGGCGCGGGAGGACTTTCTCGAAGAGCGGGACGCTCCACTTTTCGAGCGCTTCGGGCAGGAGCGTGTGGTTGGTGTAGCCGAAGACGCGGGTGACGACGTCCCACGCGGCGTCCCAGCCGAGGGCTTCGACGTCCACGAGGATGCGCATGAGTTCGGCGACGGCGATGGCGGGGTGGGTGTCGTTGAGTTGGATGGCGACGGTGTCGGGGAAGGTGCGCCAGAGGGCGGGGCCGCGGGCGTCGCAGACGGTGTGACGGCCGAGGTTGGCGTCGCGCTTGAAGCGGCGGATGACGTCCTTGAGCGAGCAGGCGACGAAGAAGATTTGCTGCACGAGGCGCAGTTCCTTGCCGGCCTCGGTCTTGTCGTTGGGGTAGAGGACTTTGGAGATGTTCTCGGCGGACGCCTTCTGGTGGATGGCTTCGCCGTAGTTGCCCTTGTTGAAGAGTTTGAAGTCGAACTCGTTCGACGCGCGCGCCTCCCACAGGCGCAGGAAATTCACGGTGCCGGTGGCGTGGCCGACGATTGGGATGTCGCACGGGATGCCGATGAGGGACGCTTCGTGGCGCCAGACGGGGGTGACGTCGCCGGTGTCGTTGTAAGTCATCTCGACGTGTCCGAAGAGCGGGACGCTCTGGCGCAAGTCGGGGCGGCGCACCGGCCACGGGTTGTCGGCGGGCAGCCAGTTGTCGGCGGTCTCGACCTGCCGCCCTTTCTCGAAGGACTGCCGGAACAGGCCGAACTCGTAGAGGATTCCGTAGCCGATTGCGGGGTAGTCGAGCGTGGCGAGCGAGTCGAGGAAGCAGGCGGCGAGGCGCCCCAGACCGCCGTTGCCCAGCCCCATGTCCGGCTCCTCGGCGAGCAGCGCGTCGGGGTCGAGATTGAGCGCGGCGAGCGCGTCGCGCGTGTGTTGCAGAATGCCGTCGTTGGAGAGGTTGTTCCGCAGCAGGCGCCCCATGAGGTATTCGAGCGAGAGGTAATAGACGCGGCGGGCGTTGGCGTTGTTGTGGACGGCCTGCGTGCGGATGAGGCGGTCGAGCACGCGGTCCTTCGCCATCTGGCAGGTTGCGAGCCACCAGTCGTGGAGCGTCGCGGTTGACGGGTCGCGCGCGAGCGAGCAGCGCAGGTTGTGCAGAATCGCGCGGCGGATGGAGACGGCGTCGTCGCGCGGCACATCGGCGTAGAAATCGGTGGCGTTGGCGGCGCAGGCGGCGGGGGAGGCCGGCGCGGGGGCGGAAATGGTGTCGCCGGTGACGCCGCCGGCGGAGAATTCGAGGTCGCTCATGCTGGGCGGGTGCTTCTAACCCCAGCTCGCCGGCGGACAAGCAGAGAAAAGCGGCGTCAGCGCGCCGCCGGCGGTGCCGCCGGCACTGCCGGTGGGGTGGGCAGGAGTGGGCAGCCGGCGGTGGCTTGGGTGACTTTGCGGTAGTCGGTGTCGATGCGTTTGGCGAGGGCGGCAGGGACGTCGCGGAAGCAGTCGAGGATGCGCCGGTAGTCGGGGTCGGTGGTGCCGCCTTGGTTGAAGTCGCCGCGCAGGAGGGGTTCGCGCAGGAAGGGGTTGAGTTCGGGGTTGTCGAGGCGGACGAAGAAGTCGCGCCGGAACTTGATGCCGCGCCGGCGGCTGATTTCGCGCAGTGTTTTGTCGAGGTCGCGGGGGAGGATTTTTCGGCAGCCGCGCAGGTCGGGTTGGAGGGATTGGGAGGTGCCGTAGAAGGGGACGTTGAGGTCAATCCACATGAGGATGCGGAGGCGTTCGTCGGCGGTGAGGGCGACGCGGGGTTTGCCGGTGGCGTGGTCGGGGTGGCCGGTGATGATGATGTCGGCGAGGCGGCTGGCCGGGCTGCCCCAGCGTTTGGGGGCGATGTCGAGGATGTTGCTTTCGAGGCCGTTGTAGGTGGGGATCCACGAGGTGTAGGGGTTGCGACCGAAGCGGTGCATGCCGGCGGGGACGTCGTTGCCGTGTTCGGCGCCGGTGCCGCGTCGGGCGAGGTTTTCGTAGGCGACGGAGAAGTAGTCGGTGCGGTCGCCGCTCAAATCCAAGTTGCCGGCGGGGCGGTTGGGAAGGGAGGAATGGCTGTGGCAGGCGACGCAGTGTTTGTCCAAGACGGGTTGGACGATTTTGGGGAACGAGAAGCCGTCGGCGGCGCCCCAAGTGGGCGGGGTGAGTTGTTGCGGGGGTTTGGCGACGGCGATGCTGCGGCCGCGTTTGATGTCGGGGGCGGCGTAGTTGCGGTTCGCGTGGCAGCCGACGCAACTTTGCTGTTCGCCGGGCATGAAGTGGGTGAAGGTGCGCATGCGTTGGACGGCGCGGCCTTCGGCGTCGAGGGGGAGGAAGTAGATGGGGATGTTCGCGGGGGCGAGGAAGCGCACGGAGCCGTCGGCTTCGACGTCGGCGAAGCCCCAGACGCGCTTCGGTGCGTAGGTGGCGCCGCACGAGACGACGGGGAATTGGAACCCGAATTGGCGCAGACCGACTTCGGCGCGGACGTCTTTTTCCATTTCTTGGACGATGGCGACGCGCTTGATTTCGCCGCGCCTGACGGCGTCGCCGAGTCCGAAGTGGACGTCGTGGACGATGATGTCCGCCCACGGTTTGGCGTCGGGGCCGGGCAGGTTGAGCGGGCGTGTGTTCTTGGGGCGGGGGCGCGGGCGGACGGGTCTGGCGGAGTAGAAGCCGAGGCGGGCGCGGGCATCGGTGCGCGTCGGCGCGAGCAGCGTCACCGGCAGTTCGGTTTTTGGCGGCATCCAACGCAGTTCGAGAGTTCCTGCCTTTGAGACGAGAAAGCGGTGGCGGTCGAGCGGGAGCGGGCTTTCGTAGGGGCCGCGAATGCCGTTGCCGGCGATGCCTTGGTCAACGGGCGGGACACGCACTTCGGGCGTGAGGTTTGTGATGGCGGACTGGGCGTTGCCGTCGCTGGTGATGTCGAGCAGACCGATTGCGCCGCGGCAGGGGCCGTTGTGGGAAGTCATCACGCAGAGGATTTTGCCCGGGTCGCCGGGCAGTTCGTTTGCCTCCATGAACGTTGCCGGCGAGAGGACGCGATTGCCGAAAACGCCGGCGAGGTTCGTGCCGTCGGCGTTCACGGTCCAGAGCGATTGAATGGGAATTGCGGGGCGGTCCACGTATTCCCAGCGCGAGTAGAGGACGCGGCCGTCGCCGGTGACGCTTGGCGTGAAGTCGGTGAGGTAGTTGGCGGAGAGGCGCAGGATGCCGGAGCCGTCGGCGTTGGCGCGGTAGAGGACGGGCGAGGTGCTCGTCCAGCAGTAGGCAAACGCCGGTTTGCGGTCGGACATGAAGGCGATGCCGCCGTCGGGCAGATGGCAGGCGTTCATGTTGTTTGCGGCGTCGGCGATGACCTTTTGCGGAGCACCGCCGGCGGCGCTGATGCGCCAGACCTCGAACGGCGCGCGCATGTCGCGCTTCCACGAGAAGAGGACGTCGCGCCCGTCGTAGGAGACCTCGCAATCGAGAATGACGCCGCCGGCGGCGTCCACGAGTTTGCTCAACTCGCCCGTGCGCAGATTGTATTTGAAGAGGCCGCCGCCGGGCGAGAGACCTTCGACGTGGTAGGTGTAAACGTGTGACGGATTGAGCGGCTTGCGTTGGACGATGATGAGTTCGTCGAAGCCGAGTGCGTCGGCGATTTTCGCGCTGTCGGCGACACTGCCGGTGGAAGATTTCGCACTGCCGGCGACGGCACCGGTGGCGTTGCCGGCGGCAACCGCGCTGGGAGTTGGCGACGCGCACAACGCGCACAGCGCGGCGGCGAGAAGGAGAGCGGAACGCATTGCGCGAAAGACACGCCGCCGGCGCGGAGGTTCACCGGTGGTGCCGCCGCATGCCTCGCCGTCCTCCGCCGCAACGTCCGTCCCGTTCCCGAAACAGTCCTTGACGCCGCGCCCCCAACGCTTATCTCCGCACCACGAGACACGGGGGCGGCTGGGCGAAAGAGGGGAGGCGGACTGAAAGGGTTCCGCTTCCTTGCGGACGCCGCGCAACTCCTGCTCGAACCTCACACAACGACATTCACACTCGCACTTTCGCATTCACTCATGAGCGCCTCATCGAAATCCAGCAGTCGCCGGCCAAACACTGAAATTCTCGCCGTTCTCGAATACATGGAGAAGGAGAAGGGCATCAGTCGCGCCAACATGGCGCTGACCATCAAGCGAAGCATCGAGGCGGCGGCGCAAAAAAGCATCAACGCCGGTCAGCGCATCGAAGTCACCATTGACCCGAAAAACGGGCATCTCTCCGTCGTCGCGCTGCTTACCGTCACCGACTCCGTCTCCGACCCCGTTCGCGAAATCCACATTTCCGAGGCGAAGCGCATCCAGCCCGGCGTCCAACTCGGCGAGGAAGTCCGCCGCGAATTCGACCCCGCCGACCTCGGCCGCATCGCCGCCCAAGCCGTCAAACAGAGCATCTCGCAGGGCGTGCGCCAGTTCGAGAAGGAGCACATCTTCGACGAGTTCAAGGGCTTGGTGGACACCGTCGTCGTCGGAATCGTCCGCCGGCGCGAGCGCGGCGACATCTTTGTCGAACTCGGCAAGGCGGAGGCGACGCTTCCCGCCGGCGAGCGCACCACGAAGGACAAGTTTGAAATCGGCGAGCGCATTAAGTGCCTCCTGCTGGCGATTGAGAACAAGTCCGGCGGCCCCGAAATCATCCTCTCGCGCAAGAACCCGCGCTTCGTCCAGCGCCTCCTCGAAACCGAGGTCTCCGAGTTCGGCGACGGCATCGTCTATATCGCCGCGCTCGCCCGCGAAGCCGGCTCGCGCACGAAAATCGCCGTGGACAGCCGCGACCCGAAAATCGACCCCGTCGGCGCGTGCGTCGGCTCGCGCGGTCAGCGCGTCCGCAACATCGTCCGCGAACTCAACGACGAGAAAGTGGACATCATCCGCTGGTCCGCCGACCCCGTGAAACTGCTCCACGAGGCGGTCAAGCCCGCCGTGCCCACGAACATTATCAAGGACGACGATACGAAAACGATTAGTTTCGAGGTCTCGGAGCGTGACTTCGCCACCGCCATCGGCCGCCACGGGCAGAACATCAAACTCACGGCGCGCCTGCTCGGCTGGAAACTCAACATCAAGCCCGAAGCGCGTGGTCCGACCGTCTTCGAGCAGAAGAAAGACAGGGCAATCGCCACCCTCGCGGACATTCCGGGCATTGACGGCGAACTCGCCGAACGCCTCGTCCACGCCGGCTTCACCGAACTCGCCGCATTCGAGGACGTCGCCGCCGAAGACCTCATCGGTGCCGGCTTCACGAACGACGAGGCCGCCCGCGTGGTTGACCTTGTCATGGACGCCCTCGCCGGCGGCGTCCCGACCGTCGGCGCGAACGGAAAAACCGCCGCCGCAGTCGCCGCCGCGCCGGCGGAACCGGCAGCGGACGAATCCGCGCCGTCCGACCCGCCTCCAAACTTGCCGCCGCCGCCGCCACCGCCTCCTCCTGCGCCGGAGGCCGCCGCCGGTGCCTCAAATGGCTCCGAAACCGCCGCCGCCTCATAACATCCAGCCCGCGCCGCCGCGCGCCCGCGAGTTTTCGTCCAAGAGGGACGCAAAATTCGCCGCCGCCGGTGAGCGCCAGACCCGCACGCGCCAAAAACGCGACCGCCGCTGTTCCTCTTTTTTCAAACCGCCGCTGTCGCGTTTTTCGCATTTTCGCGCCACACACCGCGCCCCGAAGACCGCTCCGAACCACCAATCCAAGAACCGCTCACAAAACACATTTTTTCAACAACACGCGCCGCCCGCCGCCGGTCGGAGCGTCCAAACAATAGAAACGCACACGCACAAACCTTATGCCAAAACGCGCCAGTGATGTCGCCAAAGAACTCGGGCTTTCCAACAACGAGTTCGTCGCCCTCGTGAATGAGAAATTTCCCGAACTCGGAATCACGTCCCATTCCAGCAACGTCTCGTCCCTCTACGTCGAGCCAATCAAGGAGCATGTGCGCAAGAAACTCGTCGAGCAGGGGCGCGACCCTGACGCCCCCGGCGCCGCTCCCGCCGCCGGCAGTGCCGCTGCCGCCCGTCCCGCGCCCGCCAAGCCCGCCGCCGCGAAACCGCCGCCGGCGCGCCCCGCGAAGACCCAGAAAGCCATCCGCTTGAGCGAACTCGCGACCGAACTGTGCCTCGAAAACAGCGAACTGCTTGACTACGTGAAGAAGGGCTTCGGCGCGCTCAACATCAACTCGCATTCAAGCAACATCCCCGGCGCGTTCGTCGAGGAGGTGAAGAAATTCGTCGCCAAGCAACTCAAGGAGGAGGGGCGCACGCCGCCCAGCCGCGAGGAGTTCATCAAACTCCACATGGCGGGCAAACGCCGCGCCAGCGACATCGCGAAGGACTTCGGGCTGACCAACAACGAGGTCGTCGAAACCATCCAGAAGGAGTTCCCCCAGTTCGGCGTCAAATCGCACTCGAACAACGTTCCGGGCGGCTACCTCGACGATGTCTATGAACGCATCCGCAAAAAGTTCGCCAACTCGCTCACGCAGGAGACCCACAGCCGAATCGCGCGTCTGCGCGACGCCGTCGCCGCCGAGGTGAAAAAAGCCCTCGGCGAGGCGGAAGGGCAGGGGGGCGACGCCGCCGACGACGCCACCGCCGCCGCGAACGGAGCGAAAGTTGCGGGCACCGGCACCGGCACCGCCGGCAGTGCCGCGAAGTCCGCCACCGGTGGCGCAAAGTCCGCTGCCGGCACCGGTGCCGAAACCACCGGCGGCCTCGCCCCGAAAATTCCGCCGGTGCCCGTCGCCGGCAAAAAAGTTCCGCCCGCGCCGCCGGTGCCGGCGCGCCCCGCCGCCGCCGGTGCGTCCGCCGCTCCGGTCAAAGGTGCCGCGCCCGCAGTGCCGGCGACGCCCGCCGCCGGTGCCGCCGCTCCCGCTACTCCCGCCGCCGGTGCCGGTGCCGCCGGCAGTGCCGGTGGCGCGGGGAAAGCCCCGCCGCCGCCGCTGCCGCTTGGCAAGAAAGCACCCGCCTCCGTTCCTCCGCCGGTGCCGCGTCCCGCCGCCGGCGGCGCGACCGCCGGAGTCGTCGCGAAGCCGTTGCCGTCGGCGCCGCCGCCGGTTGCCGGCGCGAAGCCGAAGGCGTCCGTCGCACCGCCGCCGTTGCCGCCGCGTCCCGCCGGCATTGGCGGCGCGAAAACCGCCGCGCTTCCGCCGCCGCCGGTGGGCGCGAAGGTCGCTCCGCCGCCGCCACCGTTGCCGCCGCGCCCGACCTTCGGCGCGAAGCCGTCCGTTCCGCCGCCTCCGCCGCCCGCCGCCGGTGGTGGCGCGAAACTGCCGCCGCCGCCGGTGGGGTTGGGCAAGGGCGTGATTTCTGTCAACGGCGTTCCGGTGCGTCCCGCGCCGGCGTTGCCGCCGCGCCCCGCCGCCGGTGGCGTGAAGTCCCCCGCGCTGCCGCCGCTGCCGGGGAGTGCCGCCTCCAAGGTTCCCCCCGCCCTCAAGCGTCCGGGCGCGTTGCCGGCGTTGCCCGGAACCGCCGCCGCCGAAGCCGAGGCGGCCGAGACCTCCGGTGCCGCCGACCCCGAAACCGCTTCCGTCGCCGGCGACGCCGGTGAAGCCGCCGCCGGTGCCGGCGATGCCTCCTCCGAGACCGCCGCCGCCGCGCCGGAACGCTCGCTGCCCTCGCTCACCGTCCGCCCGCCAATCGTCGTGCGTGACTTCGCCATCGCGCTCAACATCCGCCCGTTCCGCCTCATCTCCGAACTCATGGAGATGGGCATTTTCGCCGCGCTGGGCGGCACCATCGAGGACACCGTCGCCAAGCGCATCGCGTTCAAGCACGGCATCGCGCTCGAAGTGCGCCACCGCGGCGAGGCGCAGCAGCAGGTCAAAAAGGAGCCGGACAAGCCGGCGTGGGACGACCCGAAGTTCCTCGAACCGCGGCCGCCGGTGGTGTGCGTGCTCGGCCACGTGGACCACGGCAAGACCACGCTGCTCGACTACTACCGCAAGTCCAACGTCGTCGCCGGCGAGGCGGGCGGCATCACGCAGCACGTCGGTGCCTACTCGGTCGTCCAGAACGGCAAAAAAATCACCTTCCTCGACACGCCCGGCCACGCCGCGTTCTCGAAGATGCGCGAGCGCGGCGCGGAAATCACCGACATCGCAATCCTCGTCGTCGCCGCCGATGACGGCTTCATGCCGCAGACCGACGAGGCGCTCAAGTTCGCCCAGAAAAACAACGTCGAAATCGTCGTTGCCATCAACAAGACCGACGCCAAGGGCGCGAACGTTGACCGCATCAAGCAGCAGATGCAGCAGCGCGGCATCGCGTCCGAGGACTGGGGCGGCACCGTGCTCACCACGCCCGTCTCCGCGCTCAAGGGCGACGGCATGAAGGACCTGCTCGAAAACGTCCTCCTGCAGGCCGAGGTCATGGACTTGAAGGCGAACCCGCGCCGCCCCGTCGAAGGCACCGTCATCGAGGCGCAGATGGAGACCGGCCGCGGCCCCACCGCCACCGTCATCGTCGAGCAGGGCACGCTCAAGACCGGCGATGCGCTCGTTTGCGGCCAGCACTACTGCAAGGTGCGCGCGCTCTTCGACGACCACGGGAAGAAGTTGCAGAGCGTCGCTCCGGGTAACCCCGCGCTCGTCATCGGCTGGTCGGGCGTTCCCACGCCCGGCGCCGTCTTCCAGCACTGCAAGAACGAGCGCGAGGCGCGCGAACTCGCCGAGGAAAACACCCTCAACCTGCGCAAGGCGCTCGAGGAGGAGAACGACGCCGCGCGCCGCGAAAAGACCACCTCGATGAACCGCCTCAGCGACATGGACCGCCTCATGGCCGCCATCGCCTCCTCGAAGGACAAGGTGTTCAAGGTGCTCTGCAAGGCCGACGTCACCGGCACACTCGAAGCTCTCATCGGCGCGCTCGAAGGCATCAAGTCCGACAAGGTGCGCCTCGAAGTCGTCGCCGGCAGCGTCGGCCCCATCACCCCCAACGACGTCAACGTCGCCCACGCCAGCGGCGCCACCATCGTCGCCTTCGACGTCAAGCAGGAGAACGGCGTCGGCGCGCTGCTCAAGCACGGCGGCACGCGCGTCATCGCGCACAACATCATCTACATGCTCCTCGACAACGTCCGCGACGCGATGGCGGAACTGCTCGACCCCGTCCTCCGCGAGAACAAGGTCGGCATGGCGGAAATCCGCGCCATCTTCCCGCACGGCAAGAACGGCTTCGCCGCCGGCTGCATGGTCACCGAAGGCAGCGTGCGGCGCGACTTCAAGGCGCGCATCCACCGCAAGGGCGAAGTCGTCCACAGCGGCGTCATTGACACCCTCAAACGCTTCAAGGACGACGCCACCGAAGTCAAAGCCGGCTACGAGTGCGGCATCCGTCTCGGCGGCTTCGACGCCTACGAAGTCGGCGACCTCATCGAGTGCTACGAAATCCTTCAGGAGCGCCCCTCGCTGTGAACCACCGGCAGCGCTCTTCCCCGACCATGAACCGGCAACGAAATTCTGACGCCATGACCAACCATTCTCCTTCCGCCACCGCCGCCGGTGCCGGTGCCGCCGCCGGCATCGCGATTTCCCGCCGGCAGTTCCTGAAAACCGCCGCCGGCAGCATCGCCGGTAGCGCGTTCGTGTTTCCCGCGCTGGTGCCGGCGTCGGCGTTGGGACGCGAGGCGGGAGTGCCGGCACCGTCGAACC
>JAISSQ010000071.1 GCA_031273045.1 Puniceicoccales bacterium
GTGTTGTAAGCGAGTTCCTGCGCCTCGCGGTGTTTGCCGGCGAACATCAGTTCGCGGATTTTGGGCAACGCGGCGAGCGAGTCGGGGCTGTTGTTGTGATAGGGCGAACCGGCCCAAACGGTGCCCTCGTTGAGTTGAATGCGCTCACGGTCGGTGCCGCCGAAAACCATCGCGCCGAGGCGACCGTTACCCACCGGCAACGCATCCGTCCACCACTTCGCCGGCGCGTCGTAAACGAGCGTGTGCGTATCGCCGAAGGCCGGTCGGACGGGCGGGATGGTGCCGGCGACACCGGTGGTGGCGAACGCGGCGAACGCGGCAAACGCGGCGGCTGTCGCGGACGCGACTTTGCGCACGACACCGGCGAGGTTTTTCAGGGTGGGGAAGAAAGACATGATGGCACGGACAGCGTGCCGCGCGGAGAGTTCCGCAGCACGCTGTGCCGATACACACACGGAGCGCCGCACACATGGAGCGCCACACACATGGAGTGCCGACTTTCAAGTCGGCTCGCCTACTCTATGCGGCGTAGCCGCCACTCTTTTTTTAGAGAAGCATGGCGGCTATCGCCGCACCTCCTCCGAGCCGACTTGAAAGTCGGCGCTCCCAACGGCGGCGGCGACGTTAAAGCACTGCCGGTGTGAAGGCGAAGGTGGAGACGTCGAAGAGGCCGCGGTCGCTGAGTTTGAGTTGGGGGATGACGAGCAGTGCCATGAACGAGAGCGTCATGTAGGGCGAGCGTAGCGAGCAACCGGCGGCGGCGGCGGCGGTGTTGAGGCGGGTGAACGCGGCGGCGGCGGTGGCGCAATCGGCGTTGCTCATCAGGCCGGCGACAGGAAGCGGGAGGACTTCGGTGGCGGCAGCACCGGCGTCGGCGAAACTTAGGCCGCCTTTGTGGGCGATGACGGCGTTGACGGCGGCGGCGAGCGAGGCGTCGTCGGCTCCGACGGCGACGATGTTGTGCGAGTCGTGCGCGACGCTCGACGCGAGGGCGCCGCGTCGCAGTCCAAAGTTTTTGATGAACGCGACCGCCGGCGGCGCGTCGGGCGTGTAGCGGTTGACGACGGCGATTTTGAGCAGGTCGCGAGCGGGGTCGGCGACGAGTTGCGCGCCGTCGGCGGAGAGCGTCGCCGGCACGAGTTCGCCGCCGGTGAGCAGTTGTCCGTCGAGGGCGACGATAGCGTTAACACGGGGCTTGACAGACGCGAACCATTCGAGCAACCCCTTGTCCACGAAAGCCGAAGAGACGGGATTTCCCCCGAATTGGGATTGGGTAAGAACGTCAGTCTCGACGGCTTTTGTTATTTCTATGTCGGAGACGAAAAGTCCATGGAATTGATGGTTGTCCGGCTTGGCGATTTGGACGTGAAAACGCACATAGTAAGGTATCTCGCCGATGTTGATTTTAGCGACGTAATTTTTGAAGCCCGCCATGTTCGTATGCTTTTCTGGGTTTCGTTCCGGTTCAGCGTAGGCGAAGACGGCCTTCTCAAGGATGTTCTTCAGGTAAGGGACAACCTTGAAAGTTAATTCACGCCGTTTGTCGAAAATCAGTTTCCCGTAGGCGGCGTGAACGAATTGCACTGTTTCGCCATCCTCGGTGTGCGCCGGTAGCAATGCTTTGTAGGCCGCATGCGCATCTTCCGGTGAGATGGCATCACAAGGAACGTCCGCCACCGGTGCCATTTTCTGAACCCGCCACACACGCTCGGCATCTCTTGCGTTCGCCGCCGGTGCCGGCACGGCGAAGTCGGCGGCGGTGACGGGTGGGCGGTTGAATTTGTTGGGGCAGGCGGAGGCGGGGAGCGGGGGCGGCGGAGGAAGGACGCAGGTGCCGTCTTTGGCGGCGAGTTCGCCGTGGAGCCACGTTTCGAGGACGCGGCATTCTTCGAGGGAGTTGAGGATGACGAAGTCGGCGGGGTCGCCGGCGCGGAGCAGACCGGTGTCGAGCCGGTAGTGGCGGACGGGGTTGAGGGTGGCGGCGCGGAGGGCGTCGAGCGGGCGGGCGCCGGCGGCGATTGCGCGGGCGACGAGGGAGTTGATGTGTCCGAGGAGGAGTTCGTCGGGGTGCTTGTCGTCGGAGCACAGGAAGCACATTTCGGGGCGTTCGCGCAGGAGGGGCGCGAGGGCGTCGAAGTTGCGCGCGGCGGACCCTTCGCGGATTGCGACGAACATTCCGAGGGCGGCGCGTTGGCGGGCTTCGTCGAGCGTGACGCATTCGTGGTCGGTCTCGATGCCGGCGGCGGCGTAGCGGGCGAGGGCGTCGCCGGTGACTCCCGGCGCGTGTCCGTCAACGCGTTTTCCGAGGCGTTTTGCGACGGCGAGGATTGCGCGCATTTTGGGGTCGCCGGCGAGGACGCCGGGGAAGTTCATCACCTCGGCGAGGTAGGAGATTTCGGGGCGCGAGAGGAGGGTCTCGACTTCGGCGGCGCCGAAGTCCGCACCGGCGGTCTCGAAGGGCGTCGCCGGCACGCACGAGGGTGCGCCGAAGTGAATCGGGATTGGGCTGTGGCGGGCGTTTTCGAGCATCCACAGGACGCCGGCGACGCCGAGGACGTTCGCGATTTCGTGCGGGTCGCTGACGGTGGCGACGGTGCCGTGGACGACTGCGGCGCGTCCGAACGCCGCCGGCGCGAGGAGCGAACTTTCGACGTGCACGTGCGCGTCAACGAAACCCGGCGCGATGACGCGGTCGCGCGGCGCGGTCGGGTCTTTGGCGACGGCGGCGATGCGTCCGTTTTGGACGACGACGGTGCCGGGAAAGAGGCGGTCGTTGATGACGTCGGCGACGAGGCCGGAGAAGAGTTGGGTTCCCATACCGGTTGAGACGGTGCGAGTTGCGGCGTGGTTTGCGAGCGCGAGTTTTGG
>JAISSQ010000203.1 GCA_031273045.1 Puniceicoccales bacterium
TAGGCGCGCTGGTATTTGTCGTAGCCCTTGTTTTGCCAACCGGCGGCGCGGGCGTTTGCGGAGAGTTCGAGGGGCGGCGGGAAATTCCACGAGCGGGCGAGCGGGACGAGCGATTGGGCGTCACCGGTGGTGGTGCCTGCGAGCGAGCGGTAAAGCGTGGTGTTGTTCGGACCGAATTCAACTTCCAGAAAGCGGTTGCGCGTCCGCCCGTCGAACGGCGTGCAATCGAGCGCGGTGCACGTCATTTTGTCCGCGCGAACGGCGTCAACGGATGCGGATTTTATTTGCGCGAGCGGCCAGTGGCTCCAGCAGGAAAAGTTTGATTTTCCGTCAACGGATTTTGCGCGCCACGGGGCGGTGACGCGGTTTTGGTGAAAAATGAAAAACGGTTTGTGGCGCGATTTTGTGTTGACCAAGGAAATCGGGTGCCGGCGCGGGGAATCGTATTTTTGCGGCGGTTTCCGTGCCCAATCGTAGGTCGTGGCGTTGCCGTCCAAATCACACAGTGTCAATGCTTTAAGTTCCAAGTTATCCTCGGTTTTAGTGCCGGCGGCGTTGAGCGGGAGAATTTCGTCGAATTCGTAGGGGACGTGTCCTTTGTATGAATTCGGCGAGTGGAGAATTTGTTTTCGCGCGGCGACGCCGTCGGGGTAAATTGTCCAAAACTCGTCCGCCCACTCGCCCCAGCCGTCGTTGTTTTCGAGCGCGATTTTGTTGGTGACATTTGAGAGCGCGTAGCGCCAGTGGACGACGCAGCGGGCGGGTGTGTTTTCGAGAATGCGGACGTTTGAGAACCGGCATTGTTTGTCGCTCAACGCCTCGTAGCACTCGCCGAGACCGTCGCAATTTTCGAGGCATTGGTCGGTCACCCAGATGTTGTTTTCGGTGACCACCGCCGGCACGTAACTTGTGCCGCGCCAGAAGACGAATTTGTGCGGCAAATTCGGAAAGCGGACAACGATGTCGGGCGCGCCGGCGACGCGCCACGCAGCGTCCCAGCCCGCGTCGTATTTTAGTTTAGTTTGGAACGCGCCGAACGCGCCCTGTTTGATGTCGCCGCCGGGCATTGGCGGGAAGCGCAGTTGTTGTTTTCCAACTTTGCCTGTGGCGGCGATTTTCTTTGCGAGCACCGCCGGCGCGGGGATTTCCGTTGTGATTCTCAACTCGTCAATGAGACCGGTGAACCGGAGCCATTCCTTGTGAATTTCCTTTTTGTTTCCCGGATGCGTGTGGAGCGGGTGCTGCTTGATTTGGCAGCGTCCGATTGTGAGCGGCGCGTTCGGCGCGAACACCGCCGGTTTTGCAAACGCGAGTTCGGTGGAAAGTTCGCCGTTGATGAACAGTTTCGCGCCCTCGCCTTTTTTGTAGGCGAGCGCGACGTGCGACCAGCGCAACAGCGGCAGTTCCTGCTTCGAGTAGAGGACTTGTTTTTTGTCGCCGGTGTGCAGGACGGCGGCGATGTTTCCGTTCGCGGTGACGCCGAGGTAAAGCCCGCGCCAGTCGCCTTCGAGTTGGTTGACGATTGCGTTCGCGTTGAACGAATACTCCTGCGGACACACCCACGCCTCGACAAAGAGCGTGTCGCCGGCGGCGGTGTTTTTGTCACCGGCAGCGTTATTAAACACTTCGAGCGCGTTCCATTTTTCCGACCACTCCGACGTGTAACCGTTGAAGAACGCCGCGCTGCCGGCGACGCCTTCGTGCTGCGTCACATCCCGCGCAAACGCCGGAATGCTCGAAAAATCCTGCTGATAGAGCACCGGTGACGCTTCGGTCAGAACGGGCGAAATGGCAAGAAACGCGGTAGCAACGAAAAGTGGTGCGAGCGGACGCCACGCACTGCGGCAATTTTTTTTCGTTCCGTGCATAGTCGTTTTATTCCTCGCGGTTGCAATCGCCGGGCATCGCGGAGTCGTCGAGACGCTCGATATCGGCGCCGAGGGCGGCGAGTTTTTTGTCGAACTCCACGTAGCCGCGGTCGAGGTGGTAAATGCGTTGCACCCAAGTTTCGCCCCGTGCCGCGAGACCGGCGAGGATAAGTGCCGCGCTCGCGCGCAGGTCGGACGCCATCACCGGTGCGCCGGAGAGGTGTCGCACGTCCTTGATGATGGCGGTCGCACCCTCGATGGCGATATCCGCGCCCATGCGCCGCAGTTCCTGCACGTGCATGAACCGGTTCGGATAGATGCGCTCGGTGACGAGCGAAATTCCCGGCGTCACCGCCATCAGCGCCGAGAACTGCGCCTGCAAATCGGTCGGAAATCCCGGATGCGGCATCGTGACGATGTCCACAGGACTGCACCGCGCCGGTTCGCCGCGCACGCGCAACGCGCCCTCGCCGGCGTCGTCCACCGTCACGCCGCACTCCTCGAACTTGCTCAAAACCGCGCCGAGGTGCTCGCGAATCGCGCCGCGCACGGTGACGTCGCCACCGGTGATGACCCCCGCGAGCAGATACGTCCCCGCCTCGATGCGGTCGGGCGGCACGGCAAAATCGCACCCGTGCAGTTTTTCGACGCCCCGAATCGTGAGCATCGGTCCGCCGATGCCGGAGATGTCCGCGCCCATCGCGACGAGCATCCGGCACAGCGCGGCGATTTCCGGTTCGCATGCCGCGCAATCGAGCCGCGTCTCGCCCTTCGCGAGCACCGCCGCCATGACGATGTTCGCGGTGCCGGTGACCGTGCTTCCGTGCCGCCCGCCGAGGAAAATGTAGTCCCCGCGCAACCGCGCCCCGTCCACGCTCAACCGCCCGCCCTTTTGCGTGACCACGCACCCCAACCGCCGCAACCCCGCAAGGTGCAGGTCGAACGGCCGGTCGCCGATGACGCATCCGCCCGGCTGGGCGATATCGGCGGCGCGCAACCGTCCCACGAGCGGACCGAGCAGACAGATGCTCGCGCGCATCTTGCGCACGAGTTCGTAGGGCGTCTCCGCGCGGATGTCGCCGGCGGTGATTTCCCACGCGCCGCCGCCGAGGTCGCGCGTCTTCGCGCCCTGCCGGCGCAGGATTTCGAGCATGTAGCGCGTGTCGCTCAACGCGGGCACATTGCGCAACACGCACGGCTCGCCCGTGAGCAGCGTGGCGGCGAGCATCGGCAAACTGGCGTTCTTGGCGCCGGAGACCGTGATTTCCCCAGCCAGCGGACGCCCGCCCCTGATTCTGACAACATCCATGCGCGCACAAACACGCGAAGCCCCCTCCCAACGCAAGTGAAAGTTGCCGCTCGCTACACCGCCGGCGACACTCCGCCGCCATGCGAAAACTGCTCTTTCTCGGCGACATCGTCGGCGCGCCCGGACGCGCCGCCGTCCTGCGCGAAATCCCCCGCCTGCGCGCCGAATCCGGCCTCGAATGGGTCGTCGTCAACGGCGAGAACGCCGCCGGCGGCAACGGCATCACGCGCGCGCTCGCAACCGAACTCGCCGCCGCCGGTGCCGACGTCATCACGCTCGGCGACCACACATGGGACCAGCGCGGCTTCGACCATGAAATCGCCGCCACGCCCGCCGTCTGCCGCCCCGCGAACATGCCCGCGCAATGCCCGGGCGCGCCGTTCCGCATCGCCACCGGCACCGGCGGCTCGCGGCTACTCGTGTTCACAGTCCTCGGCCGACAGTTCATGCGCCAGCACGTCGCCTGCCCGTTCGAGACCGCCGACCGACTGCTGCGCGACCTCGCCGGTCAATACGACGCCGCGCTCGTCGAAATCCACGCCGAGACGACCTCCGAAAAAATCGCCCTCGGCTGGTTCCTCGACGGACGCGCCGCCGCCGTCGTCGGAACGCACACGCACGTCGCCACCGCCGACGCCCGCGTCCTGCCGCGTGGCACCGCGCACCAGACCGACGCCGGCATGTGCGGCGCGCACGAGGGCGTCATCGGGCGCGACACCACCGCCGTCATCGCCGCCTTCCTCGACGGCATGCCACGCCGCTTCGACATCGCCACCGGCGACGTCCGGCTCAACGGACTGCTCGTCACCGTCGGCGACGACGGGCTCGCCACCGCCGCCGAACGCTTCGAGCGCGCCGTGAGCGCGGGCATCTGACCCACACTGGGAGTGCCGACTGGGAGCGCCGACCTTCAAGTCGGCTCGGTGGAGATGTGGCGTAGCCGCCACTCTAAAAAGAGAAGAAAAAGCAAGGCGGCTACCGCCGCATGGAGCATGCGAGCCGACTTGAAAGTCGGTGCTCCCAGTTGCGGGTCTCTGACCCGCTCCCGCCGCCGCCTCCGGCGGAACAACTCCCGCCGGCGGTGATTCTCATTCCACAGACAAAACCGAAAAACCGGCGCGACGCCGGCAACTCCTCCTCCGAACCACCACATGGACAGTCCGCCAGAAACTTCGCCCGCGCCACCGACGCCGACGCCCGCGCCACCGGCAACGCCGCCGACGCCAACGCCGTCTGCGTCCGCGCCCCGCCCCGCGAAAAAACACCCGTTGCCGGTGCTCAAATGGCTGCGCGTCGCGCTCGCCCTTGTGTGCGGCGCGCTCGCGCTGGCGGTGTTCCTCGACCACCGCAACGCAGTGCCGGCGGCACTCAAGCACGGGTTCGCCGCGCTGCAATTCGCGCCGGCGGTGTATGCCGCCGCGTTCGGCGTCGCCGGCGCGCTGGCGTCGGCGCTCGCGCTTGTCGCGCTCACCGCGCTGTTCGGGCGCGTCTATTGCTCGACGCTGTGCCCGCTGGGCGTGCTGCAGGACGCCGTGTTTCGCGTCGCGAACCTCGTCCGCGCCCTGCGCGCGAAACTTCGCGGCGACCGCCGGTGGCGCGCGAAGGCGTCGGGGACACTCGGCTACGCGCCGCCGGCGACGCTGCTACGCAACGGCATCCTCGCCGCGACGGTGCTCTTCTGCGCCGCCGGTGCCGGCGGCTTCCTGCTCGCGTGGCTCGACCCTTACAGCCAGTTCGGGCGCGTCGCCGCCGCGCTCTTCCGCCCGTTCGCCGTCTGGCTCAACAACGCTGCCGCCGCGCTGGGCATCGCCGGCGCGACACGCTCGGCGCAGGTCTGGACGGGCTTCGGCGCGCTCGCCGCGCCGCTGCTGATTTTCGCCGCAATCGCCGCCGCCGCCGTCCTGCGCGGCCGGCTCTACTGCAACGCAATCTGCCCCGTCGGCACACTGCTCGGCGGGCTGGCGCGCAAGGCACTTTTCCGCGTCTCGATTGACAAGACCTCGTGCGTGCGCTGCGGCCACTGCGCCGCCGTCTGCAAGGCGCAGTGCATTGACCTGCGGACGCAGGAAGTGGACGCCTCGCGTTGCGTGATGTGCCTCAACTGCGCGCCGATGTGCGACGACCACGGCATCAACCCGAACCTGCTCGGACGCGCCAAGGCGCGCGGCTCGCGCCCCGTCCGCCCCGCGCCCAAGCCGCGCGAGACCAAGGAGGAGCGGGCGGCGGCAACGCGCCGCAAGTTCATCACCGGCGGCGCCGTCGCCCTCGCTGCCGGCGCCTCCGCCGCCGCGCACTCGCTCGGACGCGCCGCCGCCGCGCGCAGCCCCGCCGTCTCGCCCCCGGGCGCCGGCTCGCGCGACTGGTTCCTGCGCCAGTGCACCGCCTGCCAACTGTGCGTCTCCGCCTGCCCGCACCACGTCCTCGAACCGGCAACGCTCGAATACGGCGTCCTCGCCGGCTTCATGAAACCGCGCCTGAACTACGCGAAAAGTTTCTGCGACATCAACTGCACCGTCTGCATCGAGGTCTGCCCCGACGGCGCGCTGCGCTCGCCCGACTTCCTCAAACTCGTCGCCGACCGCGCCGCGAAAAACGCCGGTGACACCGCCACCGGCGCCACCGGCGCCACCGGCGCCACCGGTGCCACCGCCGCCGCGAAGTCCCCCGCGCTGTCCGCGCGCAAACAGGCGCGCCTCGACGTGAAGCAGCGGCTGCGCATCGGCGTCGCCGAACTCTTCATCGAACGCTGCATCGTCCGCACGCAGGACACCGCCTGCGGCGCGTGCGTCGAACACTGCCCGAAGGCGGCGCTGCAATTCGTGAAAGGACCCGGACGCCACGAGGAGCCGCTCCTGAAAGCCGAACTGTGCATCGGCTGCGGCGGCTGCGAGCACATCTGCCCCGCGGTGCCGGCGAAGGCCATCATCATCCGCGGACTGCCCGCGCAGGAGTTGGCGAAGGAGTTCTCCGCCGAGCAGGTCGCCGACCCCAACGCCGGCAAGGACTTCGCGTTCTGACGCCCCGCCGCCTTGCCAAAGAAGGCGAAAAATGGCGCATTGCCGCCGTGAGACCGTTTCGCCCGACACTCGCGGTGTTTGCCGCGCTATGCGTCGCCGCCGCGCTTTCCGCCGTGACACCGGCGGTGCCGCCACTGCCGGTGGTGCCGGTGGTGCGCGCCGGTCTGACCGTCCTGCCGGAACTGGAGCGCAACGCGCCGCCCGCGCGCGCGGACGCCCCCCGCGAGCGCCCGCTACTTCTCGCCGCCGACGAGGCACTCGCCGCCGGTCTGTCGCGCCTCGCCGCCGGTCTCTACGAACGCGCCGCCGCCGCATTCCCCGCCGACGCGCCGGAACGCCGCGCCGCCCTGCTCGGACTCGCCACGGCACGCCTCGAACACGGCGACGCCGACGGCGCGCGCGCCGCCCTCGCGACGGTCGCGCCCTCGCCGGAACGCCGGCTGCGCGCCGCGCTCGCCGACCTGCTCGGAAACCGTTTCGCCGCCGCCGGCATCGAGTTGCGCGGCATCGAGGCATCCGCCCTGCCCCGCGCCGACGCGCCGTGGCTGCACATCGCGCGCGGCCTCGCCGCCCTCGAAACCGGCGCCGGCGGCGCGCAGTCGGGCGAGTTCGCCCGCGCCGCCGCACTCTTCACCGCCGACGGACGCCCGCGCCTCGCGCGCCACGCCGAATTCCTCGGCTCCTACGCGGCGGTGCGCGTCGGACCCGTCCCCGACGACGCCGAACTGACCCGTCTGCGCTCCGCCGCCGCGCTGGAGACCGGTTCGCCCTCCGGCTTCCAATACGTGAAGATGCTCGCCATCGGCCTTGCGCGCCGCTCGCTCGACGCCGAGGCGGCGGCGGTGCTCCGGCGCGCCGGTGCCGGCGACGCCGAGCGCGCGGAGGCGAACCTGCTCGCGGGGCTGATTCTGGGCGCGGAAAAACAGAGCGGACGCGACGCGCTCTACGCCCTGCTCGCCGCGCCGGCGGCGCCCGAGGCGCACCGCCGCGCCGCGCTCGAAGTCCTCGCCGCCGCCGGCGGTGCCACCGCCGAGGGACGCGCCGTCGCCGAGGAAATCCACGCCCGCCTGACGCGCCTCGCCCCGACCTTCGACCCCGCCGCCTCGGACGCGCTCAACCTCGCCCGCGCCCGCGTCATGGCGGCCGCCGGCGACGCCCCCGCCTTCATCGAACGGGCGGAGCGCGCCGCCGGCGAACTGCTCGAACGCACGCCGGCATCGCCCCTCGCGCCGGATGCCCTGCGCGTCCTCGCGGCGTGCGCATGGCGCGCGCGGGCGTTCGCGCGCGCGGCGGGATACTTCGGACAGTTGCGCCGGCGCTCGCCGCCGGAGAAATCGCCGCGCCTCGCGCTGGCGGCGGCGGACTGCCTCTTCCTCGCGGCACGGGGGACGGTGCCGGACAGTGCCGGCGCGACCGAGGCGTGGACCGCCGCCGCCGACGCCTACGCCGACGCCGCCCCGCGCCAAGACACGCCGGAGGCACGCGGAGCGGCGCTGTTCTCGCGGGTGACTTGCGAAATCGCCGCCGGCAGGGGCGAGGCGGCGATGCGCGCGCTCGACGGCGCGACCGGCTCGTTCTGCGACGAGGCGGGACGGCTGCGCTGCGAATGGGCGATTGTCGAATGGCTACGCTCGCCAGCGACGCGCCGGACAAGGGAGGCGGCGGCGCGCCTCGACACGCTCTTCGCGCGCGCGCCGCGAATGAGCGCGGGGTTCGACATCCGTTTCCGCTGGCAGCGCGCGTTGGTCGCGCTCGCGCTGGGCGACACCGCCGGTGCCGCCGAGCGGGCGGCGCGCCTCGCCGAATTCGCGTCGCGACTGCCGGCGGACGCGCCCGAAGAAGTGCGCTCGCGCGCGGACGCGATTGTGAGCCGCGCGCTGCTACTGCGGGCGCGGGCGGCACTGATGAGCGACCGCGCGGCGGCGGTGCCGATTCTGGCGGAACTGCGCCGGAAATTCCCGAACGAGGAGGCAGCGGCGGCGTCATACGTCGCGGAAGGACGGACGCTCGCCGCCGCCGGTGACGCCGTCGGCGCGCGGCGCGTCTTCCTCGAAGGCAGCGAGCGATACGGGAAGGCGCAGTCCACCGCGCTCGCCGAGCACGCGGCGGAGGCACTCTACGAGGCGGCGTTGCAGGACATCGCGCTGGGCAAGAACGGAACGGCAATCGAGTCGCTCTCGCGCTTCGCCGAGGCACGCCCCGACCACCCGCTCGCGGCGGAAGCGCGGCTGACCCTCGCCGACCTGTTCCGAAACTCGGACAACTTCGACGACGCGCTGGCGATTTACGAGCGGCTGGCGGCGACGCTGCGCGACTCGCCGGCGCGGATGCGCGCCGAGATGGGACGCGCGGACTGCCTGTTCGCGCGGGCGACGCGGACGCGCGCCGACGCCGCCCTCGGTCTGGCGACGGACGCCTACGAGCGGCTCTTCGCGCTGCCGGGCGGAACGGCGGACTTCAAGGCGGAGGCGGGCTGCAAGTGGGCGGCGGCACTCGAACTGCGCCAGACGGGACGGCTCGCCGGAGGGCGACCGGTGGCGGATATCGTCCGCGAGGCGCGGGAGGCGCGCTGGCAGGTGGTCAACCAGACGCTGCGCGCGCCCGGCGCGGCGGCGCGGCTCGGCGCGACGGGACGCTATTGGGTGGCGCGGACGCTGCTCGAACTTTCGGACTCCTACAAGACGCGCGGCGAACCGGCGGAGGCGGCGAAGGTCTGCCGTCTCGCGCTCGAATACAACGCCTCGGCGCAGGGACGCGCCGGTTTCGCGCTGCCGCATCAGGCGAAGTTCCAGCGCGAACTGGCGTTGCTCACGGGCGCGACAACGCCGGTGCCACAGCCACCGGTGGTGCCACCGGTAGTGCCGGCGGTGACAGCACCGGCGGCACCGTCGGAAGCAACGCGGTTGCCGTCGGAACCGCCGCCGGAACCGCCGCCGGTGGCGACGCCTCCGACGCAACCGCAACCGACGCAACCGACACCGACGACGCCGGCAGCGGCGATACCGCCGACGACGCCGGAATCATCGGCAACATCAACACCACCGATGCCAGCACCCTCGGTGACGTTGCCGGTGCCGGTGCCCAAGCCCTGATATTTTTTAGCGAACCACGGACACTTCCACCCCCAACGAGGCACGTTTTGGTGTCGCGCCGACTGGGAGCGCCGACTGGGAGCGCCGACTGGGAGCGCCGACTGGGAGCGCCGACTGGGAGCGCCGACTTTCAAGTCGGCTCGCACACCCCATGCGGCGCAGCCGCCACTTCAAAAAAAGCAAGGCGGCTGCGCCGCATCTCCACCAAGCCGACTTGAAAGTCGGCGCTCCATGTGTCGGCGCTCCATGTGTGTGGCGCGCCATGTGTGTGGCCGTCTGACAAAACTCTGTGGTTTTGTTGCCGGCGATAACGCTTGTGAGGGCGACGCCGTTGGCGCGGGAAATCACCGGCACTGACACCGGTGGGCAACCCCGTTGGGGTTGTTGATAAGACGTTTTTCAGGAGTGCCCTTTTTGCTGTTGAGAGCGGGCGGTGCCGGCGGCATTGTGCGCGCCCGTGAAACGCATTGGCATTCTGAACGGACCCAACCTCGACCGCCTCGGCAAACGCGAGCCGGGTCTTTACGGGCACCGCTCGCTGGCCGACATCGTCAAGTCGCTCCATGCGGACGCGCGCACGCTCGGCGTTGAGATTGAGGCGTTTCAGTCCAACCACGAGGGCGCGCTGATTGACAAAATCGCGGAGTGGGCGGACGCCGGGTTTGCCGGCATCGTGCTCAATCCGGGCGGATACGGTCACACGAGTATCGCGTTGCGCGACGCCATCGCCGGCAGCGGGCTGCGGGTGATTGAGGTGCACATCACGAACATCCACAGGCGCGAGGAATTCCGGCGCGTGTCGCTGACCGCCGAGGTGTGCGGCGGCGTCGTGTGCGGCCTCGGCTCGGAGGGCTACCACGCGGCGTTGTATTACCTCGCGACGCGCCGCTCGGCGGCGGCGTCCGGCGCGTCGAAGACGCCGTCAGCGCAGCGTCCGCCGGCACCGGTGGCGTCGCCGCGCGCGCAAACGGCGCGTTAGCACCGGCGCGAAAAATCGCGGCAAAGAGCGAACCCAGCCCCCCTACAGCCCACTTCCCTTTCCTTCCCCAACGCAACCCCGACATGAGCGAAAACCAGCAAAACACGCGGCTTGAACAGCAGCAGGAAAAGCCGTCGGCGCTTCGTCCCGTCTCGCCGACGGTGCTGGAGAAGGCGCGGGCGGGCGAGCCGGAGGCGCAGTTCCTCATCGGCGAGTGTTTCTCGAACGGTTTCGCGCCCTTCGCGTGTCCGGTGTGCGGCGGCCCCGTCGTCCCCGCCGAAATGAAACCGGAGACGAACGTGTGCCCCGACTGCGGGGCGCGGCTTCCGTTTGAACAGGCGGTCGCGTGGTATGGGCGCGCCAACCTGCGCCACTACGACAAGGCGTGCTTGCGGCTGTGCGTTTCGAGTTTCTTCGGGCTGGGCGCGCCGCAGGACGAGGCAGCGGCGAAACACTACTACAAGTGGGCTTTGCTGACACGACCGGCGCTCGAATGGCCGCCGGTGGCACCGTTCGACGAATGGGCGCGGCGCGGGCGCGGCGCGCACGGTTCGCGGCAACACAGGAGCGCAGGAACGCTCTTGGACAAGCCGCTCGCGCAAATCCTGATTCTGCTCCTGCTCATCACCGCAATCGCCGTCTGCGGCATCTACTGGACGCAAATGCGGTGACCGAGCGAGCGAAGGTCGCCCCGTTCCCCTGCCGTTCCCGCCTGTTCCCGCCCGCTCCCTTGACGCCTCCGCTCGCTTTCGCACCCTCCGCCGCCATGAACATCGCTTGCATTGGCGCAGGTTACGTCGGCGGACCGACAATGGCGGTCATCGCGGACAAGTGCCCCGAAGTCACCGTCACAGTCGTTGACGTCAACGCCGACCGCATCGCCGCGTGGAACTCGCCCGACCTGCGGCTGCCGGTCTATGAGCCGGGGCTGGCGGAAGTGGTCGGCCGTGCGCGGGGGCAAAACCTCTTTTTCTCGAGCGACATCGACGGCGCGATTCGCGGCGCGGAGATGATTTTCATGTCCGTCAACACGCCGACGAAGACCTACGGCGTGGGTGCCGGCAAGGCCGCCGACTTGCGCTACGTCGAGGAGTGCGCACGGCGCATCGCGGCAGTTGCGGAGACGGACAAAATCGTCGTCGAGAAAAGCACGCTGCCGGTGCGCACCGCCGAGACCATCCAGCGCATCCTCACCGCTGAGAAGAAGCCCGGCGTGAACTTCCAAGTGCTCTCGAACCCGGAGTTCCTCGCCGAAGGCACCGCCATCAAAGACCTCGAAAACCCCGACCGCGTGCTCGTCGGTGCCGAGCAGACGCCCGCCGGCGCCGCCGCCGCGCACCTCCTCGCCGACATCTACGCGCACTGGATTGCGCGCGAAAAAATCCTCCTCACGAACGTCTGGTCATCCGAACTCTCGAAGTTGACCGCGAACGCATTCCTCGCGCAGCGCATCTCCTCAATCAACGCCATCTCCGCGCTGTGCGAAGCCACCGGTGCCGACGTCGCCGAAGTCGCCGCCGCCATCGGCGCGGACTCGCGCATCGGCTCGAAGTTCTTGAAAGCGTCCGTCGGCTTCGGCGGCTCGTGTTTTCAGAAGGACATCCTGAACCTCGTCTATCTGTGCGAGCACTACGCGCTGCACGAGGCGGCGCGCTATTGGGAGCAAGTCATCCTGCTCAACGACTGGCAGCGCCGGCGGTTCACGCAACGCATCGTCAAATCGCTCTTCGGCACCGTCGCCGGCAAGCGCATCGCCCTCTGGGGCTTCGCGTTCAAAAAAGAGACGAACGACACCCGCGAGTCCGCCGCCATCGCCGTCGGCCGCCAACTGCTCGAAGAACGCGCCAACCTCGCCATTCACGACCCCAAGGTCTCCGCCGCGCAAATCTTCGCCGACCTCGGCATCACCGGCGACGCCGTTGACGAGCGCGGC
>JAISSQ010000004.1 GCA_031273045.1 Puniceicoccales bacterium
GCGAGCGCGGTTTGCGCCGCCGTCGCCGCCGCGCTTGTTTTTCGCAACGCCGCCGCCTCGCGTTGACCGGTGCCGAAGCCGTCCGTCCACCAATCCGGCCACGCGCCGCGAATTGTTTGCAGCGTGTTTGCGTGGTTCTTTTCGACGGTGTGAAAAGCGCGGGCGAAGCGGGTTGCAGGGTGCGGGGCGGGGGAGGGGCGCGGGCGCGGCGAAGCGGCGGGCGCAAATTGTCGGTTTCCCATGTGCCGGCGGTGGCTTACGTTTTCCGTCATGCCTTGTTCAACCGTTTCCCCAACCACCGCGCCCGCCGGCTCGCTTTTCGACATCGCCGGCCGCGTCTATGTCGTCACCGGTGCCACCGGTGCGCTCGCCGGCAGTGCCGCCGGCTATCTCGCCGCGCAAGGTGCGCGCGTCGTCTGGCTCGGCCGTTCACAAGAGAAACTCGACGCCGCGCTCGCCGCCGTCCGCGCCGCCGCGCCGACATCGGAGAACCTCGCGCTCGTCGCCAACGTCCTCGACCGCCCCGCGCTGGAGCGCGTCCGCGACACCGTCCTCGAAAAATGGGGACGACTCGACGGCCTCCTCAACGGTGCCGGCGGCAACATGCCCGGCGCGACAATCACGCCCGAAAAAAACTTCACCGACCTCGACTTTGACGCCTTCCGGCAAGTCGTTGACCTGAACCTCAACGGCACCGTGCTGCCGTCGCTCGTCTTCGCGCCGGCGCTCATCAAAGGCGGACGCGGCGCGATTGTGAACTTCTCGTCGGCGTCGGCACCGCAAGCCATCACGCGCGTCGTCGGCTACTCGGCGGCGAAGAGCGGCGTCGAGAACTTCACGCGCTGGCTCGCGACCGACCTCGCCCGCGCCACCGGTGGCAAGGTGCGCGTCAACGCCGTCATGCCGGGCTTCTTCATCGGCGAGCAAAACCGCCGGCTGCTCACGAACGAAGACGGCTCGCTGACGGCTCGCGGCAAACAGGTTGTCGCAAAGACACCGTTCGGTCGCTTCGGCGAGGCAGACGAGTTGCACGGCGCAATTCACTACCTGCTCGCCGACGCCTCGAAATTCGTCACCGGAACCGTCCTCGCCGTTGACGGCGGCTTCTCGACATTCTCCGGCGTGTGAGCGTCCGCGCCGTCGCCGGCACTACCGGCACTGCCGGTGTCGTCGCGTCGTCGCGGCGCGCCGCCGGCGGTTGTTCAGCAGCCCTCAATCGGGACTTCCAGTTCGACCGGCGCGTCGTAGTCCACGCCGCCGATGCCGAAGCCGAAGAGGCGCAGGAACTCGGCTTGGTAGCCGTCGTAGTCGGTGAGTTCGCGCAGGTTGGCGGTGGTGACGTCCGGCCAGGCGGCGAACACTTCGCGCTGGGTCTCGGGCTGGAGTTCGAGGTCGTCCATGCGCACGTAGCCGTCGGCGTCGAAGTCGCAGAAGTTTCCGCCATACATCTGGGTTGCGAGGAGGCGGCGCGCCTGCTGGATGCAGCCCTCGTGCGTGCCGCGGCGCTTCATGGCGCGGAAGAGCAGCGAGATGTAGAGGGGCACCACCGGTATCGCGGAACTGGACTGGGTGACGACGGCTTTGTTGACGGAGACGAAGGCGCGGCCGAGGCGGCATTTGAGCAGGGCGTCAATGTTGTTGGCGGCGCGCAGGAGGTCTTCCTTGGCGCGGCCGATGGTGCCGTTCTTATAGACGGGCCAGGTGACTTCGGGGCCGAGGTAGGAGTAGGCGACGCTCTGGCAGCCGTCGGCGAGGACGCCCGCCGCGTCGAGCGCGTTGAGCCACAGTTCCCAGTCCTCGCCGCCCATGACCTTCACGGTGTCGGCAATCTCGGCGGGGGTCGCCGGCTGGAGGGTGATTTCCTCGACCTCGTTGCGGTCGGTGTCGAGGTTCTTGGACGTGTAGGGGGCGCCGATGGGTTTGAGCACGGAGCGGTGCGCGACGCCGGTCTTGGGGTCGGTGCGGCGCGGCGAGGCGAGCGAATAGACCACGAGGTCAACCTTGCCGCCGGGCATGGACGTTTTGATGAGTTCGGCGGCGCGGCGCTTCATGTCGTCGGCGAAGGCGTCGCCGTTGAGCGAGAACGCCGGCAGTCCCGCTGCGCGCGCCTCGCGCTCGAATGCGGCGGTGTTATACCAACCGGCGGAGGCGGGACGCCCGTTTTCGGAGGGTTTCTCGTAGAAAACGCCGGCGGTGGCGCTGCCGCACCCGAACGCGAGCGCGATGCGCGTCGCCAGCCCGTAGCCGGTGGAGGCGCCGATGACGAGCGCGCTCTTGGGACCCTCGGCGATGGGCGGGAGCGATTTCACAAAGCCGATTTGCTCGCGGACGTTCGCGGCGCACCCCTCCGGGTGGGCGGAAACGCAGATGTAGCCGCGTATTCTCGGTCGGACGACTTGCTTGGTGGGCATCTTGGCGGGGAATGTTGGCGGCGCCACCGGCGGCGGCAACGCGGAAAACGGGCTTCGCTCCGCCGGTGCCTCCCGCCGGCGGCGGTTCGTTCCGCCGGTCACGGACGGTAGGTCGCCGCATTGCGGGCGTCTTCGGCGACGCGCGTCTCGACGACGAACACCCGCCCGTGCGTGTGCCGCCGCACCAGCGCGTCAACGGTCTCGTGCGTGTGTTTCGCCAGCCCCTCGGCGGAGCAGTTCTCGACGACATAGACCTTGTAGCAGTGGGGCGCGGCGGCGACGAGTTGCTCGCGCAACGGGTCGTCGCTGTTGAAAACGCAGGCGTGGTCGAGGTGCTCGTCGAACCACCGGCGGATGTATTTCAGGTCGCCGAAGTCCACCACGAAGCCGTTGGCGTCGAGCGTGGTGCAGCCGAACACGAACGTGAACGTCCAGTTGTGCCCGTGCACAAAGGCGCAGTGACCGGCGTGGCGGTGCTGCCGGTGGGCGAACGGAATGTCGGCGTATGTCTTCGAGCAGGTGAACATGGAGAGTATCAAAATCGGGCGGCGGCGGTGCGTTAGTGCTACGGCGGGCGAAACTGCCCGCCGGTGCCGGCGGCGGCAAACGGGAAAAACGAAAAGCGTCACCGGTGGCGTTGCCGGCGGTGTTCACAGCGGCTCCAAGACGAGGCGCGGACGCTCGGCGGCGCGGACGCGGAAGGTGTCGCGTAGCAGGGCGGGGGAGAGGATTTCCGCCGGCGGTCCGAAGCCCGCCAGACGCCCGCCGTCCATGACGAGCACGCTGTCGAGTTCGCGCGCGAGCGCGAGGTCGTGCAGCGAGAACAGCACCGCGCTGCCGGCGGCGGCGAGCGCGCGCGCCCGCGCCAGCACTTCGAGCGCGTGGCGCGGGTCGAGCGGCGAGAGCGGCTCGTCCCAGAGTTGCAGCGGCGCGCCCGTCGCCAGCGCGCGCGCGAGCAGGACGCGCTGCCGCTCGCCGCCGGAGAGGCGCGTCACCGGTCGTTCCGCGAGCGCGCCAAGGTCGAGCGCGTCGAGTGCCTCGGCGACGCCGGCACCGTCGTCGCCGTGCGCGAACCGTCCCTGTCCGACCACCGAGCGCACCGTGAACGCGAACTCGAAATGCGTCCCCTGCGGCGTCCACGCCGCGAGGCGTCCGCGCTCGCGCTGCGGGATTTCGGCGAGCGCGCGCCCGCCCCAGAAGACGCCGCCGGTGTCCGGCGCGAGCACGCCGGCGGCGACTTGCAGGAGCGTGGATTTGCCGGAGCCGTTCGGACCGACAAGCCCCGTGAGCGTGCCGCGCGCGAGCGTCAGGCGGACGTCCGCGATGCGGCCGGCGACGGTGGCTCCGGTGATTTCGAGCGCGGGCGGTTTCGGGGTGCTCATGTGTTTTCGCGGCGAGCAGAAATCCTTTCCCGCCGCTTGGCAAGAAGACCGGTTGCCAGAGACCCGCGCCGGCGTTTCCCTTCGCGCAAACATGAGTTCCTCCGAGAAATCTTCCGCGAATTCGGGCACTGCCGGTGCTGAAACCGTTGCCACCGGTGGCACCGCCGGTGCCGCCATCAGCAACGTCCTCGCCGAGCGATACGCCTCGCCGGCGATGCGCGAAATCTGGGCACCCGCCGGCAAAATCGTCCTCGAACGCGAGTTCTGGCTCGCCGTGTTGAAGGCGCAGCGCGACCTCGGTCTGCCGGTGCCTGACGCCGCAATCGCCGCCTACGAGCGCGTCAAAAACTGCGTCAACCTCGAAAGCATCGCGCGGCGCGAGGCGGTCACGCGCCACGACGTCAAGGCGCGCATTGAGGAGTTCTGCGACCTCGCCGGCGGCGAGCAGCACATCCACAAGGGGCTGACCAGCCGCGACCTCACCGAGAACGTCGAGCAGTTGCAGGTGTTCCGCGCGTTGCAACTGCTGCGGCTCAAGGCCGTCGCCGCCCTCAACAAACTCGCCGAACGCGCCGGTGCCGCGCGCGACATCGTCATCGCCGCCCGCACACACAACGTCGCCGCCCAGCCCACGACAGTCGGCAAACGCCTCGCGATGTTCGGCGAAGAGTTTCTGCGCGGACTGGCGCGGCTCGACGCGCACCTCGAAACCTACGCCGCCCGCGGGCTGAAAGGCGCCGTCGGCACGCAACTCGACCAGTTGACGCTCTTCGCCGGCGACGCCGCGAAGGCCGCCGCGCTCGACGCCCGCGTCCTCACCCACCTCGGCATCCCCCGCGCCCTCAACGCCGTCGGGCAGGTCTATCCGCGCTCGCTCGACTTCGACACCGTCAGCGCACTCGTCTCGCTCGCCAGCGGCCCCGCCTCGTTCGCCAAAACGCTCCGCCTGATGGCTGGGCACGAACTCGCCGGCGAAGGATTTTTGCCCGGACAAGTCGGCTCCTCCGCGATGCCGCACAAAATGAACAGCCGCAGTTGCGAGCGCCTGTGCGGCTTCCACGTCCTGCTGCGCGGCTACCTCTCAATGGCGGCCGACCTCGCCGGCGACCAGTGGAACGAGGGCGACGTCTCCTGCTCCGTCGTTCGCCGCGTGATGTTGCCCGACGCCTTCTTCGCCGCCGACGGTCTGCTCGAAACCTTCCTCACCATCCTCGGCCAGATGGAGTTCAACACCGCCGTCATCGCACGCGAGGCGCGCCATTACCTGCCGTTCCTGTTGACGACGACGTTCCTGATGGAGGCCGTCAAAGCCGGCGCCGGACGCGAGACCGCGCACGAAATCATCAAGGAAAACGCCGTCGCCGCCGCCCGCGATTTGCGCTCCGGCGCGACCGAGCGCAACGACCTCGTCGC
>JAISSQ010000062.1 GCA_031273045.1 Puniceicoccales bacterium
CCCCAAGCAACAATCCGCTCATGCCAACCATGCCGCTTCCGTCGCTCTCGAAAAATTCCGCCGCGCTCTCTCGCGGCGTCGCCACAACCACCGCCGGTGCCCGCACCGCCAACGCGCCCACCGGCAACGCGCGAATCGCCGCCGGCAGTGCCCGAACCGTCGCCGGCAACGCTCGCCGCCGCAGCATCGGTGGTGCCGCCCGCGCCACCGCCGGTGGCGGCGTCGGTCGCGCGGTTCGCGCGTTCGCCGCACTCGTTCTCGTCGCCATCGGCGCGGTGGTGTCCGACTCCGCATCGAACGCGCCGACAACGCCGACGCCGGCAACACCGGCAGTGCCGTCGGCGGCGGCACCGGCGGTGCCGTTTGTCTCCGTCGCCAGTGCGCAGATTCCGACGCCACCGCCGCCGCCGCCGAACGCGCCGGTGCCGGTGCGTCCCGAAATCAGCCACGTTTTCGCCAACAAGGTGCTCGCCTACGGTAACACGCCGCAAATTCGCAAACGCTACCAAATCGCGTTCTACCGCAACGGCACATACAAACAACTTTACGACGGAAAACTGCTCACCGGTGATTGGAAACCGGTGGACGTAAACACGGTTGATTGCGACGGCAAATACACGTTCGCGTTCGCAGTCGTCAACGGACGCGAAACCATCACGCAAACCATCAACGGCAGAAAATACCCGTGGGTTTACGTCGGTATTGCAGAACCGCCGCCAAAACCAAATCCAAATCCGTCGAAAACCACCAAAAAACCGGTAGCGGATGACGAATTGCAAAAGAAATTGGCGAAACTCGCGCCGGCGGAGGCGTTCAAGGAATTGGAGAAAGCATACGATGACGCATTCGCCGTCGCCATTGATGAGCAAAACGCGAAGGACATGAAGCGGTTGGAAGAAATCATAAAACGCAACTTGAACTCAAAAGCGGCTGTCGCGGCGGAGGCAATCCAGCGCAAGCAGGACATTCGCGACAACACGCCGCTCTACGCCGACCCATACAAAAAGACCGGCGATTTCGCGGAGTTCTGGACAATGAAGGTCGCGCGCGACGCCGTTCTCGAAAAGGAAGCCGCCCGACTTGCGCCACATTTCCGCCGCTACTACGAGCAACTGCGCCCGCGAATCGCCCTCACCGGTGATAAAAACCTGACCCAAACAATAACTATCCGGTTGAAATACCTGCACTTAATTCGAGAACCGTGGCGTCTCGGTCAATGGCGCAAGCCAAAGGACAATTTCATGTTCGTTTTTGGAAAGCACGGAACGAACAGGCAGGTCTATCATGGTTCTGCCCCAAAAGGAGAATATTTGGTCAGATACCAAAACGACGACATCCAGATTGGCTTTTGGTTTTACTACGCTGGCGACCTGCACCATTGGGCAATTCTCTCCACAGATGGCAGATTGATTACCAGTGACAGTATGCGACTCCTCCGCCGGTAGTTGTCATTTTTTCGCATGACCGGTGCGGTGCGCTATCTAACACCGCCGCTACACACATGGAGCGCCACAAACATGGAGCGCCGACTTTCAAGTCGGCTCGGCGGGGGTGCGGCGGTAGCCGCCTTGCTTTCTCTTATACTCTTTTTCGAGTGGCGGCTGCGCCGCAACATCGCCACGCCGAATTGAAAGTCGGCGCTCCATGTGGTCGGCGCGGTCGCCACTTCTCCAAAGGGAAATCCCTCACCAATCCTCACCATCCGACCGACGATTTCCTGCCCTGCTTGGTGATTTCCTCGTCGCCGGTCCAAGCGATGGTGCCGTCGGCGACATCAATCACGTCGAAGTGGAAAGCGTAGGTTTTCTGGCGTGTGCGACCGGCGCGGGCGGCGAGTTCGGTGATTTTCCCGCGCAAGACGAAGTCGGGCGTGTTGTTTTTGCGGACGCCGGCGGCGGTTCCGCCCTGCGACTGCTGCGCGAGCGCGTCGGCCTGCGTGCCGACGACGGCGGAGATTTTCGCTTTCCCGCTGCGCGTGACGGAGTCCTTGATTTTTTGCAGCAGAATCGCCACGTCGAAGACCTCGGTGGTGTCGTTGACAATCGCGCTGAACGCCAGCACCGGCGGCTTGCGCGGGGCGTTCTTGAACACGTCGGCCTTGAACAGCGCGTCGAGCAAGTTGCCGGCGGCGATGTGCAAATCCTGAATGTTAATCTGGTCCACGTTGAGGACGGTTTCGCGTCCCTTCGTGTCCACGTAGCGCGCGCTCTCGTCGTTCGAGCAGCCGGCGAGAGCCAGCGCGAGGACCGTGGCGGCACCGGCAATTGCGGCGGTGGTTTTCAGCGTGTTGGAGTTGTTTTTGTTCATGTGTGTTCGGGTTCGGATGGTTGTGTTGAGGGTGGCTGGTTCGGATTGTTCAGCGAAGAACAAATTGGGAGACGGTGAGCGGCGCGGTCTCGCTCGGAGAGCGGACGTGGACGACGTTCACCTCGCCCGGGTCGAGCGTGATTTCGACGAACGGGGCAGCGCCGGTGGCGAGGCGCAGACGCCGGTTCGCGGGCGTCGGCAGTTTCGCAATCTGGAACTCCTTCGGCAGCGAGTGCCATGCGCGCAGGTCGGCACCGGTGGTGGCGTAACTGTATGCGAACGTCCCCACGAACGCCGCGAGTTGCACGCCCGCATTGCGGGAGCGCGCGCTCGCCTCGTTCACCGCGTAACTCGCCGCCGCCTTCACGCCGGCGTTGATGAGCGTGCGCGCGATGACGGACGGAAGCGCGTTGTTGAAATCGGCGGCGACTATCGCGTCCACGTTTGCGATGCGCTCCGTGCTCACCGGTGGCGGCGGCGGAGCGACGGCGGAACCGGCAGCACCGGCGGTGCCGGCGGCAACGGTCGAAATCGCGAGCGTGTTCGCGAAATGCCGCCGGAAGCGCAGACGCGGGAACGCCGCGCCGACGTAGGGCACGCGGGTCGTCGCGATGAACAACGGCACGTCAATGCGCACCTGCTCGCGGACCGGCGCGAGTCCGGTCTCGAATATGACGTAGGTGACGTTCGCCGGCGGTTTTGCGCCGGTGCCGGCGGCGACGGCTGCGGCGCTCTCGGCGTCCTCGCGCGCGGCGGCGTTGCCGGTCATCTCGGCGGCGCGCCGGAGTGAAATCCGCGCACGCTCAAGGTCGGACGCGCTGCCGTCGCCGGCGTGCAGGAAGAACAGCCCGTGCAGCCAGACGGAGAACGGGTTCACGTAGTCGGCGTAGCCGCGCAGGGCGCGCGACTCGCCGTAAGCGTTGTCGAGCGCGCCGGCGAACCGCCCGTCGCGCTCCGCCCGTCCGACATCGTAGTTTCCCCGCGCGGCGCGCGTCTCGTTTTGCGTTTGTTCGATGCGGGCGGCGTTGGCGGCGACCGCCTCCTTCTGCCGTTCGAGCGCGAGGTTGAGCGCGACGCGCGCCTTGTCGCGCTCGCCCAGCGAGAGGTGGTTGAGTGCCTGATAGGTGCTCAACAGGATGCGGTCGCCGCCGGTGCCGCGATAGGGCAGTGAGGACATGTTGTTGAGGGTGGCGAGCGCCTCGGCGGAGAGCAGCGTGTCAGGTCGCCGGTCCCACGCGCGGACGGTTTCAAGCGCGTCGGCGAAACGCGCCGCACTGGCGCGGAAATCGCCGGCGATGCGGTTCGCCGCGCCGCTTTCGAGTTGCCACAGCAGACGGTCGGCGTCGGAGGCGTCGCGCGCCTCGCCGGCGGCAAGCCGCGCGGCGGCGTCGTAGCGGCCGCTTCGCAGCATGCCCTCAAACTCGAACGCGCGCTCCTCGTAGGACGAGCAACCGGCGGCGGCGAAGAGCGCGCAGCAGAGCATCAATTTTGCGACATTTCTCATGCGGAAAAACGGCGCGGAGAGCCCGCGCGACGGGCTTCGAGGGAGCAATTCGCGTCCAAAAAAAGCAATGCCATTTTCCCCGTCCGCCGTAGATTGCCCCCATGCCGGTCAGACCGCTCCACGCACTACTCGCCCTCGTCCACGCCCTGCTCGCGTTCGTCGCCACCGGTGCCGCCTTCGCCGCCGGCACCGCCGGTGACGCGCCGCCGCCGGTGCCCCGGTCGCCCGAAACGCCGCTGCGCGTCGTCGCAAGTTTCACCATCCCCGCCGACTGGGTGCGGGAAGTCGGCGGAGCGCGCGTCTCCGCCGCCTCAATCGTCCCGCCCGATGCCGACCCGCACGCCTACCAACCCCTGCCCGCCGACATGCGTCTGTTGCGCTCGGCGACGCTCCTCGTCGGCGTCTCGCCCGAAATGGAAACGTGGTTCGCCGCGCTCACGCGTCGCGCCGGCGGCGGCGCGAACGCCGTCCTTTGGCTCGCGCCGGCGGCGGCGAAATCGCACTCCGCCGGTGGCACCGGTGGTGCCGACTGCTGCGCTTCGGGGCGCGACCCGCACGTCTGGCTCGACCCGCTCGCGGTGATTCCGCTCGTGCGCGCGCTCGCCAAACGCCTCGGCGAGTGCGACCCCGCCGGTGCCGCCCACTACGCCGAAAACGCCGAACGCTACGCCGGAAAACTGCGCGCGCTCGACGAGCGTTCGCGCGCCGCCCTCGCCAAAATTCCGCGCCACCGGCGCGTCCTGTTCTCGCGGCACGACAACCTTGGACGCCTCGCCGCGCGCTACGACCTGACCGTCGGCGGCAGCATCATCCGCGGCGCGAGCACCGAGGGCGCCGACCCGCCGGCAGGCGAACTCGCCGCGCTCATCCGTCGGGCGCGCAAGGTGGGCGTGCCGCTCTTTCACGACGAGCCGGCCGCCGGCGCGCTCGTGCTCACGGTCACGCGCGAGGCCGCGCTGCCGCCGCCGGTGCGTCTGCGCACGGAGTCGCTCGCGCCCCCGCCCGCGCCCGCCTCGACCTACCTCGACATGTTTGCGGAAAACATCCGCGCCATCGCCGGCGCGCTCGCCGAAAAACCCTGAACGCCCGTGACGCCGCCGGTGCCGCGCCGCCGGTGCCGCGCCGCGCGTCCGGGAAGCGCGTTGCCAAGGGCGCGCCGCCGCCCTTCCCTTCCCCGCCATGAACGAAAATCGCGCGGCGGAAACGCCACCACCGGCGGCGTCCGCCAACCTCCACGCCGTCACCGTCTGCGGACTTTCAGCCGTCCTCGCGTGCTTCCAGAAACGCCCCGCCGCGCTACGCCGGCTCTGGGTCGAGCAACGCCTCGCACGCCAACTCGGCGACCTGCTCCACTTCCTCGCGGAGAAAAAACTGCCCTACTCCATCGGCACACCGGAGGACGTCGCCCGCGCCGCCGGCACCCGCGCCCACGGAGGCATCGCGGCGGCGACCGCCCGCCCGCACCCGTCCAAACCGAAGCCGTCCGACTTCGACGCGTGGCGCGACGCCGGTTGCGCGCTGCTCTTCGCCGACGACGTCGGCGACGCCCCCCAAATCGCCGCCATTGCCCGCGCCGCCGTCGCGATGGGACTGCGGCACCTTTTCCTCGGCGGTGCCTCGCTCGAAGCCGCGTTCGAGGAGCGCGCGTGGAGCGACGCCGCCGGCGCGCTGGAGGAACTCGTCCTGCACGACGCCGGCGAGACCGCCCTCACGCTGCGCGCGCTACGCGAACGGTTCTGCGTCGTCGGCTTCACGCGCCCGGGCGGGCGGCGCGTCGAGGACTTGAAGCCCATCCGCGTTCCGGGGCGTCCGCCCGCCATCGTGCTGGGTTCCGCCGCCACCGGCATCACGCCGGAAGTCGCCGGCAAATGCGAGCACCTGCTCCACATTCCGGGCGCGGGCGGCAACCACTGGCTCAACGCCGGCGACACCGCCGCCTACGGCCTCCCGTGGCTGCTGCGCAAGGAGCGCGCCGCCGCCGGCGCGGGCTTCCTCGCCGCCAAGCGTGCCCGCCGCGCCGGTGCCAAAACCGCCGGCAATGCGGACGGTGCCGGCGGTGCCGGCGGTGCCGGTGGCACCGGTGGCAAATCATAGCCATGCCGCAGGATGCAGCCGCGCGCGGTCCGGCTCCGGCGTCTCGGCGACATAGACCGCGAGCCGCAGGTGCGAGCGGCGTTCCGGCGGCGTCTCCGGCCGTAGCGCGCACAACTCCTCGTAGAGCGAGTCCGGCGCGCGTCCGGCGAGTTGGTAAATCTGCCGGAAGCCGAGGTCGAGCAGGTCGCGCGCCGCCTCGACCTTGAAATTCGGAATGCGCATGAACGCGCTCGATAACGCCTCCGCGCGTAGTCGCGCCGCCTCCTGCGGATTGTCGCTGAACTTGCGCTCGAAATCGCGCGGTGTCTTGCGCTTGGGCACGGATTGTTTCGCTGCCGGCGACGCCACCTGCGCCGCCCCTGATTGGATGATTTTGAGGTTGTTCATCGCGCGCATTCTAACGCGCTCCAGCCCCCCTGCGAGACATTGTGCAAACCCACTCACACGCGCCGGATGAAGCGACGGCCGGCGATGGCGAGCGGGCGCTGCGAGATGCGCGGATTTATCCTTCCCAGAAGGACAAATTCTTGAAAATCTTGCCGCCGTGGAAGGACAATTTGGTGAAGATATTCCCCGCATGGCAGTGGCTGCTGGTTTGACATTGGCGGTGCTCACACGCGCCGGATGAAGCGACGGCCGGCGATGGCGAGCGGGTGTGTCATGCCGTCGTGAAGGTAGTCGCCGGCGGCGCGAACGGCGGCGTCAAGGGCTTCGCCGGCGGCGAGGCGCGCGGCAAGCGCGGCTGCCAGCGTGCACCCGCTACCGTGGGTGTCCGTGCCCGAAACGCGCGGATGCGAAAAAACTCGGACGGTTGGGGAAGAGGAAGTGGTCAGTAGCCAGTGGTCAGTGGACAGTGGTTGGTGGGCGGCGGTTACGAGGACGTCGAACACGGTGTCGCCGCCGTCGAGGTGTCCGCCTTTGAGCAACACAGCGCAGCGCAGTTTGGCTGCGAGTTCACCGGCAACGCCGGTCAGGAACGCGACTGAGTCGGCACCACCGGTGCCGCCATCTTCCCCGTCCGTCTGACCGCTAAACACTGACCACCGGTCACTGGCCACTGACCACTGCCCGGCACCCAGTGCCGCCGCCTCGTCGAGGTTGGGCGTGATGACGGTCGCGAGCGGGACGAGTTCGTCAATGAGCGCGCCGAGCGCGTCGGCGTCGAGCAGTCGCGCACCACTCGTGGCGACGAGCACGGGGTCGAGGACGAACGGCAGCGCGGGGTTCGCAGCGCGCTGTTCGCGAACAAATTCGGCGACGGCGCGGACGACACCGGCGTTGTGCAGCATACCGGTCTTGACGGCGGCGAGCGGGAAGTAGCGGGCGACTTGCCGCGCCTGTTCGAGGACGAACTCCGGCGGCACCGGCAACACGCCGCTCACACCATCGGGATTTTGCGCGGTCAGGCACGTGAGCGCGCTCGCGCCATGCGCGCCGTTGGCGGCAATGGCGAGCAAGTCCGCCTGCGCCCCCGCCCCACCGCCGCTGTCCGAACCGGCAATGGTCAGCACGACGGGAACGTCGGCACCGGCGGTGCTTCCGCCGGCACCGGTGCCGAGCAACGTCCGGGCATTCGCTGATTTCACGCACATCGCCGCCAGAGTGCTTTGTCCCGTTCGAGCCGGCAAGCCAGCCGTCGGCGGCGGCATTACGCCGCCAGAATTTCCGCGGCGCGGCGCATGTCTTTGAAGCGCGCGAACGCTTGGTGGAAGCACGCCGCCTTGTCGGTGTTGACCTGCGCGTGCGTCGTTCCGCAACTGCGCACGTAGGCGCGGAGCAGGTCGCG
>JAISSQ010000093.1 GCA_031273045.1 Puniceicoccales bacterium
CGACCCCAGCGGCCGGCACACCTTCGTCGCGAAATCCCTCTACCTTGCGACCGACCCGCTCCTTCCCTCCGGCCTCCTCGGCCCCGTCCGCTTCCTCCCCGCCGCCGAGTTGAAATAACGCTACCGGTAGCACCACCACCACCGGCACCGGCAGCACCACCACCACCGGTGCCGCCGGTGCTCACACCCCGAAATACGGCGCGCGTTGTTTCCAGCGTCCCTTGGTGAAATCGGGAAAGGCGACCGGTTTGTTCGCGGCGATGGATTGGCCGGAGAGTTCGACAATCGCGCTCATCACGACGCTGTCATAGACGTCAATCGGCGTTTGCGCCCGCGCTTTCACGGCGCGGAAGAATTCGCGCAGTTCGATGAGGTCAACGCCGCCGTGACCGCCGCCGCCGCCTTCGCGCCACCACCGGTGAACGTGCTCGTTCTCGCGCTCCGAGAACTTTTCCCACTGGTGGTAACCCTTGGTTTTGCCGTGCAGGTAGATGCCGCCGCGCTCCTCGTCATAGACGCCGAGCGTTCCCTGAACGAGCCAGCGGTTCGAATAGGGGCGGGGCAACTGCATGTCGTAGTTGATGACGAACGTCTTGCCGCCGGCGGTGCGCAGTGTGCTCGTGACGATGTCGCCCTGCGCGTAGCGGCGCGTCGCGCCCGGATGCTTCGCGCCGAACTTGCGCGCGAAGTAGGCGTTGATGCCCTTGCTCGCGGTGGCGGAGGAGAAAATCTCGGTGACGACGTCGCCGCAGTTGATGTCGAGCCAACTCAACACGGGACCGACGCTGTGCGTCGGGTAGTGGTCGCGGTTGAAGTTGATGAGGTATTTCGCCGGCCAGCGGTCGCGCCCGTCGCGCCCGAAAAACCAATGGTCAATACAGTCGTGCGAGTGGGCGCAGTGCGAGTGGACGATTTCGCCGAAGAGACCGGCGCGAATCATGTTGAGGACGGCGAGGTTGTCGCGCCGGAAACTCCAATTTTCGAGCATCATGCACGGGATGCCGACGCGCTCGGCGGTCTCGACGAGTTGCCAGCACTCCGCGACCGTCAGCGCGATGGGCACCTCGACCGCCGGCGCCGCGCCGCGCTCCAGCGCGTAGAGCGCGATGGGCGCGTGCGAGTCCCAATAAGTCGCGATGACAACGGCGTCGGGCTTCTCGCGGTCAATGAGTTCCTTGTAGGCGTCGCCGGCACCGCCATAGACCGCCGGCACCGGCGCGTTCGGACGCCGCTTCTTGCAAGCCGCCGCGCAGCGTTTCGCGCGGGGCAAATCGAGGTCGCACACGGCGACGATTTCGACGTCCGGCAGCACGAGCGCGTTCATCAACAGCCCGTTTCCGCGGCCGCCGACGCCGATGAATCCGACGCGCACCTTTTCGAGCGGCTTCGCGGCGAGCGTCGCGTTCCACGCCGGCAAGTGACCGGCGGCGGCGACGTTCTTCAACGCGGCGGCATTCGCGGCGGCAGCACTGCTGCCGGCGGGCTTCGACGCACTGCCGGCGACGGGCTTTGCACTGCCGGCGTCCGCGCCGAGCAACCGTCCGCCGAGTCCGATGACGCCGGCGGTGACCGCGCCGGCAGCGAGCGAGTTTTTCACGAAACGCCGGCGCGAAATCCGCGCTGCCGGCGCGGCACCGGCGGCACCGGCACCGGAGGCGGGAGAGGTTTCGGAGGAAGACATGGCGTGCGAAGACACTCCAAAACCGAAAATGTTTTTGCGTCGCTTCCGTCCGCCCGCCATTGTGCGCGCCACTCCCTTATGAGCACCGATACCATCGCCCAGAAACCCGCGCCCGCGCCCGAAACCGCCGCCTCCAATCCGGCAAATTCCGCCCCGAAAAACGAGGTCGCCGTGCTCAAAACCAACTACGGCGACATCACGATCTCCTTCTTCCCCGAAGACGCGCCGGCGACGGTCGAGAACTTCAAGGAACTCGTCCGCTTCGGCTTCTACGACGGCACCGCGTTCCACCGCCTCATCAAGGGCTTCATGATTCAGGGCGGCTGCCCGAACACCAAGGTCGGCGCCATCGGCACCCCGGGCACCGGCGGTCCGGGACACCGAATCAAAGGCGAGTTCAACAGCCGACGCCACGTGCGCGGCGTCGTCTCGATGGCGCGCGCCGACGACCCCGACAGTGCCGGCAGCCAGTTCTTCATCATGTTCGGCGACGCCCCGTTCCTCGACCGCAAATACGCCGCGTTCGGCGAAGTCATCGCCGGCGAGGACGTCCTCGCGAAACTCGAAGCACTGCCGGTGGACTGGGCGCCCGGCGGCGAACGCTCCAAGCCAACCGCACGCATCGAACTGATTAGCGCAACCCTGCGCGACGCATAAGCCGCCGCGCCGTCCGCCGCCGCCCCGCCCTTCCGCCATGATCGACATCAAGTTTTTCCGCGAAAACCTCGAAACAATCAAAGCTGCCGTCGCACGAAAAAAGTTCACGGTGGATTGGGACTCCATCGTCGCGCTCGACATCCGCCGCCGCGCCCTCATCGCCGAGGCCGAGCAGGCCAAGGCCGCCCAGAACGCCGCGAACAAGGAGATGGCGCACGCGCCCAAGGGAACGCCGGAGTTCCTCGCAAAAGTCGCCGAGATGAAGGCCGCTTCCGCCCGCGTAAAAGACCTCGAACGTCAAGCCGCCGAGGTGGACGCCGATTGGCGCGTGCTCTTCCTGACCGTCCCGAACCTGCCTCACGAAACCGTCCCCGACGGTCGCACCGAGGCCGAGAGCAAGCAGGTGTTCGCGTGGGGCGACCCCGTCCAACTCGTCACCCCGAACGCCGTCCCGCACTGGGAAATCCCGTGGTTCGCCGGAGCGGTTGACTTCGAGCGCGGCGTTAAAGTCACCGGTGCCGGCTTCCCGTTTTACGTCGGCGACATGGCTCGGCTCGTCCGAGCACTCATCAACTTTTTCTTGGAGGAGGCCGCCGCCGCCGGCTACGAGGAGGTGCTCGCGCCGTTGCTCGTCAACCCCGCCTCAGCCACCGCCACCGGTCAACTGCCCGACAAGGAAGGGCAGATGTATCACGACCCCGCCGACGATCTTTATCTCATCCCGACAGCCGAGGTGCCGGTGACGAATTTCTTCCGCGACGAAATCATCCCCGAAGAACGCCTCCCGCTCAAACGCTGCGGCTACACGCCGTGCTTCCGGCGCGAGGCCGGCAGTTGGGGAGCGCACGTCCGAGGCCTCAACCGGCTCCACCAATTCGACAAAGTCGAACTCGTCAAATGGGTGCACCCCGCAACATCGTTCGACGAGTTGGAGTCGTTGCGCGACGACGCCGCCCGCCTCCTCCAAAAACTCGAACTCCCCTACCGCGCTCTCCTTATCTGCGCCGGAGACATCGGCTTCCCCCACGCCAAACAATACGACCTCGAAGTTTGGGCGGGCGGACAACGCCGGTGGCTCGAAGTGTCCTCGTGCTCCAACTTCACCGACTTCCAAGCGCGTCGCGCCGGAATCCGTTACCGACCCAAAAACGGCGGCAAAGCCGAGACCCTTCACACACTCAACGGCTCCGCGCTTGGACTGCCGCGCGTCCTCGCCGCCATTCTCGAAAACAACGTCCAGCCCGACGGCACCGTGCGTGTCCCCGCAATCCTGCGTAAATGGTTCGGGGGAGAATTCATCGGAACGCCGACACCACCACCGGCGGCGGCGGCGAAATAAGCCCCCGCGCACCACGCCACCGGTGCCGGCTTCGGTGCTACTGCCCCGACGCGGCGGCGGCACCGGCGGCCGGCTTCTTCCCCAGCGTCTTCGTCCCGAAATCGTCCACGCTCTGGAACAGGTCGTGGAAGAACGCCGTGACCGTGACGCTCAAGCCCAGCAGTTCGCTGTTCGACAACTCAATGCGGTCGCCCACGCGGAACGTCCGGCGCGTATCCACGACGCGCACCTCCGGCTTCTTGTCCGGCGCGGCGTCGGCGGGCGGCGCAATCACCTGCACGGTCTTGAACTCGAACACCAACTCCTCGTCCTCGTTCACGTCCTCCTTCGTCACCTCGCCGTCGCGCACGACCAGCGAGCGCAACCCGATGGCGAGCGCGATGAGCGCGTCCTCCGTGCCGCACATGATTCCGAAGTCGCGCTCCAGCGCCTCGAACTTCTCGTTGAGTGACGCCCGCGCGAACGCGTTCTGCCGCTCCTGAACGCGCTTCTGCACGTCCTCGGCGACCGCCCCGCCCGCTGGCTTCGACGGGTCCTGCTCCCGAATGAGCAGGCACAGCAGGTGGCAGTTGTCCATGCACGCCGCCGACATGTTCACGAGGTCGTTGAGCGTCTGCCGCACGAGCAACTCCCGCGCGTAGTCGCGCACCAGCGCGAAGTTCTGGTGCAGTTGCCCGACGGGCATGATTTTCACGAGGTGCGCGAAGTTCTCGTAGTTCTCCGCGCTCACCTGCTGCGCGGCAGCGAGATTGTAGGAGAGCAGGTCGAACTGGCGCTGCACCGCGCCCAGAAAGTTCTGGCTGATGGCTTGAAGCGAGATGACGCGCTCTTGCGGCGCGGATTCGGGTTCGTTGGACATGGACGGATTTTTTGGAAAGGGCGACCGGCATTCCTGCCTGTCTGAAAAAGGAATGCGCAGGAAACAAGCCCCCGCCGCCGTCGGCAAACACGATTTCCCAGCCATCCGCCGACAAATGCATAGTAGGCGGAGACACACATGGAGCGCCGCATACATGGAGCACCGCATACATGGAGCGCCGACTTTCAAGTCGGCTCGCACACCCCATGCGGCGCAGCCGCCACTCTAAAAAAGAGAAGGCAAGGCGGCTATCGCCGCACCTCCTCCAAGCCGACTTGAAAGTCGGCGCTCCATGTGCGGCGCTCCATGTATGTGACGGCTTGGCGTATGGCGATGGGAGCGCGGTTCTCCTGACCCGCAACTGCCGCCGCGCCGTCCGAGAAAATTTTTGGGTTGTTTTTTGTAACAACTTCCGTAAACCCTGCTCGGCACAAAACATTTTTTAGACATGATTACATGATTTTACATGATTAACGATTACCAAATAACAATTCTTTCCCAAAACATACCCTCTCAAAAAATTCCTTCCAAAAAATCATGAAAATCATGTTAATCATGTCAAAAATTCCTGTTAATCCTGTTCAATCGCGGAACACCGCTTCGTCTCTTGACCGCCGGCACCGGTCTTGCTGTTGAGACGACCTCTGCGTCGCCTCTGCGGTCTCTGTGGATTCTGTGGTGTTGTCGCCGGCGATGACGCTTGCGTGGGCGACGCCGGTGGCTTGGGATAAAACCGTGCACCGCGAAGCGGTGGCATACCGTGTCGAGGGCATTAGCCCTCGGTGCTATATGCCACCGCTTCGCGGTTCGTATTGTGGTTGGGGGCGGCGAAAACAGGGGCTGACGCCCCTGCCTATGTTATGTCGCCCCTACGGGGCTGGGCGTGCGGCGGTCGTGCCAGACGACAAGTATGTGTCGCCGCGCCGCTGTTGCTGTGCGTATTCTGTGTCGCGCCCGTGCCATAGTCGTTGGAAATTGTGCGCGCACCGGCACTGCGTGCTCACCACCACACGCCATGCCGATACACACATGGAGCACTCCATGTGCGGCGCTCCATGTGTGTCCTCTCACGCAGTTTCCGCCCAACCCGCTATCTCCCGTGACGGAAATTGACCACCGGCACCGGTCTTGCTATTGAGACGCCATCTCCGCCGCTATGTCCGACAGCAAATCGAAAATTCCCGAAAACGCCGTTTCTACAGCCGGCAGCGTTTCCAACGTCGGCTCCATTTCCACCGCCGCCGTCTCCGCCGCCGGTAGCGTTCCCGAAGATGTTGCCTATGAGCGCGAACTCGCCGACGCGCCCGATGCCGCCACTGCCGACGCGATTCGCATTGACCGCGAAAAGGGCAATTTTCACTACGCCGAGGATTACGCTTTCGACGCCGGCACCGGTCTCAACGCGG
>JAISSQ010000140.1 GCA_031273045.1 Puniceicoccales bacterium
GGTGCCGAGGTGCCGACGTTGCCGGCGGCGTTGTTGCCGGAGGATTTGCGCGAGTTGACGTTCGCCGCGTGGGTCGAGCCAAAGGGGTTCAAGGGGACAAATGTCGTCGTCCGAAAAGAAGACACCGGCGAGGCGTGGAAATCTTCGATGAAGCATATTTCGACGCGCTTGTCGTTCGCGTTTCAGGGGGACGGGCGGTTCTTGTCGTTCGGCGTCAATTGCGGCGGAAATTACGCGGAGTGCAACGCGCTGCTCGACCCCGCCGAGTTGCTCGACGGGAAACGGCACTTTGTCGCGGCGACGTTCGGCGCGAAAGACCTCACAATGCGCGTGTTTCTCGACGGGCGCGAAATCGGCGCGTTCAAGCGGCAGGTGCCGTTGCTCACAATTCACGATTTCGCGCCGTTGAATCTTTGGCGCGACACGGTGGCGCACGGTAATTTCAAGTCGCTCGAAGAGGCGGCGCGTTCGCGCGGGGCACCGTTCGCAATCGGCGCGACGACCAGCAAGACGGACGTTTTCAACGGCGCGATTAGCGAGTTCCGTTTCTACTCGCGCGCGCTCTCCGGCGACGAACTGCGCGCGTTGCACAAGGCGGGAACCGGCAATGAAAATTCCACTGCCGGTGGCGTTGCCGGTGACGCGAATGACGCCGCAAAACTCGCGCGAAAACTTTACACTAAACGCGCGTCGTTCTTGGAAACGCTCGCGGCGACCGCCGAGAATTTCCACAAGGAAACCGCCGCCGGCGGTGTCATTGGGAATGCCGCCGCAATCGCGTTGCACCGGCTCGTCCGCGATGATTTTCCAAACGAGACGAACGATTACATTCGCAAATGGAGCGGGTCACCGGTGGCGCGTTTTTCGCTTTCTTCAAAGCAACTGCGCGAGCGTCTCGCGCTGCTCGAAAAACACAATCTGCGTCCGTTTGAATACCTGCCGCTGACGGCGCAGCAGTGGAATGTGTTGTCACCGGCGGAGCGCGCGAAATGGGAGCGCGCAAAAGCAATCAAAGAAAAACTCGCGGATGCGGACGCGCCGCTGCCGGCGGCGGATTTCTTCTTTCTCGAAACGCTTGTGAACGAGCGTCCCGACAAACGCTCCAACGAGGCGGTCGCCGGTTATGTCAAACCGGAGACGCCGGAGACGCGCGACCGTTCCGCCAGCGAGGCGGACGCTCTTTTGGAGCACGATTGGCTTTTCCAATGCGACAACAAGCCGACCGCCGCCGCCGCACTCGCGGAAATCGGTTACGCCAGAAAACTCGCCGCGCAATTAAACGCCGGCAACGCAACCACCGGCGGCACTATCTCCCCTGCCGCCAAGGAGAAACTCGCCGCCGCGCTCGCGAAATTAGACGCGCTGGAAACACAAGCAAAGAGCGGGGAGCAGGAAAAAAAAGACATCTACCTCGCCGTCCGCCGCGTTAAGCGTGAAATCTTTTTCCTCAATCCGGCGATTGATTTTGACAGCGTTGTTTACACCGACTCCCCGTGGCCGTCGGGACGCGAGGCGGAGCACGAGACGCGCCACCGGCTCGGCTATCAAGCCGTCCCCGGCGGACGCCTTCTTGTGCAACGCGGACTTTCGCCCGCCGGCAACCTGCGTCAACTCGCACCGGTGGCACCGTTGCACGGCTCGTTCTGGCGTCCCGATTTGTCGTATGACGCCACGCGCGTCGTGTTCTCGTTCAAACCGCACAACGAAAAAACATTCCACCTCTACGAAGTGCCCGTCGCCGGCGGCGAGCCGCGCCAACTCACCGGCGGCATGTTTGACGACCTCGACCCCGTTTATTTGCCCGATGGGAAGAACATCGTTTTCACAACAACGCGCGGACACATCTACGTCCGCTGTATGCCGCCGACGAACGCGATGGTCGTCGCCAAAATGCCCCTCGACAGCAAGCCCGGCGACAAGTCGCTCTACATCATTTCGCGCAACGGCGAGCCGGAATACACACCGTCGGTGCTCGACGACGGCCGCATCATTTACACTCGTTGGGAATACACAGACAAACCGCTGTGGCGCGCGCAATCGCTCTGGACAATGAAGCAAAACGGCGCGCTTGTGGAAACGTTCTGGGGCAACCAAAGCGTCTGGCCTGACCTCCTCAAAGACGCGCGGCAAATCCCCGGCAGCCAACGGGTTATGTTCACCGGCAGTGCGCACCACAACTGGTTCGCCGGCAGCGTCGGAATCATTGACCCGCGCAAAGGACTGAACTTCCCGCTCGGATTGACAAAAGTCACGCAGGACGTCGCGTGGCCAGAATGCGGAAACGGTCCCGTTGACCCGAAGGAAAACGACACCTATCACAAGTCCGGCAAATACACCGCCTACTACTCGCCCTATCCGCTTTCGGAAAAACTCTTCCTCGTCTCCGCAAACCGCGCCGGCGCGTATCTCGTCCGCCGCCCCGACGGCACCACGCGCCCAAGCACCGAACGCTTCCCGCGAAAGTTTGTGCTTCTCTTGATGGACACCGACGGCAACCGCGAACTCGTCGCCGAAGGCGCGCATCACATCTTCGACGCGCAACCGGTGCGCAAACGCCCCGTCCCGCAGGTCGCCGCCGACACGTTGGAATGGCCCGAATGGGAAACGCGCTCCACGCCCGCGCCCGGTCAAATGTATTCCAACAACGTCTATGAAGGCGTCGCCCCCGAACTGCGCGGCAAAGCGAAGTTCCTGCGCATTTGGAGCATTGACCACAAGACCTACACCTACTGGGCAAAAAGAAACTACGTTTCCAGCGGCCCCGAAATCTCCGCCAACCAAAGCGAAGGCATCAAAAAAATCATCGGCACCGTTCCCATCGAGGACGACGGCAGCGTCAACTTCAACGCCCCCGCCGGCATCGCCCTCCACTTCCAATTGCTCGACGAAAACAAACGCGCCCTGCAAACAATGAAATCGTTCACCGGCGTTCAGCCCGGCGAGGCGCGCGGCTGCTTCGGCTGCCACGAAAAACATATGAACAGCGCCGACTCCGCCATTGGCAAAGCAAGCCGCCGCCGCCCCTCAAACATAACACCGGTGCCGTGGGAAGACATCACCGTCGGCTTCGAACGCTACGTCCAACCCGCGCTCGACGAATACTGCGGCGGCTGCCACGGCGAGGACTCCTCAAACAAAAAAGCGCGCGCCGCGTTCAAAAGCGAAGCGCGCCCCGGCTTCCTCCATTTCAAAGAACCGTATATGACCCTCCTCGGCGCGCCAACGTGGGGCGCCCCCTACAAAAAACGCTCCGATATGGGACCCGCGTTCGGCTACGCCGACACCATCCTCGTCGAGGCCTACAGCACCGTTGACCCCGCCGCCTACACCACCGTCCCCCCAATGACCCGCCTTTCCTACAAAAGCCGCCTCGTCAAACGCTTCGCCGGCGAAAAAACCACCGCCGGCGACAAACACCCGCTCATCAAGACCGACAAAGAAAGTTTGGAGCGCGTCATCCTGTGGGTTGACGCAATGGGACCGTATATGGGCGCCGAAGAAATCTGGAAACTCGAAGACCCGCTCTTCCAAGGCGTTGACTGGCTCTCGCAACGCCCCCGCATCCACACCGCGCCGGTCGTCCCCCGCCCCGGCCCCTTCGACAACTTCCACCCCGAAACCGATCCCGCCTACGCCGCCCCACCCTCGGTAAAAACCCGCAACGCCCTGCCAAACGGAGTGAAGCGGTAGGTGCGCTGCCGGTAGCGGCAGTGCTGGCGGTCGCCAAGCCATGGAGCACCGACTTTCAAGTCGGCTCGCATCCTCTATGCGGCGCAGCCGCCACTCTAAAAAAGAAAAGCAAGGCGGCTGCGCCGCACCATTGCCAAGCCGACTTGAAAGTCGGCGCTCCATGTGTCGCCGCTCCATGTTAGCGGCTTGGCGTGTGGCGGTTGGTTGTTCCTTGTAAGGTCTCCTCTGGACACAAATTGGAAATTACTGGGAATTTACGGCACCGTTACTTCCGCGCCCTCGGCGCAAGTGTCGAGCACCCAGAAGCGCGCGCGCAGACCGGCTTCAGCGAAGCGTTCGCGCATCGCCTCGCCGATTTTCGCGTGGTCGTCGCCGGCGAACGCAATCAGTCCCGGACCGGCACCACTCAAACATGCGGCGGCGGCACCGGCGTCGAGCGCCGCCTGTTTCGCCTCCAACGCGCCGGGAATCGCCGGCAACCGGTAAGGTTCGTGCATGCGGTCGTCGAGCGCCTTGCCGAGCAGTTTGAGGTCGCCGAGACGCAACGCCTCCAGCGTCAGGACGGCGTGCCCGATGTTGTAAATGGCGTCGGCGCGCGGCAGCACCGGCGGCAGCACGGCGCGCGACTTCGTCGTCAAGAACGCGAAGTCGGGCACGCACACGACGACCCGCTGCGGGGCAAGCGCGGCGGAGTGCGCGATGAGGCGTCCGCCGGCGGTGCGGGTGACGACCACCAACCCGCCCATGAGCGCGGGCGCGACGTTATCGCCGTGCCCCTCGATTTCGACGGCGCGCGAGAGCACGGCGCGTTTGAGCGAGGAAGCGTTGCCGGCGGTGAGTTCGCGGCGCGCGAGCGCGTGCGCGAAGACCAGTCCGGCGATGACGGCGGTGGAACTGCTCCCCAGACCGCTGCCGCACGGGACGTTGTTGTGGCAGACGATTTTGAGTGGTCCGGGCGCGCTCTGACCGAGGTTTTCCTCCAATTCCTCGAAGAGAATGCGGGCGATGACGTTCGTGTGGTCCTTGGGCAGCGCCGCCGCCGCTTCGCCGGAGGCCTCGACGCGCACGGGCGCGTCCTGCGCGGGCGCGAGACGCAGTTCGAACTCGTTCCAAAGCGTGAGCGCGACGCCGGCGCAGTCGAAGCCGGAGCCGAGATTGGCGGAAGTCGCCGGCACGCGCAGGCGCACGATGGGGGTCTCGTCGTTTGCGGCGCCGGTGGCGCCATTCGCTTTTGGGTCTGGCATGTCGGGGCGCACGGTAGCGAAACGCCGCCGCCGAATGCAACCCGTGGCTTGCGAAGCGGAGGAAGTTTTCCTTCACTGCGCGGCGCTCTGAAATTCGCGCGGCGCAGCCCGTCGCGCCCGCTTTTCTCATGTCCACCGAAAACCACTCGCGCACCAGTCCGTTCATCCACCCGACCGCAATCATTGAGATTGGCGCAACGCTCGCGCCGGACGTCTCCGTCGGCCCCTACGCCTATGTCGGTGCCGGCGTTGTTCTGGGACCGGGTTGCGTTGTCCACCACCACGCCACCGTCGAAGGCAACGTCGTCATGGGGCGCGACAATCATGTCTGGCCCTACGCGCTCATCGGCGGCAAGACGCACGACCTCAAATTCAAGGGCGGCAACCCCGGACTGCGCGTCGGCGACAACAATGATTTCCGCGAGTATGTGACCGTCCATCCCGCCACCGACGACGGCAAGTTCACCATCATCGGCAACCACAACCACCTGCTGGCCTACTCGCACGTCGCGCACGATTGCGCGCTGGGCGACCACATCGTCATGAGCGGGCAGAACGCGCTGGCGGGGCACGTCACCGTCGGCGACCACGCTGTCATCGCGTGGGGTGCCGGCGTCCACCAATACTGCCGCGTCGGCTGCTACGCGATGGTCGGCGGCATGTCGCGCAACACCAAGGACATCCCGCCCTACATGATAACCGAGGGCGTTCCGGCGGTGGTGCGCGCCGTCAACAAGGTCAACCTTGAGCGCAACGGTTTCACGCCGGAGCAAATCACGCGCATCGGGCGCGCGCACCGGATTTTCTACCGCGACGGGCTGAACCGCACGCAGGCGCTCGAAAAACTCAAAACCACCCCCGACCTGATGGAGTCGCCGGAAGTGCGAAACATCGTCGCCTTCTACGAAACCAGCGAGCGCGGCGTGGCGTGAACCGGTGCCGGTGCCTACGCCGTCGCCGGTGACGTTGCCGATGGTTCCGGTGCCGCCGCCGGTGCCGGCGCGTGCGCCTCGTCCGCGTGCCCGACGATGCGCTTGATTCCGGGCATCGCCGCGCGAATCTCGTGCTCCAACTCGTCCATCTCCGCGTGGACGTCCTCCACCGGCAGCGCGCCGTCCGCGCGGCAGTGGTAGTTGACGACGCGGCCGGCGGGCGTCTCGCGCACGCGCACGTCGTGAATCTCGCGCAGGTGCTCGCTCTTGGCGGCGCCGGCGGCGAGCGCGGCGGCGACCTTGCGCGTCTCCGCCTCCGGCGCGTCGGCGCCGGCGAGCGCGCGCGCGTCGAGCGGTTCGACGTGCGGCTCGACCTCGGCGCCGGCGCCGAACAGTCCGAGCAACTCGCGCTTGAAGTCCTCCGCGAGCGTGTGCGCCCCGCCCAGCGGCATCGCGCCGTCAACCTCCATGTCGAAACTCACGCACAACTTCCGCGCCTCCCCTTCGCCGACGAACTGCACCGTGATGTGGTGCAGCGGCAGCCCGCGCCGGAGGGCGGCGAGCAGCACACGCTCGCGGACGCTCGCGTTGTCGAGCGTGCGCGGCCGCGCGATGAGCGTCATCTCCGTGTCGGGGAACTTCTCCGCGACCGCCTTGAGCGCGCGCGCCTTCACCTCCTCGACCTCGCCGAACGAGAGCGCGCGCGAAAGCGCGACCACCGCCTCCGCGAACACCTTGCTGCCGTCGGTGCGAAGGCGCAGCGATTCGACGGCGACGACCCCCGGCGCGGCGGCGAGCGCCGCCCGCAACCGCTCCGCCAGCCCCGCCGGCGCCGCGTCCAGCAGCGTGTCGAGCGCGCGCCTGCCCAGCCGCCAGCCGGCGACCGTGATGAAGCCCGCCACCGCCGCCGCCGCCGCCGTGTCCGCGTGCGGAACGCCGAGTTGCGCCGCCGCCAAGCCGAGCAGCACCGCCACCGACCCCGCCATGTCCGACGCGAAGTGCAGCGCGTCCGCCGCCAGCGCCTGACTGCCGGTGCGGCGCGCCACGCGGCGCAGCGTGCGGATGCGGTTCGCGTCAACGAGCAGCGACGCGCACACGACGCCGATGGCGAGCGGCGCGGCGGCGAGCGGCTGGGCGTCGCCGGCGACGACGCGCCGGACGGCCTGCGCGAGCACCGCAAGCGCGAGCGCGAAGAGCACGCCCGTCTCGACGAGCGCGGCGACGCTCTCGATTTTGCCGTGCCCGTATTGGTGCTCGGTGTCGGCGGGCTTGCCGGCGGCGCGCACGGCGAGCCACGTGACCACGGTCGCGGCGGTGTCCGCGAGCGAGTGCGCCGCCTCCGACAGCAACGCGAGCGAGCCGGAGACCAGCCCCGCCGCGAGTTTGCCGGCGGCGAGCGCGCCGCTTGCCGCGACCGACCAGCGCGCGGCGCGCTCCTTCGCGGCGGCGGCGGACGCGCCGCCGGTGCCACCGGTGGCGGCGGCGGTTTCCGGGGGAACGGCGGGAACGGGAACGGCGGCGTCGCCGGTGGTGCTCATGGCGCGGAAACTTGCCGGCACCTCGCGGCGTGAAAAGGGAAAACGGAACCCTCGCGGCGCCGGAGTTGTCGGCTCGCGTGCCATGAACTCCCGCCGTCGTTTCCTCAAAACCGCCGCCGCGTTCCTCGCCGCCGGCGCGGGCGCAATCCGCCTCGCAAACGGCGCGGAAACGGCACCGGCACCGGCGTCACCAGCGGCGTCACCGGCAACGCCGGCAGCACCGGCGACGCCTCCGCCTTCGCCGCCGGCACCGGCACCGGCGGCGGTGAACCGACCGGTCGGCGTTCCGCGCGACACAGTTCGCTGGTGGCGTCCGCGCCACAAGTCGCTCACGCAGTTGCTCCGGCGCGGCGGGTGCAACGTGCTCTTTCTGGGCGACTCCATCACTTACCAGTGGGCGTCGTCGGGACTGCCGGCTTGGCGGCGCGCCATCGCGCCGTTCACCGCGCTCAACGCCGGCTTCGGCGGCGACCACTCCGCGCACGTCCTGTGGCACCTGCAAAACGGGCTGCTCGACGGACCGCCGGACATCAAGGTCATCGTCCTGCTGGCGGGAACGAACGACAACTGCGCGCCGGCGCAAACGGTCGCGAACATTGCCGCCGCGCTCGACGAAATCCGCCGCCGGCAGCCGCTCGCGAAGACGCTGCTTCTGGGCGTCCTGCCGCGCGGCGAAAAACCTCGAACGTTCTTCCGCAACCGCGCCGCGAAGGTGAACCCGTCGCTCGCGCGCCTCGCCGACGGACGCCGCGTTTTCTACAAGGACATCGGCGCGGTCTTTCTCGCGCCCAACGGCAACGTCCGGCGCGAACTCATGGCGGATTTCGTCCACCCCACCGCCGCCGGTTACGAGGTCTTCGCCGACGCCCTTCTGCCCGAACTGCGCCGCCTGCTCGGTCGCTGACCGGCTAATCTCTCCGCGCCTCTTTCCGCGAAGCATCTTCCCGCGCCGCTTCGCCGGCGTTGCGGCGTTGGCGGGCGCGAACCTCGTCGAGGGCTTCGCGTTCGGGCTGGGTGAGCGAGACCGCGCTGAAGCGTCCCGTGTCGAGGTAGCCGCGCGCGTCGTCGCGCGTGAGCGAGCCGGGGCGCATTCCGGGGAGGGTGTCAGCGGCGGCGTCGGCGGCGGTGAGGATGTGCGGTTTGAGGAAGATGATGATTTCGGAGCGTTCGGTCTCGTTCGTGGAGGGCTGGAAGAGCAGTCCGAGCAGGGGGATTTTTCCCAGAAGCCACATGACGCCGAGCGACTCGCTTTCGCGGTAGGATTGCAGGCCGGCGAGGACGACCGTCTCGTTGTCGCCGGCGATGAGGTAGGCGCTCGCGCTGCGCGTGGAGGTCACCGGCTGCTCGTTGCCGTCAATGACCACCGTGCGCGAGATGTTCTGGTTGGTCTGGTCCACCTTCATCTCGACGGAGCCGTTGGCGCCGACGCGCGGGGTCACGTTCAGTTGCAGGCCGATTTGCTTGTATTCGACCTGCGAACTCTGCGTGCCGCCGGTGCTCACGTAGTTGTTGATGCTCGTGACGACGGGGTGCTCTTCGCCGACGAACACCGACGCCGGCTGGTTGTGCGAGGTGTTGATGAGCGGCGCGGAGAGGATGCGGACGCGCGTGTTGCGCTCCGCCTCGCCGAGCAGCACGGACAGGTCGAAGGCGTCCGGCGCGAGGCGCAGCGTGCCGCTGAACGGCGACGTGTTCGTTCCCGGCGTCACCGGTGCCGCCGTGCTGCCCGACCACGTTGGCTGCGAGTAGCGGTAGCCGGAGCCGCCGGCGGTGACGCCGATGCCGAGCGTTTGCAGCCCGCTCGCCTCGCCTTGGGTGAGGCGCACCTCGACGACCACCGCCTCGATGCGCACCTGCGGCAGTGGCGTGTCGAGTTTCGTGATGATTTCGCGCAACTGCTTCACGTCCTCGGCGGTGCCGAAGAGCATGAGGCGGTTCGTGCGCTCGTCGCCGCTGACGGTCACGTATTCGGAGAACGAGTTGGGCGTGCCGGCGGCGGAGACCGCGCTGTTGCGCGCCAGCAGCGGGTTGGCGGACGGCGTGTCGTTGCGGTTCGTGAACGAGAACGTGCGGTAACTGGCGATGCCGGTGGTGACGCCGCCCTTGATGCCGCCGCCGCGCGCGGTGTCGGCGCTGCGCCGCCCACCCTCCGCTTGGAGCAGACCGCCGCTCTTGCCGGTGACGATGACGGACAGGACGCGAATCGTGTTCTCCACCTCGGAGTGCTTCAGGCCGACGATTTCGCTCACCGTCGCCGGTGCCGCGTCGCGGTCGAGTTGCCCGATGAGCGTCTTGATTTTCTCCCGAATCTGCGGCTGCGCCATGACGACGATTTGGTTCGCGAAATCGTCCGCCTCCAGCGTCACGTCGCCGCCGAGCAACCCGCGGACGGCGTTGGCGTCGGCGCGCGCGCCCGGCTTCGGCGCGACGGCGGTTCCGTCCTGCGAGCGTCCGGTGCGCAGCGCTTCGAGGACGCGCTTGATTTTGGACGCCTTCACGTGCCTCACCGGAAAGACCATGAGTTCGGCGGAGTTCACGTCCATCTCGCGGATGATTTTCGCGGCGCACTCGTGTCCCTCCGGCCGCGCGACGACCATGATGCGGTTCGCCGCCTCGTTCGCCTCGATGATGAATTCGCCGCCCAGCAGCGAGCCGATGCCCGTGCGCGGGGCGGGCACGCCCGGACGCGCCGCGCCGCCGGCACCGGCGAGCAGCGTCTGGAAATACCGCTTAATGTCCGCCGCGTTTACGAACTTGATGTCGTAGAAGCGCACCTCGACGGACGGCTTGTCCAACTGCGCGACGAGTTCGGCGAGTTTCGCGTGGTTCGCGGGCTGCGTGACGGCGAAGAGTTGCCCCGACGTGTCGTCCGCCTCGAGCACGAGGTCGCCCGCCATCACGTTGCGCAGCACGTTGCGCCAAGCGGCGCCGGTGAGCGGCGGACGCCCCGGTGCCGGCGCGCCGAGTTCGACCTGCAGCGCGGCGACGAGCCGCTTCACGTCGCTGGGGCGGATGTGCTTCAGGTGAAGCGTCCGCAGGGTGACGTTCTCGCGGTCGAAGCGCGCCACGAGTTCGGTCAGCCGCGCGCGGTTCGCCGGCAGCGTGACCACCATGAGTTGGTTCGCGAGGTCGTCCGCCTCCACGGTGAAACTGCCCGCCATGAACCACGAAATCGGTGCCTGACCGGTGTTGAGCGTCAGCAGCAGCCGCTTCAACTCGCTCGCGCGGACGTGCTTCACGTCGAAGTAGAAAACCTCCGCGCCGGCGTCCAGCGCCGCCACGATTTTCTCCGCCCGAAGCACCGTCGAGACCGACGAGGTCAGCAACAGCGCGTTGCTCTGCGCGAGCGCGGCGAGCGAGTGCCCCCGCGCGCGGTTGATGAGCGAGTTGAGCGTCACGAACACCGGTAGCGACGGGTGCGCCATCGTGTTGCGCAACTGGTAGAGACGCGCGATGACGCGCTCCGACGGCTCCAACTTCGCCAGTTCCGCCGCATCCGCGTCCGTGTAGAGCGGCGGCGTTTCGAGCGCGGCGAAGCCGGCGAGGGTCGCCTTCATGAAGTTCGTCCCCGGCACCGGCGCAAGGTTCACGCCGTTGATGACGAGCAGGTTTTCGAGCGCGGCGACGGCCTCGCGGCGCGGCAGCCGCGCGGGAGAGTTGAAGTTGATTTTGAGCGCCGGCAGCGACTGCATCCGCAGCACCACGCGCCCCGAAATTTTCTCGTAGAGCGACACCACCTGCGGCAACGACTCGTCCACCAGAATGAACGGACCGACGAGTTCCTTCGGGTCGGGCGCGGGCGCGTCCGGCGGGTCCCACACCGGCGGCTCCTTGGGCGGAACGCCAGCCACCGGCGTTTTCGCGACCGCCACCGGCGTCGGCGCGATGGTCAGCACCGGTGCCGGCGGCGGAGCGAGGGAGACCGGCGCGGAGGCGGGGGAAGTTGCCGCGCCGCCGGTGACGGAAGCGTTGCCGGTAGCGGGCGCGCTTGCGGCGGTTGGGGTTCCGCCGGCGGGGCTGGTTGGGGTTTCGGAGGCGGGTGCGCCCGCCAGACGACCGGCGGCAAGCGCGACCGCCGCCGCAGCGAGCATGGTTCGGGAAATCGGTGCCCTCATCGTGGGACGCCTGACAGCCGCCCGCCAAAAATGTTCAGCCAGCCACCCACCGCCTGCGTGCTTGCCCGTGCGCGGGCGTTCGCGTTCAAATCCGCGCCAGCATGCAACCCGCCGCCTCTCCCGCGCCCCAGCGCGCCGTCCCAGCCCGCGAAAAATCGCCCATCCTGCCAATCCTTCTCGCCGCCGACGTCCTCACGCTCGCAGCCGTCCTCGTCCTGCATTTTTACGGCGGCGGCGGCTCCCAGAGCATCGTCGCCGCGCTCGTCGTCGTCGCCCTTGCGGGACTGTTCGTCTTCATCCCCGTCCTGCTCGAAACCCTGTCGCGCCGCGCCGGTGGCGGCGGTGCCGGCGACCCCGATGCCGCCGGTCAGCGCCGGCACCTGCTCGCCGAGGTGAAGGCCGACTTCGCACGCGCCACGAAATACACCGGCGATGTCGTTGCCGCCGCCGAAAAGGCGTCCGCCGACCGCCTCGCCGCGCTGGACGCCAAACTCGCCGCGCAGCAGACCGCGCTCAAGACGCTCGAAACCGCCGTTGCCGGCGTCGCCGCCGCCATTCAGGCCGCCGAGGCGCGCCACACCGCCGCCCACGCCGCCGAGAAAGCCGCCGCCGGTGCTGCCGCCGCGCCCTCCGCCGCGCTCGCCGGCGTTGCTGAGCAACTCGCCGAACTCGGCGCGCTCGGCGGCGAGGACGGCGACATCGCCAAACTCGGCAAGAGCGTCGAGGAATTGCAGGAGACGCTCGACACGTTGCTCCAACTCGGCCGCTCGCTGGAAACCGCGCTCGAAGAGCGGCGCAAGGCGGATGCCGCCTCGCTGGAAAGAATCTCCGCCGCCGCCGCGTCCGTCGCCGCCGCGCAGACCGCCGCCGTCGCAATCGCGCAGACGGCGGGCGGCGTCGAGGCGGACGGACCGTTGCCGCCCTCGCTCATGGGCAAGGCGCTCGGCACCGGTGCCGGAAAGGGCGGAGCGGTCTCGCGCATTATCGGTCGCGCCAGCGGAAAGGCCGGCGACGGAGACACGCCGGCACCGCGCCGTTCGCGCCGCACCGAGCCGCAGCGTCCCGCCGAGGACGACATCTGGGACGTCGCGACCAACATGGCGGCCGCCGAGAACGCGCCGACAAGCGCGTCGCCGCTGCCGCCGTCTCCGCCGCCACCGGCAACGGAACCGCCGCCACCGGCACCGGTGCCTGAACCGGAACCGCCACTGCCGCCCCCGCCGCCGCCGCCTCCGCCGCCGCCGGCGCGGCGTCCGTTTCTGCCGGACGAGTTTGTCGCGTCGCCGGAGGGCGGCCCGGAGCAACTGCCGTTCACCGAAACGATTTCCCCCGAAACGGAGGTCGGCGCGGACGCCGTGATTGACGCGCCGCTGGAGCCGGAGGTGGTTGACGCCGAAAACGCCGAGCCGCCGGAACCGTCGCCGCTCGCGCCCGCCGCCGGCGCGCCGAAACCGCCGCTGCCGGTGGTGCGCCACGGACCGGCGGACTTCCTCGATGGCCTCGGTCTCGGCGACACGCCGGAGCCGGTGCGCAGCCCCGAAAAAGGTCGCTCCATTCTGTTCGCGCGCGTCCCCGACGGCGCGGCGAAGCCGTTCGTGCGCGGCGTCGGCAAGGGGTTGTCCATCGAGAGCGGCGTCGCCATGACGCGCGTTTCCGCCGGCTTGTGGCAGTGGGTAGCGCCCGACCCGTCGCGCGCGTCGAAAATCACCATCTGGCTCAACGACGAGTCGCGGATGATTGGCGACAGCGTCGAGGTGCGTCCCGACGAGCGCGTTGAGGTTTCGCCTGTGTTCTCGGCGTAGCGCGCGCGCCGCCGGTGGTTCCGCCGCCCATTTCATTTTCGCCGTGAAAACCGCCGTCCCGCCGCCACTTGCCGCCGTCGCCGCCCTGCTCGCGTCCGCCCTGCTCGCGGGTGGCGGGACGCCGCCGGCAACGGTGCCGACAACGCCGCCGCCGGCGACGGTTCCGCCCGCTTCCTTCCCGTTCTCGAACACGGAGTTCTTCGTCGTCACCGCGCCGGAGGACTACTTCTCGGTCATGCGCGCCGGCGACGAGGCGCGCGCGCTTGAACGCTGGTTTCTGCGCGAGTTCAACTGGAACCCGTTCGAGGAGACCGACCGCGCGACGCTCGTGCTCACACCGCCGGCGGAGGCGCGCTGGACGGGGCGCGTCCGCATCGAGGCGGCGCCGAAATCGCTCGTCGTCCGGCTGCGCTGGGGACGCGCGACCACCGCCGGCGACCTGCGCGACGCGCTCGCCCGCGCGTTGCTGTTCCAGTGCGGCCGCGCCGCCGGTGTCGCCGCCGGCGAGGTGCGCGTTCCGGCGTGGCTCGCCGCCGGCGTCGCGGGCGAGATTGAGTGCGAACGCAACCCGTCGCTTCTGGAACTTCTGCGCCGGCGCGCCGCCGCCGAAGCACCGGTGCCGCTGGCGGAATTGACCGCGCCGGCAGTGGGGAGCGACGCCGCCGGCAACGCGCGCTTCCGGCGTCAGGCGCTGTGGCTGTTCCGGCTCGTTCGCGCCGAAATCGCCCGCTCCGGCGGTGCTCGCGCGCCGCTTGCTCCGGCGGTGTTCCGCGCGCGCTTCGCCGAGTTGTTGCGCGGCGCGCCCTTGGAAACGGCGCTGGCGAAAATCAATCCGCAGCCCGCTGCCGATGCTGCCGGTGGTTCCGGTGGCATCGCTGCCGGTGATGCCGCCGGCGACGCCGCAGCGCGGGCGTTGTGGTGGCCGACGGGCTTCGCGCAGGTGGTGCGCGGCGCGGAGGCGGCGATTCTCTCGCCGGAGCGTTCCGCCGAGGTGTTCGAGGAGTTGACGCGCTTCGTCTTCGCCGACGCCAAGGGCGCGGAGGACGTGTTCTGCGAGCCGGCGGGGCTGTTCGCGTTGCGCGAGCGCGCATTCGTTCGGAACGAGGCGGCGGCGCGCCGGCGGTTGTTGCTGGCGTGGATTCCGCGCGCCAATCCGCTCTGGCACAATGCGTGGCGCGCCTACGGGGTGTTTCTCGAACAGGTCTTCGCGGCGCGTTCGGCGGAGGAGGCGGCGGCGCTGTGGGTGGGGGTCGAGCAGGAGCGCGCGCTCGCGCGGGAAATGCAGGCGGAAGTGGCAGGGCTGTTGCGGGAGTAGGGGCGAAGGGGCGAGAATGGGGACGGAGGGTAAGGAATGGGGAATGGGAAATGGGGAATGGGCGAATAGTGCGTTTTTTTGAGCAACCGGTGGCGGCGGCAGGTGTCTGTGTGAGGCGTTTCACTCTCACCTCTCACCCCCAACTCACACTCCCTCATGCAAAGAAGAGATTTCCTCCAAAATCTGCGCGACGGCGCGTTGCTCGGCGGCGCGGCATTGCTCACCGGCGGCTCGCTCGTCACCGGCACTGCCGGCGGTGCGCCGGCACCGGCGAAACCCGCTGCCGGCGGCGCGAAGGCGCGTCCGCAAAAGTTCAACGGCAAGTTCGTGGACTACGGCGGCGTCGCGTGGCAGAAGCATCTGACTTACTACAATTA
>JAISSQ010000019.1 GCA_031273045.1 Puniceicoccales bacterium
CAGTTCATGCTCGTCGCCGCAATGAACCCGACTCCCTGCGGCTACGCCGGTCCGCGCTGCCGGTGCTCGGCGTTGCAGGTGCAGCGTTATCGGGCGCGAATTTCAGGACCGCTGCTCGACCGGATTGACATCCACATCGAGGCGCCGGAACTCACCATTGAAGAATTGCGGACGGCGCAGCCCGGCGAGTCGTCGGCGGTGATACGGCAGCGTGTCATCGCCGCCCGCGAACGACAGCAGCAGCGATTTGCGAACACCGGCATCTCGCAGCGTTGCAACGCGCGGATGACTCCGAAACTGATTCGCCAACACTGCCAACTCGACGCGGCACAGGGGCTCCTGCTCCAACGCGCGATGGAGAAACTCAACCTCTCCGCTCGCGCTTATGACCGCATCCTGAAAGTCGCCCGAACCATCGCTGACCTCGACGCCTCCGAGCAGATTCAGAACAAGCACCTCACCGAGGCCATTCAATACCGCAACCTCGACCGTTATCTTTCCGACAACGAGTTGGAACTCCGCGAGGACAGCGCCGCCGGCGCATAAGCCGCAACGCATTTTTCAAACCTCCGATTAACTCTAATTCGCACCGTTCAATGCCAGAACTCTTCGAGCAACTTGCGGCTCCACTGCAAGAGCCGTTTATGCAGCGAGCACTCGCCGGTGTCGCGTTGGCTTCGCTCAACTGCGGCGTGCTCGGTGCCTACGTGGTGACGCGCCGGATGGCGTTCGTGAGCACCGCGCTGACGCATACGATTCTGCCCGGCGTCGTCTTCGCGTTTCTGCTCGGCTTCTCGCTCTACTGGGGCGCACTCGGCGCGGCGTTGCTAACCGCGCTGGGCGTCGGCGTCATCGCCGGCGGTCGCGAGTTGCGCGAGGACACCGCCGTCGGCGTGATGTTTTCGTTGATGTTCGCGCTCGGCGTGTGGCTGATGACGGCGTCGGGAAACTTCCGTGATTTTCAAGGGCTGCTCTTCGGCAGTGCGCTGGGGGTCACCTCGCGCGACCTATGGATGATTGGCAGCGCGAGCGCGGTGATTTTCACGCTGTTGACGCTGTTCCATCGCGGACTGGAACTTTCGTCTTACGACGAGGAATACGCGAGGCAATGCGGCTTCGCGCCGGCGGCATTGCGGTTGCTGCTGCTCGCGCTCGTCGCGCTTGGGACGGTCTCGTGCGTTCAACTCGTCGGCGCGTTGTTGACGACGGCGTTGCTCATAACACCGGCGGCTGCCGCCGCGCTGCTGGCACGAACGCTACGCGGCGTGATGGTGCTCGCGGCGGTGTTCGGCGTCGTCAGCGGCGTCGGCGGACTGTTGCTCTCGTGGTATTGCGCGGCGTGGCGCGTGCCGTCCGGCGCCGCCGTCGTTTTTGTTTGCTCGACGATTTTTCTCGTCGCCTTCGCGTGGAAACGGTTCGCGTTAAAATCAATTTTTAGCCCGCGCTAAATCTTGGCGCAGCGCATTCCAGCGTGCGAGGCGTTCGGCGAAGGCGGCTTCGGCGCCGGCGGCTTTGGGGACGTAGAGCGTGAGCGGCGTCGTCAGATAATTCTGCCCGGAAATTCCCTCAGGAAACTCGTGGCTGTAAAGGTAGCCGTCGCCCTGACCGAGGGAGCGGTTGAGTTTTGTGTGGGCGTCGCGCAGGTGCATGGGCACCGGTTGACGCAGGGCGTCAGCGAGAGCAGCGCGGGCGGCGGCGAGGGCGAGCGTGGCACTGTTGCTCTTCGGGCAGAGCGCGAGGAAGAGCGTGCAATGCGCGAGCGTGAGCGAGCATTCGGGCATTCCAAGAAAGTCGCAGGCCTGCTGGGCGGCGACGGCGACGGTGATGGCGCGCGAGTCCGCCAGCCCGATGTCCTCGGAGGCGAGGATGACGAGGCGGCGCGCGATGAAGCGCGGGTCTTCGCCGCCGTCGAGCATGACGGCGAGCCAATACATCGCGGCGTCGGGGTCGCTGCCGCGGACGGATTTGATGAAGGCGGAGGCGGTGTCGTAGTGCTCGTCCTCGCCGCCGTCGTAGCGCAGCCGGCGGTCGCGGGCGAACGCGGCGATGTCGTCGGCGGAGAGCGGCGTTTTCAACGGGTGACCGCTGACGATTGTTTCGAGCGCGTTGAGGGCGCGGCGCAGGTCGCCCTCGCTCATTCGGGCGAGGGAACGCAACAGGTCGTCGCCGGCAGTGACGCCGGTGGCTCCGAGGCCGCGCGGGACGTCTTCGAGCGCTTCGCGGAGGGCGGCGACGACGGCGTCCTCGTCGAGCGGTTCGAGGCGGAACAGGTGGCTTCGCGAGAGCAGCGGCGGGTTGATGTAGAAACCCGGATTGTGCGTCGTGCAGCCGATGAGCCGCACGTTTCCCGCCTCAACGTCGGGCAGGAGCAAGTCCTGCTGCGCCTTGTTGAAGCGGTGAATTTCGTCAACGAGCAGCACGGTTCGGCGTTCCGGTCGAGCGCGGGCGAGCGCGAGGATGTCGCGCAGTTCGGCGGTGTTCGACATCACGGCGTTGACGCGCCGGACGGTGCAGCGCGTGGCACCGGCGATGACTTCGGCGAGTGTCGTTTTGCCACAACCGGGCGGTCCGTAAAAAAGAATGCTTCCGAAGGTGTCGGCGGCGATGAGGCGCGGGAGCAGTTTGCCGGCGCCGAGGATTTGCTTGTGACCGCGGACCTCGTCGAGCGAGCGCGGGCGCATCCGTGCGGCGAGCGGCGGACGGAAGCCGCACGGCACGTCGCCGTCACCGGTGCCGTCACCGGCGGTGCTGCCGGTGCCGGCGGGCAGGTCATCGTCCCCGAAAAGTTCTTGCTGGTAAACCGGCTCGCTCATGCCGGCGGAGGGTAGGGGTAGAGCCGCTTCGCTCCAAGGGGAATAGGGAATGGAGGAATAGTGCAAAGGGATAAGGGCAAAGGGCAGCCACCGATGGTGCCGCCTCGTCTTTTTGCGGCGCAACCACTGCATTATCTCCACGTTCCCCGCTCCCCTTGTAAGCGAAGCGGCGCTTTCTGCCCTTTGCCCTTTGCCCTTATCCCTTTGCCTTTCTTCCGCCACACCTCTTCCCCATTCCCCAAAAATTCGTGGAACCGCCGCCGGTGCCGCCTGTCTTCCGCATTCTCAATCACCAACATTCCCGTTTTTCACTCTCCACATCCAACCATGCGAAACATCCTTCTCTCGCCCGCAATTCTGCTCGCCGCCGCAGCGTTCCTCGCGCCGCTGCACGCCGCCGAGTCCGACGGCATTGACGCCGCAAAAACCGAAGTCGTCCGCGCGCGCCTCGCCAAGTTCTCCCAGCAGGACCGCCTGACCGTCGCCAAGGCCGCCGCCGAAATCGCCCTCGATGCCTCCAAGCCCGCCGCCACGCGCATCGCCGCCGTGCGCACGCTCGGACTGCTTCAGGAAAAGACCTCGCTCCCCGCGCTCAAAACGCTCTTCGCCGACGACGCCATCGCCGACGATGCCCGTCAGGCCGCGCAGCGCATCCCCGGTCCCGAAACCAAGAGCGCGCTCCTCGCCGGCCTCGCCGCCACGAACAACGCGAAACTGCAGGCCGGCTTCATTGACTCGCTCGGCGCGCTGCGCGCCACGAACGCCATCACCGTCATCAAGGGCTACATCACCAAGGACGCGCCCGTCGGCGAAGCCGCCCAGCGCGCCCTCGCCGCCATCGGCACGCCCGACGGCTTCCGCGCCCTGCTCACCGCGCCGGACTCCGCCCTCAAAAAGGACCTCCTCATTGACGTCGCCGCTGCGATTCTCGAATGCCCGGGCTGCGCCGCCGGTCGCCCCGAAGTCATCAAGACCCTGAAAGTGCTTTCCGCCGACACCGGCGACGCCGATGTCGCCTTCTCCGCCCTTCTGCTTCGCTACCGGCACAGCGACGCCAACGCCGCCGAAGGCCTCCGCAGCGCGAACCCCATCGAACGCCGCGCCGCCGCCGCCTTCCTCAACTCCTCGCGCGACGTCGAGTCGGGCAAGGTGCTTGAGAAAGCCCTCGCCACCGCCGAAGGTGCCGACCTCAACCAAGTCCTCGGCGCCATCGTGAACCGCCACCAAGTCAGTGCCGCTCCGGTCATCCGCCAGCGCGCCGGTAGCGCGAACGCCGGCGACAAGGCGGAACTCATCAAGGCACTCGGTCAAATCGGCGGTGCCGGCGACGTGGCGTTCTTCGCCTCGTTGCTCGGTTCCGACGCCGACGAGCCGGCGCGCTCCGCCCTCGCCCAAGTCCGCGGCAAAGGCGTCACCAAGGCGTTCACCGACCTCATCACCGCCACCGGCACCGAGAAGAAACTCCGCCGCGACCTGCTCGCCATCGTCCAACGCCGCGAACTGCGCGACGCCGTCCCCGCCCTGCTCCCGCTGCTCGCCAGCGAAGACGAGGACCTGCGCTACGACGCCCTCAAAATCACCGAGCGCCTCGGCACCAAAGCGCAGATTCCGCAGATTGAGGCCGCCGCCGCCAAATCGTCCGACGCGGGCGTGAAGAACCGCATCAAGAACCTCGTCGCCAAACTGTCCAAATAGCCCGCGCGCCACACGCGAAACGCGAAACGTCCCCGCTGCCGGCACCACCGCCGGCGCGGGGATTTTCAATTTCCGGGCTTGCTGATTTATGCCTTTGCGCGCCCCGCGCGCGCCTTCCACCCTCCAAACGCTCCGCCTCATGGTCACCGACACCGCCTCCTCATCCTCCACCGGCAGCACCGCCGCCACCGCCGCCGCCGGCACCGGCAACGCCGCCCCCAAGGTTTTCATCTACGACACCACGCTGCGCGACGGCGCGCAGGGCGCCGGCATCTCGTTTTCCGACACCGGAAAAATCCGCTTCGCGCGCATGCTCGACGAGTTCGGCGTGGACTTCATTGAGGGCGGCTTCGCCGGCTCGAACCCGCGCGACATGGAGTTTTTCAAGCACTTCGCCAAATCGAACCGCCGGCGCGACACCTTGAAGCACGCCCAAATCGTCGCCTTCGGCAGCACGCGCCGCCCCGAACTCACCGCCAAGACCGACCCCCAAATCGCCGCCCTGCTCGCCACCGGCACCCACCACGTCACCATCTACGGAAAGAGTTCGCTCCTGCACGTCACCAAAGTCCTGCGCACAACGCCCAAGAACAACCTCGAACTCGTCGCCGACACCGTGGACTTCCTCCACTCGCGGAACTTCCGCGAGGTGTTCTTCGACGCCGAGCATTTCTTCGACGGCTACAAACTCGACCCCGACTACGCGCTCGCCGTCCTGCGCGCCGCCGCCGGTGCCGGTGCCGCCGCCCTCGTCCTGTGCGACACCAACGGCGGCACGCTGCCGAACGAGATTTTCGACATCACCGCCGCCGCCCGCGCCGCCCTCCCCGGCGTCCCGCTCGGCATCCACACGCACAACGACGCCGGCCTCGCCGTCGCCAACACCCTCGAAGCCGTCCGCGCCGGCGCCACGCAAGTCCAAGGCACAATCAACGGCTACGGCGAACGCACCGGCAACGCCGACCTCGTCGCCATCATCCCCGCGCTCGAACTCAAAATGGGACGCGCCACCGTCGGTGCCGCCCGCCTGCGCACGCTACGCGCGCTCTCGCGCGAGACCGCCGAACTCGTCAGCCAGCGCCCCGACCGCCGCCAGCCCTACGCCGGCGACGACGCCTTCAGCCACAAGGCGGGCGCGCACGCCAACGCCGTCGGCAAAAACCCCGCCACCTTCGAGCACGTGCCGCCGGAGAGCGTCGGCAACAGCCGGCACGTCCTCGTGAGCGAATTGTCCGGCGCCGCCAACATCGCCCTGAAGGCGGGCGAACTCGGCGTGGACATCTCCGGCGCGGGAAAGGCGGAAATCCGCGCCGCGCTCGCGACCGTCAAAGAGCGCGAGGCGCGCGGATACTCCTACGAGTCCGCCGACGGCTCCTTCAAGGTGCTCCTGCAAAAAACGCTCGGTGCCGGCGGCGAGCCGTTCGCGCTCGAAGGGTTCCGCGTCATCGTCGAAAAGCGCGGCCCCGCCGAGCCGTGCATCAGCGAGGCAACGGTCAAGGTGCGCGTCGGCGACGCCTCCGAACTCGCCGCCGGCGAGGGCGGCGGTCCCGTTGACGCGCTCCACGAGGCGCTCTGCGGCGCGCTCGCGCGGTTCTACCCCGCCGCGCGCGACGTCACGCTGACCGACTACCGCGTCCGCATCCTCAACCCCGAAGCCGCCACCGGCGCCCTCACCCGCGTCCTCGTCGAGTCCTCCGACGGCACCGCGCATTGGAGCACCGTCGGCGTCTCCGAGAACATCATCGAGGCGTCGTGGCAGGCGCTGCTCGACTCCATCGAATACAAACTCCGCCTCGCGCCGCCTTCCCGAAACGCGGGTCACTGACGCGCGTCAGCCGCCGCCGGCACCGCCGCCGGTGATGCTGCCGGTGACGCCGCCGGCGGTTTGTTTTTTTGGCAGCCAGCCGAGCGCGATGATGAGCAGTTGCGAAAGCCAGAAGGCGTAGAGCCAGCGCGCGCCGCCGTCGGAGAAACCGTAACTGTGCAGCCCCTTGCCGAGCAGGTTCGTGCCAAACCACGAGCCGGCGGTGACGATGTTGCCGAACACAGCGAGTTGCAGCCGGCCGCGCGCGCCGAGCAGGTTGCCCCAGCGCACGTGAAGCGTCAGCGCGCACCACAGCACGATGAGCAACGCGCCGTTCTCCTTCGGGTCCCAGCCCCAGAAACGCCCCCAACTTTTGTCCGCCCAGACGCCGCCGAGCATCGTGCCGGCGAAACTCAACAGCAGCGCGAAACACAGCACGCCGTGGACGACGCGCTCGGTGGTTTCGAGAGTGTCACCGGTGGTGCCGCCGGCAACGGGTGCGGAGCGCGCGAGGGCGCGGCGCAGCAGCGCGAACGCCGCGAGCAGTCCGGCGACGAACATCGCCGAATAGCCGAGCGTTATGGTGACAACGTGCGTCGCCAGCCAGAAGTTGGAGTCGAGCACGGCGCGCATCACGTTGAGCGTGTCGCCGCCCAGCGAGAGATTGTGCGCGATGATGAGCGAGCCGAAGCCGGTGAGCGCGGCGGCGGCGGTGCCGACGCCGTTTTTCAGGAACCGTTCGGCGACGATGCCGAGCAGCACCGCGCCCCACGCGACGACGATTGCGGTCGAGTAGAGATTCGTCGCCGGCGGTCGTCCGTGCAGCCACGTGCGCCACACCAACGCCGCCGTGTGCAGCACGAAAACAAGGACGAGGAGAAGCCACGCGAGGCGGAGCGGGAGTGGTGCGGAGTGGTCAGTGGTCAATGGCCAGTGGCCAGTGAGAGTCGCGCTGCGCGCTCCATTGTTTTCCTCGCCATTCGTCAGACCACTGACCACTGACCGCTGACCACTGACCACTCTTCTGCCTGCCAGCGCCCAGCCGGCGCAGACGAGGACGAAGACGGCGAGGTAGAGCGCGAGGGCTTTGTAGAACGGCTCGACGCGGTTGAAGACAACTTCGGCGCGAACTTTTTCGAGGGCGGTGCCGGTGTTGCCGGCGGCGACGTCGAAGGCGGCGTCGAGGGCGTCGAGCGCGGCGGTGGCGGCGCGGTCGTCGGCGAGTTGCCACGCTTTCGCGAGGTCGCCGTAGAGTGTGATGACGGCGGGAAGGGCGAGCGGGTCGCCGGTGTCGCCGGCGGCATTCCGCCCGTGAACGGGTAGCACAGCACTTGCGGTGCGCGGCTCGATGGCGGCGAGGAGCGCGTCGCCGAGTTTGCCCCACGGGGCGGCGGCGGTTGCGCCGGTAGTGCCGGCACCGGCGGCGGTGGCAGTGGTGCCGGCGGCGGCGGGCAGTGCCGGTGGCACGATGCCGACGGTGCCGGCGGCGCGGATTTCGCGGTAGCGTTCGCGGGTGGCGCGAATGAAGGCGGCGAGGCGCGGGTCGGGACCGGCGTGCGCGTTGCCGGCGGCACCGGCGGCATTGTAGCCCGGACGGGCGAGCAGCGGCGGCGGAGCGGGCGTCGCCGGTGCCGGCGGGGGACGGCGCAGCGCGGCGGCGGCTTCGGCGAGCGCGTGGTGCCACGCGGCGTAGTCGTCGTTCGGGAAAACGCCCGCCGGCAGGTCGAACGGCGCGAGCGCGACCGAGAGCGAGTGGTAGGCGCCGAGGGCGTCGGCGAGTTTGACGAACGCGCGCTCGGCGGCACCGCGCTCGGCGTTGGGGCGGGCGCGGATGGCGGCATCGCGTTCGAGGATGATGTCGAGCGGGGTGCGCGGCGCGGCACCACCGGCGGCACTATCTCCCCGCTCCCCGCTGCTCCGCAAATCTTCCAGCGAGTAGTAGCCGACGGCGCCGGCGCGGGCGGGGAGCAACGCGCGGACTTCGGCGTTTTCGATGCGGAAGACGCGCAGGCGGGCGGCGAGTTGGGGGCGGAAGGCGAGTTCGGCGAGGAAGCGCGACGCCGGCAGTGCGCCGCCGAAGCCCTGCGCGCGCAGAACGAGGTTTTGCGAGAACGCGAGCGGGCGGCGTTCGAGCGAGGCGAGCAGCGCGGCGTCGAGCGGCGGTGCGAACGCGGCGGCGGCGGCTTTGTCGGCGGCGCTCCACTGTGACGGACGTTTGCCGAGCACGGCGGCTTCTTCCGGCGAGAGCCGCACCTCCTGTTTGCCGCCGAGAATGAGCAGCGTGTTTCGGGCGACGGTGTCGAGCGGCTGAACGCGCCCGTTGTATTGCGCCGGCAGTCGCGCAAGCCGCACGGCGATGTCGGTGCCGGTGCCGGCAGTGCCGGCGGTGCCGGTGGCGGTGGTTGTTTCACCGGCGGCGGCAACGGCGGCGTGAACGCCGTCCGCCCGACTGGAACCCGTGGCGAGCAGCAGCATTGCCGCCAAAATCATCCCTGCAATTTTCGCGTTCATTTGCCGTTTTTGGACAGCGCCGGCGGGGCGAAGTCGCGCCACCGGCGGCGAGGAATTCCTTGTCGCGCCGGTGGCGGCAGCGACCCACTATGCGCCGCGAAACACACCATGCGTCCGTTCGCCCTCCCCGTCCTTCTCCTCTTTTTCGCCGCCCTTTTTCCCGTCTCCACCGGCACCGCCGGTGCCGCAGCCGGAGCAAGCGCGAAGCCCGCCGCGAAACAATCGGCGAAGCAGTCCGCCAAGAAAGCGGCGAAACCCGCCGGCGGCGTCGCCAGAGAAAAACTCTCGCTCATCGCGCTCGCGTCCGGCGCGGAGATTCGCGGGGAGATTTTGTCGGACAAGCCGGAGCGCGTGGTGGTTGACCTTGGGTTCACGCTGCTGTCGGTGCCGCGCGACGCGATTGCATCGGTCGCGCCCCTCACCGCCGGCGGCCGCGCCACCGGTGGTGTTTTCAACGGCGACCTGTTTCGCGAGGGCGGCGGCGGTGGTGCCTCGACGGTTCGCGAACTTTCGGCGCGCGTGGCACCGGCGGTGGTTCAGGTGAACTCGCCCACGGGGCTTGGCTCCGGCTTCGTCATCCACCCGGACGGCTACGTCATCACGAACGACCACGTTGTCGCCGGCGAGACGCAGTTGAGCGTCACAATTTTCGAGGGCGACGGCAAAACGATGCGCAAGCGCGTGTGCCGGCGCGTGCGCATTGTGGCGGCGAGCGCGCGGCTGGACTTGGCGCTGTTGAAGGTCGAGGACGCGCCCGGTCCGTTGCCGACGGTGCCGCTGGGCAACTCGGAGACGCTGCGGCAGGGCGCGCAGGTGTTCGCGGTCGGCAGCCCGCTGGGACTGGAGCGCTCGGTGTCCGCCGGCATCGTGAGTTTGCGCAACCGCGACATGGGCGACCGGCTGTTGGTGCAGACGACGGCGCAAATCAATCCGGGTAACTCCGGCGGTCCGCTGTTCAACCTGCACGGCGAGGTGGTCGGCGTGAACGACCTGAAAATTGTCCGCCTCGGCGCGGAGGGGCTTGGGTTCGCGATACCGGTGGACGCGGTGAAGGACTTTTTGCGCAACCGCGACGCCTACGCCTTCGACCCCGCGAACCCGAACGCCGGCTTCCGCTACTTCACGCCGCCCGCGCCACCGGCGGCGGCTCCGCAGAAATCAGCGTCCGCCGCGCCGACGGCGTCCGCCGCCGCGTCCGCCGCGCGCAAGTAGGTGCTTGTCGCCCCCGCCGCCCGCACCTTCCCTCCGCCGGCAACGCGCCGCGTCGCCCCGTCCGGTAGTTCGCCGCCGCCCGCCCCCATTCCCCACGCAACGCTTCATGAGCAAGTTTCTCTTCGTCATCAACCGCCCGGAGCACTGGACGTTCTCGACACCGGAGGCGACGGTCGTCTCCGCCCGCCAATACCTCACCGACCCGAAATACGCCGCGCTGCGCGGCGCGCGCGTCATCAACCTGTGCCGCTCGCTCGCCTACCAGACGAACGGCTACTACGTCTCGCTCATCGCCGAGGCGCGCGGGCACAAGCCGCTGCCGCGCATCAACACGATTCAGGACGTGAAGTCCGCCTCCATCATTCGCAGCGCGTCGGGCGACCTCGACGAACTCGCCGACCGCACGCTCGCCCACCTCACCGAGAACACGTTCGAACTGGCGGTCTATTTCGGGCGCGGCGTGCACAAGCACTACGACCAACTGTGCCGCCAAATCTTCAACACGTTCCCAGCCCCGCTGCTGCGGGCGACGTTCCGCAGGGACGACGAGGACGGGTGGGAACTGCGCAACGTCTCGACAATCTCCGTCCACGACGTGCCGGGCGAACACGTGCCGGTGCTGCGCGACCGCGCCGACGAGTTCGTGCGTCGCGACAGCGCGCCCGCCCGCCCGAAACCGGGGGCGCGCTACGACCTCGCAATCCTCTGGGACAAGACGGAGCAAAACTCTGCGTCGAACGAAAAGGCGATTCAGCGGTTCATCCGCGCTGCCGACAAACTCGACATTGACGCCGAAATCATAGACCGCGACGACTTCGGGCGCATCGGCGAGTTCGACGCGCTGTTCATCCGCTCCACCACCGCCGTCAACAACCACACGTTCCGCTTCGCGCGGGTCGCCGAGGCGGAGGGACTCGTCGTCGTGGACGACCCCGCCTCCATCATCCGCTGCTCCAACAAGGTCTATCTGGCGGAACTGTTCCGCCACCACGACATCCCCGCGCCGCAAACCGAGGTGCTGCACCGCGACAACATTGACGCCGTGCTCGAACGGCTCGGACTGCCGGTGGTGCTCAAGCAGCCCGACAGCGCGTTCTCGCTGGGCGTCAAAAAAGCCGCCACGCCCGACGACTACCGCCGCCTCGCCTCGGAACTGCTCGACAAGTCCGACCTCGTCATCGCCCAACGCTACCTGCCGACCGAGTTCGACTGGCGCATCGGCATCCTCGACGGACGCCCGCTCTACGCTTGCAAATACCACATGGCGCGCGGGCACTGGCAGATTTACAACCCCGCCGCCGCCACCGCCTCGGAGAAACTCTCCGCGAAGGTCAGCGGACGGCACGAGACCATCCCCGTCGAACTCGCCCCGCGCCCCGTCGTGCGCGCCGCGCTCAAAGCCGCCAACGCCATCGGACGCGGCCTCTACGGCGTGGACGTCAAGGTCGCCGGTCCCGACGGCGGCAAACCCTGCGTCGTCGAAGTGAACGACAACCCCAGCATAGACGCCGGCGTCGAGGACACCGTCCTGCGCGAACAACTCTACGAGCGCGTCATGGAGTATTTCCTCAAACGCTTGGAGGAAGTCAGCGGAGAACGCTGACGCCCCCATTCTCGCACAGGATGCCAGTGCCTTGTTGTCAGGCGACCACACGCATGGAGCGCCGACACATGGAGCGCCGACTTTCAAGTCGGCTCGCCCGTTCTATGCGGCGTAGCCGCCACTCTAAAAAAGAGAACCAAGGCGGCTGCGCCGCACCACTGCCGAGCCGACTTGAAAGTCGGCGCTCCTAACCCGCCCGTTGCCGACGACACTTGTCCCCGTCATTCCCCGCCGCCGCTCGCGGCGCGCACCCGTTCCGTGAGTTCGTGCTCCAACAAACGCACACCCTCGGAGGCACCGCGCTTAATGTGCCGGAAAAACCGGTTCGCGAACAGCGCATCATTTTCGGAGACAATGTCCTCGTCCGGGTCGATGAGCCAAACTGGGCACGTTGGCGGCGCGTAGTTAACCAGTCCGGC
>JAISSQ010000078.1 GCA_031273045.1 Puniceicoccales bacterium
TAAAAATAATTTTCTGTCCCACACGGCGTCCCGACACCGGCGTTCCGCCGAACAATTCAAAGAGGAACAGGCGGGCGAGAATTCTCTCATGCGAAGATACCGGCAAACGACAAGCCCCGAAGGGGCGACATATTGTTAGGCAGGGGTGAAGTCGCGAAGCGACGGAACCCCTGTAATAGCGCAAACAAAACCGCGAACCGCGAAGCGGTGGCATACAGTGTCGAGGGCATTAGCCCTCGTTGCTATATGCCACCGCTTCGCGGTTCGTAGTTGGGGAGAGGGATGCCCCTCATAACAGGGGCTGACGCTCCTGCCTATGATATGCCGCCCCTTCGGGGCTTGGCGTGCGGCGGAGCGGAGACCTGCCGCGCCCGATGCGGAGCAGAGACCCGCGCTCCTATTCGCCACACGCCGAGCCGATACACACATGGAGCACCACACATGGAGCGCCGACTTTCAAGTCGGCTCGCATGCCCCATGCGGCGCAGCCGCCTTGCTTTCTCTTCTCTTTTTAGAGTGGCAGTTACGCCGCATCTCCACCAAGCCGACTTGAAAGTCGGCGCTCCCCGTTGTGGGGCAGAGACCTGTGTTCCGAGTGGCGTGCCGATTTTCGGTTGCGAAATCCAGCAATTAACGCAAATTGCTGGATTATGTTCCAGCATTTCTCGCGAAAATTGGGAGCGCAACTCGCTGCCGCTCTCGCCTCCGACGCTCCGCGCAAGGTTGTCACGCTTTTCGGGGCGCGGCAGACCGGCAAAACGACGCTGATGCAGGAATGCTTCGCCGGTCTCGCCGGTCGCAAGGAGTTTCTCAATGGCGACTTTGACACCGACTGCGTTTTGCTCGAACCAACGCGCGAGGCGCTGGCGCGACTCGCCGTGAACCTCGACTACCTCTTCGTTGACGAAGCGCAAAACGTGCCCGATATCGGGCTGGTCTTGAAACTGCTACATGACACCTATCCCGCGCTACGCATTGTCGCCAGCGGTTCCGCCTCGTTCGATTTGCGCGCCAGCACCGGTGAACCGCTCACGGGACGTCAGCGCGTTTTGGAGATGTTCCCGCTGTCGCTGGGCGAGTTGTCGCCGCGTCCGACGACGCTCTCAACGCTCATCGAGCACGGGTTGATTTACGGCGCGTATCCCGAAGTCGTCACGCTTAGCACCCCCGAAGAGAAGCAACGGCACCTGCTCCAACTCGTCAGCGATTACCTGCTCAAGGATATCTTCGCACTTGTCGAGACGAACCGCGAGCGCTTGCGCGATTTGTTGCGTCTGCTGGCGTTTCAAATCGGTTCGGAGGTGTCGTTCGGGGAAATCGCCGGTGCGCTTCGCTGCGACATCAAGACCGTCGAGCGCTACCTGCATTTCTTGGAGGGGGCGCACGTCGTTCTGCGTGTCGGCGCGTTTGCACGGAACCTACGCAAGGAAATTTCCAAATCGCGCAAAATCTACTTCGCCGACCTCGGCATTCGCAACGCGCTCATCAACGCTTTCGCGCCGCCGCCGCTACGTGACGACATGGGCGCGCTTTGGGAAAACTACGCAGTCATCGAGCGACACAAGAAACTTTCGCTCGAAGGCGTCAACCACAGTGCTTATTTCTGGCGCACCTACGACCAGCAGGAGATTGACTATGTCGAGGAAAGTGGCGGGCAGATTCGCGCCTACGAGTTCAAGTGGAACAGCGGCGGCAGGGGCAGGAGCGGCGGCGGCACGGGAAACACTGCCGGCAACACTGCCGGCGCAGGCCCTGCGACCGTTCGCGTAAAGACACCCAAAGCGTGGCGTGTTGCGTATCCGCAGAGCGGCGAGGTCAGCGTCGTCACGCCGAACGACGCTCTGGACTTCTTGGTGTAGCGGCGCGTGACACCAGTGGTGGCACTGCCGCCGGCGAGCGCGCGGTCTCTTTGGCAAGAGAAGAGAACGCAAGGCGGCTACGCCGCACAGGGCATGCGAGCCGACTTGAAAGTCGGCGCTCCATGTGCCGCGCTCCCAGTTGCGCGACCCAGTGGCGGCGCGCCAGCCCCGAAGGGCCGGCATAGCATAAGCAGGGACGTCAGCCCCTGTTTTCGTCGCTCCCTGACCACAACGCGAACTGCGAAGCGGTGGCATAAAAATCCGAGGGCTCACGCCCTCGGTGCTCTATGCCACCGCTTCGCGGTTCACGTTCCATTTTGCGCTATCACAGGGGTTCCGTCGCTACGCGACTTCACCCCTGCCTATGCTATGCCGCCCCTACGGGGCTGGGCGTGTGCCGCCGGCGGCGGTGCTGGTGCCGGCGATGCGGGGCGGATTGTGAAGATTATTCTGCCGCGGGCGTGGGCCAGTCGCTTTTGCGCAGGGTTTCGGTGATGTGGTTGTAGAGGGGGCGTGGGCGGCGGAATTCGTCCACGAGACCCCAGCGGCGGAAGCCGTCGGCGCCGGTGCCGGCAACGCCGCCGGTGCGCAGTGTGACGCGGCTTTCGTAAAGTTGGCGCGACGCGAGCGTCCACGGCTTCGCGTTGGGAATTTCAATCGTCGCCGAGACGGACTCCGCCGCCGCCGCCGGTGCCGGCAGCGTTGCGTGCGCGACAACTTTATTGCCTCCCTTGCAAGAAACGCCACCGCTGCCGCCGTTGCCGCTACCACTGCCGCCGCCGCCACTGCCGGTGCCGGCGGACAGTTCGCGCACTTCGATTTCCAGCGCGGCGTTTTCGCCGAAGCCGCCCGCGCCGCACCAAATCCTGACATCAAGCCGCGCGCTACCAACGGCGGCACCAGCACCGGCACCGGTGGCAGCGGGCGCGGCGAAAAGTTTTTGCCGTGTGATGTGCGCGGCAGGCAGCGATTCGAGCGTGACGCTTCCAAGCAGTCCGCCGTAGTTGAGCCACGGGATGAGTTGGTCGGACGGCATGTCGCCGGAACGCGCGCCCGGGATGGTCGTTTTGTCCAAAAAATTGTCCGCCGCCACGACGAGGAAATTTTGTTTTCCCGGCTCAATGCCGACGCCGGTGACATCGAGAACCACCGGTACGCCCACGCTATCGTGCGCGCCGAAATCGCGCCCGTTCACCCACACGCGGCAACGCTCGCCGACCGCTTCGAGCGTCAGCCGCCAGACCGTCTCGCCTGCCGCCGGCACCGGCGGAACGAACGAGCGGCGATACCAGCCGACGTTTGCGAATTCGCCATAGCGCGCGTCCACCGTCCAGCAATGCGGTGCGGCGACGGCGTCCCAGCCCGGCTGCGGCGCGGGCTTTTCGCGGTTCCAGTTCTTCGGCGGCAAATGCCAACCGAGACGCTCGCTGTTGCGGAGCGGGTCGAGGGCGAAATGCCAGCCGCGACCGTCAAGCGAAACGCCGGCACCACCGGCATCGGTGGCACCGCCGGTGAACACGAGCGCGGCAAATGCGAGGAGCAACGGGGCGGGACGAGCGAAACCGACGTAAGTCATTGCGTTGCTACCGCTTAATACTTCACGCCGAAGGAGAAGTTGAAGCGGATGCCGTCGTTGTTTTCCTTGGTGGATGTGAGCGGCCATGCGACGTCAATGCGCATAAGTGCGCCCATGACAAGGAGGCGGAAGCCGAAGCCGGCGTCGTCGTTGAAGCGACCGGTGGTGTAGGAGGCGGATTCGAGGGAGGTGCCGGCGAACTGCGGGTAGTATTTGGTTTTGGTTTTGTTGCTTCCGCGCGCGCGGAAGTCGAACGCGCGTTCGTTGAGGAATCCGCAGTCGTAGAAGATGGCGAAGCGCATCTGCTCGAAGAGTTTGATTGTGTATTCGGCGGTGAACATTGCGTAGGACTTTCCGCCCATCGCCTCGTCCTCCATGAAGGGGCCAACGTGGTTGTATTTGAAGCCGCGCAGGTCGTAGGCACCGCCGAGATTGAAGAGTTCGTAGAAGGGGATTTTGCGGTCGCCCATGCCGTAAGGCACCATTGAGCCGACGCGTCCGAAGAGTTGGAGGGTTTGCTCGGCGGCGTCGAATATCGGGATACAGACGCTGGTGCGCAGTTCGGTTCTGAAGTAGTTGACGTCGCCGCCGAACGGCCCGCCGGCAAGGTAGTTCGCGAAACTGATGTAGGTGCCGGAGGTGGGAAAATAGAAGTCGTTGAGCGTGTTGCGCGAGACGGTGAAGCCGACCTTGGAGACGATTTTTGGGTCGTTGTTTTCGGCGTAAATGAACGGGATGGTGGTAGCGACGTTGTTGAGGCGGACTTGCGAGATTTCGTAGTCAAGCGAGCCGTTGAACTGCCCGTAGATGCGGCGGCGGGCGTAGATGTTGAGACCGATGCGTTGCACCTCGTATTCGGAGGAACTGTATTGGTCGTTGCGATAGTAGGCGAGGTAGCCCATCGCGAGTTCGCGACCGCCGACCCACGGGTTTTCAAACGAGTGCTCGGCACTGCTCGACAGGGTGCCGATTTGCACACGCACGCGGAATTTCTGACCGCCGCCGCGGAACTTTGTGCGCCAGTTAAAGATGTCGAAGTTGGACTCGGAATATTCGGCGTAGCCGAAGAGTTGCTCGACGCTGCTGAAACCGACGCCGAACTGCAACTGCCCCGTCTGTCCCTCGCGCAGGTCAATGCGCAGGTCGCGCACGTTGGGGACGTTGGCGTTGGTGACTTCGGGCGAGAGCAAGACGCTCTCGAAGAAGCGCGTGTTGCGCAGAATCATCTCGGAGTTCTTCATGCGCACAGTGTCGAACACTTCGCCCGGAGCGAGGACGAGTTCGCGGATGATGACGTTGTCGCGGGTCTTGGTGTTGCCGCTGATGTTGATGGCGCCGATGTGCGTTTTGACGCCCTCCTTGATTTGCACGACGAGGTTGATCTTGCCGGTCTTGGCGTCGGGTTCGCGCTTGATGACGGCGTAGGTGTTCAGGAAGCCCTCCTGCCCGTAGTAGTCGCGGATTTTTTCGGAGGCGGTGGCGACGGCCTTTGGCGAATACCAGTCGCCGGTGCGCAGGGTGTCGAAGTTGGTTCGCACTTCGGAGGCGTTGCGCGCCTTGGCGTTTCCCGGAAAGAGGGTGTCGAGAATGCGGTCGCCGATGGGGTAGGGACGGTGGAAGTCGCGCCGGTTCTGGGCGAGTTGGGCGCGCAGGTTGTCGGAGTTGTAGCGGCGCACTTCGGCGGCGCGCGCGGGCGGAAGCGCGCCGGCGGTCTCGCCCAGTCGGGGCGCGCCGAGCGTGTTGCCCTCGAACTTGATGTCGCCAACGGTGTAGCGCCGCCCCTCCTTGATGGTGATTTTGATGACGAGCCAGTCCTCATCGGCGGTGGTTTCCACGTGCCTGATGGAGACGCCGTCGGCGGGGATTTCGACGTCGAGGAAGCCCTGATTGCGGTAGAATTCGCGGAGTTTCTTGATGTCCTCGTCGAACGCCTCCTTGTCGAATCGCCCCCAGTCAGTGAGCCACGAGAACTTCATGAACCGCTTGTTCGAGTAGTCGGCGAAGTCGAACGTCCAAGCCCACGAGGACGTGTCAATGACGGGACGCAAGTCGGAGGCGGCGATGTGCTCGTTGCCGGTGAACTCGATGCGCCGGATGGCGATGTTCTTGTTCTCCTTGATGACGAAGGTGACCTTCGCGGTGCCCTTCGTCTCGTCGCGCTCAATGCGCGGCGTGATTTCGGCGAAGGGGAACTTGTTCTTGTATTTCTCGCGCAGTTTGGTGACCGAGCGGGCGACGAGCACCTCGTCGAGCGGGTAGCCGGGCTGGACGAGGATTTCCTCCTTCAAGCCGGTGCTCCAAACGTTCTCCGCATCCCACTCCTTGTTGCCCTCGAACGCGACGTCGGTGACGCGCAGTCGCGGCGCGAGCGTGACGTTCACGCGCACGGTGTTGTCGGGGAGGATTTCGGGCTCAATGCTGACGAACTCGTAGAGCGAGGTGGAGTAGTAGGCGCGGATGGAGGCGTCGGCGGCGTCCTGCGTGTAGGGCTTGCCGACTTTGAGGCGCAGGTGCGCGGCGGCCTCGTCGGGGTTGATTTTGCGCGCGCCGTCGAAGCGGTAGTTGATTGCGGAGACGATGAGGTCGCCGGTGATGGGCAACAGGTTGCCGTTGGCGTCGGTGATGGGCGCGGCGGGAGCGGGGGCGGGAGCGGCGGTTGCGGGCTTTGCGGCGGACGTTGACGCGCCGGCGGCGGCACCGGTAGCGGCGGCACTTCCGCCGGCACCACCGGCGGTGGCGGTAGCGGCGGCGGGCTGGCTCTGGGCGAAGGCGGCAAATGGGTTGAGCGCATGGGCGCAGACGACGAGCAGTGCCGTGGTCAGGATGCCGTTGAGGTTGGGATAATGGTGTGCCATGCGAGAGTGAGAGCGTCGCGCGGACGGCACCGTCGGTGCACCTGCGCGGTCGGTCAGTGTTTTCCGGCAACGCTAAATGGGGCACGTCGCTTTTCAACCCCAAACCTCGACCACCGCCGCCTTGCGGCACCGCCGGCGGTGTGCTTCACTGCGCCGCTTTTCCGCAGAGCGACTTTCCTGACAGACAACATGAGCGACATTCCCAAAACCTACGACCCGTCGGCGGTCGAACCGGCGTGGTATCAACGGTGGTGCGACGCCGGTTGCTTCACCGCTACCATTCCTTCCGATGCCGGCACCGCCGC
>JAISSQ010000098.1 GCA_031273045.1 Puniceicoccales bacterium
TCCGGGTAAAAAGCCACCCAAACATCGTTTCCTTCGACGCCGTAGAGATTACCTTTGACGTCGTTGAAACGCGGATATTCGGCTCCCGTTTGCGCCAGCCATTTTTCGCGCGGCCACTGTTTTGCGCCGCGCAAAACGCCGCCCGTTTCGTGCTCGACGCAGTAGTGCAAGAGGTAGATCCACGTGCGAAACTCGAAGTCGGTTGCGTCGATAACTCGTTCCGAATGAAGGAGATGTGAAGTGATTTTTGTGTAGTCCATGTGTGAGATGTGTTTGGTTTTGTGTGGTGAGCGTGTTAGGTTTTTGGTTATTTTTTGCGGTTTTTGGGGTGTGAATAACCCTGTGAATAACCGGTGAATAACCGGTGAACAACTTTGTGAATAAGTCGGTAGGTTTTTCTGGTTGGTTTCTGGTAGGTTTTTTTGTTTGGTTTTCGGTTTCGTAAGTCATTCCGCCGCATAGAGTTCGCGGAATGTTTTGGTTTTGGGTTCGTAGCAAAACCAGCGGAACCGAAACATGGGGAATTGGGCGCGGGCTTCGCGAAAGGCGGTGAGGGCGCGGCCGTGTGTGGGGAGGCGGTAGGCACCCTTGACCTCGATGCAGAGCATTGTGCCGTCGGTGTCCGCAAGGAAAAAGTCAGGGGTGTATCGGCTGCCGCCGTCGAGACGGAGTGTGACGCGCTCGTAGTCGCCCGGTTCAATGGCGAGGGCGAACCAGCGGATGAAGAGGCGTTCGGTGTGGGTCATGCGGTCGGCGGCGGTGCGGGCGGTGGCGCGGCTGCGGCGTGGGCGCATGATTAGGGCGGTGTCGCCGGTGGTGGTGCGGCGGATGGTGGCGGTGACGTGTGCGGTGGTAGCGGTGGCGCAGATGGCGGCGAGTTGTGCGCGGCGGGCTTCGCTGCCTCCGCTGCGTTTCGGCGACGCTTCGCCGGTGGCGTCGGCGGTGGTAGATGGGCCTCGGCGCGCGGTGAGGCGCGCCGAGGAAAGACGTGCTTGGCACGTGGCGCACGATTGAGTTGTTGCTTCAATTGTGCCTCCCGCGTCGTTCGGGGGCGCGGGAGGAATGCCGGCGGCAACGGCGCCGGAATGGGTGGGGGCGGTGGTGGTGGCGCGGGGCTTCTGTCCGTAGGCGCGGAGGAGGGCGCGGAAGGCGGCGGCGCGGGCGAGGTGGTCGGTGTGGTCGGCGGTGGCGTCGTCAGCGGCGATTTGGGCGCGGGCTTGGTCGCGGTATTTGGGCGGGAGTTGGTCGAGGGTGATGTGAGTGCTCATGTTGGGATGAAGGTTGAAGGATGAAGGGAGGTGTGTGGTGGTGAGAGTGTGTGCCCCGCGCCTTCGGCGGTGGCGTTCTGCCATGAATGGGCAGCAGCAGCACTTGTGCTGGCGGGCGGCGGGGCAAGTGGGTCAGGCGTCGGTCGTCCAGTGTTCGGTGGCGCCGGTGTCGCGGATCGCGAGGGCGGTGGCGATGGCGTGGGCGAGGGTTCCGGCGATTCCGATGCCGAGGGCGAGGGTGCCGGTGGCGGTGTCGTCGGCGAGGAGTGCGGCGGTGTCGTGTAGGCCGGCGCGGGCGAGCGCGCCGGCGGTTCCGCCGAGTGTGAGGAGGACGGCACCGAGTGCGATGAGGGTGGTGTTGACGACGGTGCCGGCGATAAGGAGGAAGGTTTTCATAGGATGAAGGATGAGGGATGAAGGATGAAGGTGTGGCGGCGGTTATTCGGCACTGGTGCCGGCTTCGGCGGCGGGGGCGGCGGTGGCGTGGGTGCCGGCGTGAACGCCGGCGCTGGAACTGGATTGGGGCGGCGGCTTCGGCGCGGGAGGCGAGGCCGGTTGGTCGTCGTGGTATTTGAGCGCGAGGAGTTGTTGACCATTGGCGGTTTCGGCGGCGTTGCGGCGGGCGGATTCGACCGCATTCTTGGCGCTTTCGAGGCGGACTTTCCACTCGGCTTGGATGACTCGCCAGCGTTTGGTCTCGGTGTCGAAGTAGTCGAGGACGTCGAGGAGGCGGCGGAGGACGCGGTTCTGCGGCGGGGGCGGCGGTGGCGTGGGTGCCGGCGAGAACGCCGGCGCTGGAACTGGATTGGGGGCGGGGGTGGCTTCGGGTTCTTCCGCCGGCTCTGCCGGCTCCTCGTTTTGTCCATGAATGGGCGGCACAGCACTGGTGCCGGCTTCGCCGGCGGGCGGCTGTGGTGGGAGCGAGGGTGGTTGGTCGTCGTCGTCGTCGAGGTGGAGGGCTTCGATGATTTCGCGCGGGACGGAGTTTGAGCGAATCCAGCCATCGGTGAATTGGCTTTCGCCCATGTCCGACGGGCGAATGGAGTAGAAGTCCCAGAGGCCGTGGTCGGTGGTGTAGTTGGCTCGGCAGTAATTGATGATGGTGTCGATGGCGGCGGCGCGACGGTCGAAACCGAGGCAGCGGAAGCGGTAAGCGACGGCGGTCTGGTGGTCTGCGCCGAACTCGGCGCGAGCGGCGAGTGCGATGATGTAGGGGCAGCGTCGGCGGAGACCGGCGGAGATGACGGCGGTCTTGCGTGCGGCGTCGGTGGTGAGGGTGCCGCCGCGATGGCGGTCTCCCCACCAGAGGGTGCGTGCGGCGTCGGCGGCGACGTGGGCGGGAGAGGCGGCGATGATTTCGCAGACGTGGGGTTCCCAGCGGTTGAGGGCGATGGTGTGTGTGATTCGCCACATGGGGTCGTTGGGGTGGACGCGGGCGAGGACGTAGGTGGTGTCGCGGTCGAGCAGGTTGTCGATGGGCGCGATGGTGTAGTCGTTGTGGTCGGGGGGCGGGTCGTCATCGAGGAGGACGGCGATGGAGGGGGTGGCGGCCGACCGCCCATGAATGGGCGGCACAGCACTGGTGCCGGCTTCGCCGGCGGGTGCGGCGGTGGCGGGGGTGCCGGCGTGAACGGCGGCGCTGGAACTGGATTGGGGCGCGGCGGCGTAGAGCGTGTGGATGGCGATGTCGTCGTCGTCTCGGAGCGTGGGATTGGCACAGCGCCAAGCGTCGGCGAGAGAGGTGGCGGGGGTGCCGGCGAGGAGGGCGACGTGGTAGGTCTCGCGGTGCGAGTAGCCCCTGGCGTCCTGCTTTTCGGTGAGGGCGATGACGAGGCGGAGGGCGTCGGTGTCTCTGGCGTCGGGGTCGGCGACGCCGGCGCTGCGGAGCAAGGCGAGGCGCAGGACGTGCGGCCAGAGTTTGGACGCGGCGGCTGCGGCGGCGACGGTGGCGCCGTTGGTGCTGGAGGCGGTGGCCTTGGGGAGTGCGCCGCCGGTGGTGCGACGCAGGTCATCCGTGAGGCAGTCGTCGAGGTGCTTTGCGGTAGCGTGGTTGTTGACGCACGGCGTGACACGGATGACGGCGGTTGCCGTGGCGAGGATGCGCTCGCGCAGCATCGTGCTGATTTGCTTCGCGCCGGGCGCGAAGATGTTGGTGTATTTGTGTGTGCTCATGTTGTGTGTTGGTTGTTGGTTGTTGGTTTTCGGAGGCGCATTCCGCCATGAATGGGCGGCACAGCACTTGCTGCGGATGCGCGCGAAATGGGTCAGGTGCGGGAGGACGGCTTGCCGTTGCGTCCGTAGGGGTTGTTGGGGAGGAAGGGCGTGGCGTCGGATTCGAGGTTTTCGAGGTCCACGCGGCGCCAGAGTTTTGCGCGCGCCGTGCGGATTGGCTCAATGCGCTGCGCGCGCATGAGGGAGAGGAACGTCTCGCGGTTTCGCAGACCGAGGAACGCGGCGGCGGCTTTGTCGCCGGCGATGTAGCCCGTGGTCGCGGGGCGTCGCGTGGAGGCGAGCGAGGCGCGGATGTCTGCGGCGAGGCGGGCGAACTCTTCGCGGATGGCGGCGAGTGAATCAGGCGTTTTCATGTCTGGCTCCTTTCTTGGTGGCGGTTGCGCCGGCGTTCTCCTTATTGTTTTTTAACAAGGCAGAGGTCAGAATGAAGCGGACTTGCCCGGACAGAGAACGTCCCTCGTTGCGCGCTGTGGCAGCGAGAGCGTCGCGGAGTTCGTAGGCAATCCCGACCGATAGATATGATTTTGCTGGGTTGAGCATGGCGCATTGTTTTAGTGGTTTTTAACAAGGCGTCAAGCGTTTTAGTGAGTTTTGTTCTGTAAAATTTTCGGGGTCAAAACGTGTGTGCAACCGTCTGTTTTTGTTGGTGTCTGTTCGTCTATGAAGACAACGAGGAATCACGGGCATTCTCCCGACAAGCAGATAACGTCGGTGTGCTTGAAGCGGACGTTGATGGCGCGGTTGGCGGCGATTGCGGCGGCGGAGAACCGTTCGCGCAACTCGCAGATTGAGCACTTCTTGGAGTTGGCCGTCGGCTGGTGGGACGGGCAGCGCGCGATGACGGCGCGCGCCGGCGGACACACGGCAGTTGGCAATGTGGTTGGCGGTGATTTTCGGCAGCAGTAGGTTTGGGGAATGAGATTGCTTGCGGTCGTCTTCGTTGTGCTCGCGTCTGTCGTGCTATTGTGCGGCGGCGTTCGCGCCGCTGACGATGGTGAGATTGGCGTGTGCACGGGCGGCGAGGATTGTGTCGCGTGCCGCACCTGCTCGTCGTGCGCGGCGTGCAGATCGATAGCGCGGAAATGCCCTCTCGAGTCGTTCTCGCCGCGCTTGTGACCGGCGATATGGCGGTATTCCACTACTTGCCCACAGAAAAAATCAACGCATGGACGCGCTGGCACACTGACCTCGGCACCATCGAGAGCGTCTGCGTCTTGCCCGGCGTTCTCCGCGACGACATTTTCATCGTCGCCAAATCTCCCAATAACACCACCCGCACGCTTTACCAATACGATTACGCCGCTGATGATGACGCCGGTCTCCCCATCGCCGCCCGTCTCCGCACCGTGAAGTTGGACAGCGTGTTTGCCGACGGTGCCACCGTCGGCAGAATCCGTCGCGTCAACGACGCGACCATCCGCCTCAAAGACACCCCGCAGGAAGCGCAGTTGTCCATCGAGCGCCCCGACGGCTCGCTTATGCCCCTGCGCTTGTGGCCCGCGAACGTGGTCAGCGGTGCCGAGCAGCGACCCTTCACCGGCGATATTCCTGTGTCCATCACCGGCGGCTACACCCGCGACGGCGGTCTGACTCTCGTCAGTTCCGCGCCTTATCCCGCCACCATCCTCTCCATCACACCCAGAGTTGACTACACCTCCCAATGACATCGCACCACAAACAGCACAATCTCACCTTCCGCACTTGGAACATTGGCGCCCCCGATGACTACGACCTGCTCGCGTCGTGGTGGCGTGGCCACGGCGTCCTGCCGACGCCCCGCGCACTGCTCCCCTCGCTCGGCATCATCGTCAGCGACACCGGTCCTGTGCCCGCTGTGCCGACGCATGTTCACGACGGCATTCCGACGCCCGGTCCGCACGTCGAGCATTCCGCCCCGCTCGCCGCCTGTGCTATCTACCAAGATAACACCTCGCCGGTGGCGTTCGTCGGCTGGGTGCTGACCAATCCTGCCGCACCGGCAGCCATGCGCTACCGCGCAGTAACTCATCTCCCTGCGGCAGTCGAGGAGGTGTGCAAGTCCATCGGACGGTGCACCTGTTGCTTCCTGACCGGTGAGATGACCATGTTCCGAAAATTACTATCGCTCGGATGGCAGTCCGAACACGTGTCTCACCAGTTTTGGAAGGTATTCCGCGACACTCCCGGTTTTGATTTTTCTGCTTCTGCTGAATCCATTTCCTCCGCCGGCGCGCCGGCGAAAGAAACCGCCGCCGCCGGCTCGTCGCAGGACGGTGCACCTACTGTGCCGCAGACCGGCGCGGCGGAAGGGAGGGTGTGCTAATGCCTGCCGCAATCGCCGTCGTTGGCGTGGTCGCCACTGTCGCCGCTACCGCTTACTCCGCCTATTCGCAGCACCAGCAAGGCAAGGCGCAGCAAAAACTCAACGAATACAACGCCAAGGTCGCCGAGAACGAGGCGTTTGCCATCGAGCGCGACGCCGCCGCCGCCGCGCGCGAGGCGTCCTTGCAGGGTATGCGTGAGGCAGAGGCGCTCGCTGGAAGGCAGCGCGCCCTCTATGCCGCCGCCGGCGTGGACATCAACTCCGGCTCGCCGCTGCTCGTTCAGGCGGAGGGATACGGCAATGCCGCCATCTCCGCCGCCAACGCCGGCGGTGCCATCATCGGACCAGCGCAGTCGCAGGCGTCCGCCCTGCGGCAACAGGCCGTGATGGACCGCTTCGCCGGTCGCACCGCCCGTGCCACTGCTCGCGCCAACGTCATCGGGACGTCTATCGCCGGCGCCGCTTCTGCCCTCCGTGGCGGCACCGCCGTCGCCAAGCAGTATTTTTGACCCGTTTTCTCATTCCTCCCAACCTTCTCCCCGTGCCTCGCATTCCGCTCTACAATGACCATTCCGCCGGCACCACCGCTCCTGACACCGGTGCTGTCGCCGCCGCTCTCTCCGGCTCGCGCGTTAGCCAGCCCCGCATAAACGCCCGCATCCTCGACCCCTTCTACGAAGCGCATTCCCGGATCGGATCCGCCTCAGCCTCGCTCGCCGGCGAGGTTGTGAACGTCGCCGGCGAGGTCGCGTCCTTCTTTGAGAAAGTCCGTCAGACCGAAATTCACACGATCAAGCAGAATTACAAAGCCGACGTGGACGTTGCGACGAAGAAGTGGGAGAGCACGCTGTCCACTACCGACCCGTCCAAATGGAATGACGATTTGCAGACCGCGCTCAATGCCGTTGAGAAAAAGTATTCCGACCAATCGAAGTTCAACGCGCATGAATGGAAGGCGTGGAAATCCGAGCGCGAGGCCGGCATGCGTGTCGCGATGGCGACCGCCGACAAACTGCGCATCGCGAAAGTAATCGACACAGACCGCCGCGCCACCGAGAACGAACTCGACACTGCTGCTCGTAACGGCGACGCCACCGCTTACTTCGGTGCTTTGGATTCCGCCGTCGGGCGCGGCATTTTCGACGCGACCGAACGCGATAAACGCGCCCAAATGCAACCGGCGTTGTTCCAAAAGAACGCGGCGTTGCGCCTTTGCGAGACCCAACCGGAAACTATCCTCGCTGACCTCAAAGAAGACAAGTTACAGCACTTGCCCGCGGAGAGCAAAGACCCGCAAATACAGGCCGCGCGCGACGAACTCCGCGCCCGCGCCAACCGGTTCCTCGCGACCAAGATTGAGGGCACCACCACCGATTGGTCTGCGCGCAACACAGAAGCGCAAATGGGCAACGGCGCGTTCGTCTCGAATGCCGAGATTGATGCCGCGAAGCACGTCCCCGCCGACATCCGCGCGAAATACAAAGCGCAGAAATTCAACTGGGAACAGAAGTTGAAGGCGAAAGACCCGAACACGATAACGGAATCCGAAATTCAGGACGCGGTGAAAATCCAAGACGCCGCCTACCACATCAATTGGAACGACCGGTTGGCTGTCACCCGCCTTAATGCGTCAGTCGCCATGCTCCCTACCGGATTAAGAGAATCCGTCAAAGAATCGCTCAAAGAAGCGAAGGATTTGGCGGGGGTGCCTGTCGCGTCGCAGGTGCGCGCCACCCTGCGCGAGAAGCACAACACCGGCGCCCTCGTCGTCACGCCGGACAACCAACTTGGCTGGCGCAACGTTCCCATCTACGAGCGCAACGCTGACGGTTCCATCCGCTACTCGCGCGTGAAGAACCGCAAGACGGGCAAAGAGGAGTTCGAATTGGACGACCAAGGGAATAAGATTCCGCTGACTAAATTGGACGCCAACGGACGCGCCGAATACGCCGTCAATCCTGCGCTCGAATCGAAATCGCTTCTGATTTGGACGCAAGCGGAGACCGAGTTTTGCAATTGGTTCGCGAAGGAACAGGCGGCTCGGCGCGACAAAGGGCTGCCTGACATCTCGCACCGTGAGGCGCAACAGAAGATGGAGGACATCGTGTTTGCGCTGACCTCCGGCAACTTCGCCAAACTCTCCGTTGGCGCCGGCGTCGCGCCGCCGGCACCCGCCACCAAATAGCCATGCCCGTCTTTGACCCTCTCAACAGTGAGCGCATCTACGATGCCTCCGTCTCGCGTGTCGCGCCGCGCCCCACCGTGGCTGCGCCGCTCGCTGGTATCGCCGCGCGTGTGGACGAGGGAGAATGGCGTCCGGCCGACACCTTCTCTCACCCCCTCTCCGCCGGTGCCGCATTGCTGAACACGTTGCCGCCGCGTTCGCGCAAGGTGTGGCAGGACACGCTGCACGACCTTCCCGACGCCAACGAAAAAATGGCTTACCTCTTTGTCTCGTCCATGTTCGAGCGCGAGGCGAAGGATGACACCACCGGCACCATCTCTGGCACGGACAAAAAGCATAGCGTGGACTACACCGACAGTGCCTTTCGCGCGCGCGTCGGTGCCGCGTTACTGGGACACCATCCGAGCGACCTGCCGGCTACGTGGTCGCAAATTTACGACGCGCTACACCGCCGGCAACTCGACGCGAATGAGGACGCCAAAAAACTCAACGCGCATTACCAATCCATCGTCCAGCGCGTCCTCGCCGGCGAACCTGTGGACTTCGCCGGCGCCGACGCCTCGCAACTCGGTCTGTCTTCGCCGGACGCCGAGGCCGCCGCGAGCAAAGAACTCTGGTCACGGCTCGGTGTGCTCCAAGCGACCATGCAGCACCTTCGCCCCATCGCCGAGAACCTGCTGTCGGCGCTGCGAGACACCGGCGATTTGCACCTCGACGGCTCCTCATCTGCATTCCGCAACCTCCTCCATCTCAACAAAGATGACCGGCAGACGGTTTTCTCAATGGTGCAAGCCATGGCGCAGCGCGAGACCGCCGGAGACCGCGAACGCGCCGCCGGCGGAGATGCCAATCTCTTCTCCAAACTACTCAATTCCACCGGTGGCTTCCTCCATCAAAGCGGACGCGCCTTATTTCGCGGCACTTTGGATGTCGGTCGCAACATCGCGTTTGGTGATGTCCTCTCGCACGAAGTCAACATTGAGAACGCGAATCAAGTCCGCGACGAGAATGCCGACCTGCCCGGCTGGATGAACTACAATGCCACCGTCCCACAGTATCTCTCCGGCGAGAACCTTATGCCCGGCTACCGGTGGATGACGGCCGCCGACAAGAAAGAGCGCGACGAATACCTGAAACGTCTGCGGACATGGCGCGAAGTTGAGAGCGACATTCACGCCATTTCGCGGCGTGTCGTCTCACCCCTCCTCTCCGACAACTTCGTCACCCGCAAAATCACGCAACCCTTTCTCGAACAGTTGCCCTTCATGGCTACGGCGTTGTCACCTGCGACCCTGCCAGTCACTGCGCTGGCGGTGAAGGGCATGCGCGCTGAGGAGATGTTGCGGCGTGGTGTTCCGGCGGCGCAGGCGGACATTATGAGCAGCATTTCGGCGGTGTTGGAGACGCCCGTTGAGTTCGTTGAGGGCAAGTTGTTTCTGGGCAAGTTTCCCGGCTTGCGCTCCATCCTTCGCGCGCCGGCGCAAAACGTGTCGCAGTTTCTCGCTCGCGCCGCCGGTCTCGGTGCCATTGGTGCCGCAACGCAAGTTGGGCAGGAAGTCATTCAAGACGTGACGCCGTTGGTTATCCAAGACGTGTTTTCTGCGTTCGACAAAGCGGTGCCGGAAGTGGATTGGAAACAGTATCGAGACGAGTTTGCGGACAACACCATCGACACCTTTTGGGCACTTCTCCCGGCTATCATCGTCGGTCACGGCTTGGCGACCTTCCGCGAAGCGTCGTTTCTGCAACAGTCGCAATTTCTTCGCGCCGCCGGATTTTCCGCCGACGCCATTGACGCCATCAACATCGCCACCGAACGCGGTGGAGCGGACGCCGGCAGCGCGGAAATGCGCAAGCAGCGTGAGACCGCCGGCGCGTGGGATTTCAACTCGGAGACGGCGAAACGCGAGCGCGAGAAACTCGACGCCAAATTCCGGCAGTTCGCGGAGGACACTGTCGGCAAGGGCATGGCTTATGTTGGGCAAATGCCCACCACCGGTGAATGGTATGCCTACGACCCCGTCACCGGAGCGACGCAATTGGCTCCCGCCGGCTGGACGGCGGCGCAGGCGCAAGCGAACCTCGGTGCGCTCGTTGACGCCGTGAACGCCCACCGCGCCGCGTTCGGCACCGACACTGCCACCTCGCCCGAAGCGGTCGCCAGTTGGGAACGCGCCCGCGCCCGGTTCAACGCGCTCTTTGGCAATCCTGCCACCGGCGCCGCCGGCGAAGGGCAAAGGGAAGAAAGCGCGGCTGCGCCGCCGGGAACCGGCACCGCCGCGAATCCGCCTGTTCCTGTTTTTGGCGGACGCCCGCCGGCACCGGCGAATCCGTTGGACGCGCCGGTGCTGCCGTTGACCGCCGGTGAATTGGCGACGACCGAAGCGGCTCTTGGCATTCGCCCGTCGCGCATCGGCGCGGATGACGCGCAGGACACGTCCGATTCGCCGCTCGCGCTACCGGCACCTCTGGCACCGCCGGCGCCGGCGGCGGCTCCTGCCGCCCTTCCGCCACTGACCTCTGCCGCACTGGATGCCGACATCGCGTTGGAGTCCGGCAACTGGGCACCACCGGCGAACCTCGACGTGAACGCGACGGTTCCGGTGATTTCGGTGACACCTGTTCCGACGCAGAAGCAATCGGCTACGAACATCTCTCGCTGGCTTTACTCTCAATTGCCGGCTACCACTGTTCAGAACGCCATGACCGGGTGGAACGTTGGCATTACGCGAACCACCGTCCAAGAAACCCTTCACTATTCCGCCGACCTCACCCTTGCCGAGAAGAACGGTCTCGTTGTCGCATTGCCGGACATCATCCAGCACGGTCTTCTTTTGGAGCAAAACGTTGATAAGGAAGGCGGCTTGTCGCGCCGCGCTCGCCGTTCCGGTGTTCTTCCCGGTCGCAGTCACATTCTCTATGCTCCCGTTAGTTTGGAGAACCGTCCGCATGTTGCCCGTGTGATTGTCTCCGAGATTCATCAAGGCGGACACCGCGCTTACGTTGCGACGGCTGTTGAGATAGACAACAAGGGTGCTGCCGGCAGTCTAACCGTGAGGGAAGCCCCCTCACAAAACACATCCGGCGACACCCTTGCTTATAGGGAAGTCAGTGTTGGCGACCTTTACGCCGCCGTCAAGCGGTATTTTCGGAAGACCGCTCCCGGCATTAGTTCGACGGTTCGGCGTTTTCCCAAGCCCGCCGGCGCCGGCTTTGTGAGCGAACCCGCCGGCAACTTGTCGGAATCTCCGACAGGTTCCGCCGCGCCGCCTCTTCGTGCCTCTGC